>NZ_JCAUAP010000012.1:0-193585 GCF_059692015.1 Paenibacillus sp. J22P165 | reverse complement strand
CTTGTAAAAGAATTCGCATAAGGCATAGGCATCAATGGCATCTGTTTTTACTTTACGTAAGCTCGAAGATTTTTTAGATTGATAAGACAGAATAGGGTTAACAACAATGTACAAGTAGTTCTGATCATCTAAAAACTGTGTGACTGGAGCATTGTAATGGCCCGTAGCCTCTAAAATAACCATTGGTTTTTGTCCAGTCGTGGTTTCAAGATCCTTTAAAAGCTGATGGAAAATCTGCAATCCCTCTTGTGTGTGAATGATCGTAAAACTCTTACCGTAGGGCTTTCCTTTATCCAAGAAGGCTTGGCCCTGACTTTCTCTTTTTGCAATATCCAGTCCAATTACTGGATTCATACTTCAATCCCTCCTAATATTAAATTTGCCGGCAGCCCCTAGTCCTTCTTGCAGTGTCATAGCTTCGCTTGTTATTCGAGATCGTTGTCTCAACCAGCCTCAAACATGTTTCTACAAGTAGGGGGTGAACAGTTTAGCGGACGGGATCGCGGTCCCACGGGCAGAGACGTTCGCCCCCGGCTACCGTTACTAAACCTCTAAAAACAAAAGAGGTCAACCAGTAAAAACTGGTTAACCTCATAATACGAAAGGGCAGGATAGTTGAATAATGACATGGAGAGAAACATGAAATTTACCAAATTAATGTTTTAACCATGAACACACGTAGTATAACAGCTTTTATTTTTTCAATCATTGGATTATTTTTTAGTTTAAGTTTTCAGTCTTTTGCAATTTATCATAAAGATGGAACAAATGAATTAGAATGGTTCTGGCTTGGAGCCATTTTATCCTACTTGTTCACTCTGCTACCTCTTTTTCTTATTTTTAAAAATGTAAAGAAAATCATTTTAGATTATGGTTTGATAATATTAAGTTCATTTTTTATGTTTGCAACATTATTTTGACGACGATAATCCTTATACTTTGGCATGCAGGATTTTAAGCTAACGTAGGAACTTTAGTTCAACACATATCGAATTAGTTATAGTATGCATTCCACGTAAGAATTCTCATAATTAATCCAATTACGCTTTATTATAAAATTACTTAGAAATACAAATGAAAACACTGGAGATATAATGAAAATTGTGAATTTCCCTGCAATATTTTCTGTAATTTTACCGGGAACTGGTCAATTATATAATGGTCAAATTTTGAAATGGCTTAGGATTACAGTCCTTCAAATACTTCTCACTGGTCTTTTTCCTTTACTATTTAAATTAGTAGCAATGATATCAGGATTTCTATTTGCGTTAGGCTTACTTACCATTTTTTTGTTGCCATTTGCATTCATACCTATATTAATATTAATATTAATATTCGGATTTGTTATTGCTCCTAGATATTCAGCATATAAAGATGCTATTGATGTAGCTAATCAAACAATAAAATGGAGAAAATATTTTAATACTCAACAACAACTGATTATTGTTATCTTAGTGACAATAAATGAAATAATAATATTAATGTTCCTATTTAAATATTTCTGGGGGATTTCAGAACATTTGATACGGTAAGATACGACTAAGTAATTTCGCGAGCCTCAGCAGCGTTGAACTAACGTAAGAACGTTTGTTCAATACACAGTAACGGGAGGCTGCCTGCCGGCACGATCGGCAGCCTTTCGCTCACCTAACGGGAGGTTAATGCAATAAGTATGTTGAGTAATGTAACTTTGTCTGTAAAGTAACGTCTATTCTTTTAGAGGTGAGAATTATGAATAAGAAGTTTTTCTTCGTTACATTGATTTTAATAATATTTGCAGGTTGTTCTTCAACCTCAAAAACCGAGAGCAGTAAAAATGAATTGGAGTACGGTAAAACTGTTCGTGTAACTTTAGCTTGGAATGACAATATTTACGAGTTGGTTACTGAGTCTCTACCGATAGATAAGATTGAGAAGGAAATTGGGGCAGTGAATAAACAAGTAAGTCCGTATCCAACCCATAATGGTGAGGTGGCTAGAAATACACCTGAAGGACCTATGATAATACGCAATGGTAGCGGCAAATTATACACAGTAAAAGGCGTAAATCAACAAGAACAAATAGCAATAGAACTCTCAAAAGATGAATACCAAAAATGCATCTTTTTCACTAAGGTAACTGTAGAACATTAATCTAACGAGTAACGTTTGTTGAATGGGAGCCTTATAAATGGTGAAATACTTCAGTTTTTTCACACCAAAGTAATTTCACATAATGTAATTATTGCTACTACAATTGATCCCCCAAGGAATTCGGGGGTGTTTTCATGCTTTCGTTTAAAACAATCTATTGGTTTTTTTTGTAATTAATTAATTACTAAACGGATATAATTGTAATATAGAGACAACGAAGTGATTGAATAATGTATAATATCACCACCAAAGCGGACTTAGTTGAAATCATACACTCCGCAATAGATCAAGAAAAATGGAACGCAGCAATTAAGCTTATTCAAATTCTACAAGTGATGGAAGAGAGCGGTCGATCCTCCATCCTAATAGAATTAAAAACACATACTACTTAATATTTTATTCATGGTTTGAATCTCTCAAGAAAAGACAGAGAGCCAAAGGCAGCTCCTTTTAGTAATGTACGCAATACGCAGATGAATAGACATAAGGACGGGTGAGGGTAAAGCATATTGATGTCCGACTTTCAGTTTAACTACTGTCACTATAATGCTGTACGAGACCACAATTAATAAAGAAGCGGTTTCGCTGCACATTGCAGCTGAAACCGCTTTGTTGTTCTAACATCTAATTTATTTGTATCGAATTCTTAAATTCCGTAAGTGTCATACCCGACCATTGTTTAAATAATTTGCTGAAATAGTAGGGGGCGATGTATCCTACGTTGAGGGCTACATCTTTAAACAGCAACCGCGGGTAATCTTTGATAAGCTGATTGGCATGATCCATCCGTATGTGGGTTAGCTGATCAATAGGGGACATGCCCTTTTTTCGGGAGTAAAGACGACTAAGGTACAATGAATTTAAATGATATCGTTCAGATAAAGAAGTTAAGGAGATATTTTCTGTGTAATGTTGATGTAAGTAATTTTCCAGATCGTCAACCCAGGATAGTTCCGTATCCGCTGATTCTGGAAAAAGCATAGAAACAATCTCGCACAAATTATTCTCCATCTCAGCTATGGATTCGGCTTGCCACACGACCGATTCTATCTCCTTTTCAAGGTCAGCAACGTTTCTTTGGGCAGTTATCGGGGATTGACGACTATCTCGAATATTTAGGTATGAATGCGCAACACCGAGCTCATTTTCGCAAAAATAAACGACTCGGAAAAAATTGCCGATTTACTAGAAAGCGTTTACAAACTATCTTAATAGCGAAAGCTAGTTTAAATAGAGGAGGGATTTTTAATATGTTAAAGTTGGATCGATCGGTTAATATTCTGTTTCTATGCTTGGTTGTCATGTTTGTTTCGACCCTCGGTGCTCATCCACAGACTGCGCAGGCAAGTGACGAATATGATGGATTGAGAGCCAAACTTCAACGATTGCTGCTTGGCGATGAGATGTACTCGCTGCCTGTTACTGATGTCATTCTCCAGACCAAAATTACTAAGATGGATAGCATGGTCTCCACATGTTCAGCTTCACAGGCTCCTTGCTCCAGTGGCAAAGGGTATTGGGATCTCATGAATCGCAGTGTGAGTCGCACGTATGTTTGGATCGACTTACCTTTTACGAGCACGGATAGCTTTACCAATTCCGGCGATATCTCTCTATCTTACGGACGTTTATATGCGATGATTACTACCCTTTATACACCAGGATCTACTTTTTATCAGAATGCTGCACTAAAAGCAGACGTGATTAGTGCACTCGATTGGCTGTATGTACAGAAATATAATACAACGGTTACGACGTATGGTAACTGGTTTCACTGGCAGATTGGTGTGCCTCAATTGCTGACGAAGACGGTTATTCTAATGTATAACGACTTGACCTCCACACAAATTACCAATTATATGAATGCGGTGAATCGCTTTATTCCTACTGCAACCGCTCGAACGGTAAGCGGAAGTCCAGTTATGACAGGAGCGAATCTACTGGATCAAGCGATTGGGGTTGCTTATAGAGGCATTATCGTTAAAGAATCAGCCAAGATTACGAATGCTCGCGATTCACTTAGTAGTGTATTTAGCTATGTTGCTCCTTCGGCAGCATTGGGTACTTCGGCTCGTGACGGTTTCTATGCGGACGGCTCATTCATCCAGCACGCAACGATACCCTACATTGGTGGGTACGGAACTGCTCTGCTTAACGATGTTGGAATCCTGTTGTATATACTCAGCGGTTCAAGTTGGGATGTAACGGATCCTAATAAATGGCATGCTTACAAATGGGCGTTTGACTCCGTCGAGCCGTTTATATATAACGGGAATGTCATGGATATGGTCAGAGGGAGAAATATTGCGTTTGGTCCCTCGTTAGGTGTGAAGGATATGATCCCTGTTCTTACGGGAAAAGGACTGATTTCATCTATATGCTATTTATTAATCTCAGCTCCTGAGGATAATCAACTTATGGGGGCCGCGTACCCGGCGAATCCGAGGCAAGCGATTCAGAGCATGTTAAAAAATTGGATTACGTTAGATAGCAGCAACCAAATCATGACTACAGCATCCATCTATCAATACTTTCAGTTGAAAGCTATTATGAATGACACGGCGATTCCTTCCAGAGGAGAGAAATTCGGACAGTTCCAATACCCAAACCAAGATCGTGTCGTTCAATTACGGCCAGGATATGGTTACGGGATAAGTATGTCATCCAAGCGTGTAGACAAGTACGAATCTGGGAACAAAAATAACGTGAAAGGCTGGTATACCGGCGATGGAATGACGTATCTATATAATTCGGATACCGCTCAATACGATAACTATTGGCCTACGGTGAATCCATATCGTCTCCCGGGAACAACCATTGATACCCAGACACGAACCACCAGCAGCAACTGGTTGAATTATTTGAGTCCAAACACATGGACAGGCGGCTCGGAGCTTGTTGGTTTATACGGCGCGACAGGTATGGATTTGAAATCTCCCGGAGATATTGGTACCGGAGGAGCTATACTTACGCCGTCTAGCCTGACTGCAAAGAAGTCTTGGTTCACCTTCGACAATGAGATTGTTGCGCTAGGTGCAGGCATTACCAATTCAGGGCAGGTGGGTAATGGTTGGGATGGTAGTCTGCGTAAAGTAGAAACGATTGTTGAGAATCGGAAAATTGATGGGAGCAACGCACTGACAGTGAATGGAAATGCCCAATCGACTGCTTTGGGATGGTCGGCAGCATTAACAGGAACAAATTGGCTTCAATTACAGGGAAATACGAGTGGTGATAGCTCCAGTGTCGGCTATTATTTCCCAAGTAATACTACACTCCTTGCCAAGCGTGAAGTACGAACCGGAACATGGAACGAAATTAATCAGGCTACACCGAATGTATACACCGTTTTCGATACGGAGGATTCTTATGTCCGTCAAAATGAAGCCAATCATGGAACTGAATCAACATTGGTGGTGAAGAATGATTCAGGCGGTTATGCAAGGGAGAGCTATGTTAAGTTCGATGTGAGCTCTTTTGTACCGAATGGCGCTACATTCGATAGCGCTCAAATCACGTTGGTACCCGCTGCAATAGGTCCAACTTCTAATCCGATTCAGCATAAAGCAGAGTGGGTATCGGACAATTCATGGTCTGAATCAGGCTTACTATGGGCAAACAAGCCTAGTTCTGTTTCATTGAATCCGATTCAGGGATGGAGTGGCATGCAGGTTGGCATCCCGATTAACATTGATGTTACAAGTGCACTCCAAACAGCGCTGGCGAACAATCAGAACGTGTTTTCACTGCGGATTTACGCAACTTCTCCCTTTGATTCGAATAGTTGGGTCAACTACGCAAGTCGGGAACATGCAAACGCCACTTATCGTCCTAAGCTCGTATTAACGAATTACAAAGAGCCTATTACGGCCAATTATATGACCATGTGGCTGGATCACGGCACGAATCCAAGCAATGCCACTTATAGTTATGTAACCTTACCTAATGCTAGCAGTGCTCAAGTTCAGAGCTATGCGGCTAATCCGGATATTGTGATTTTGGAGAATACTTCGAGCGCGCAAGCCGTCAAAGAAAAGACTTTGAATATCGTTGGGGCTAACATTTGGACGGATGGCAGCAAAACAATTGGCGATGGGAACGGTGGAAGCCTTATAACCGTTAATAAGAAATCGTCCGTGATGGTCAAAGAAGAAGGAGGAACACTCGATTTATCCCTATCCGATCCAACCCAGGCGAATACAGGAATGATAGAAGTGGAATTGAATCGAAGTTATAGTAACGCGGCTTTTCTGGATAATGGCATAACCGTGACGCAATATAGTCCGACATTGAAGCTGTCTATTGACGTGAACGGCTCCTATGGGAAAACGTTCCACGCTCGATTCAACACAGCGATTCCTACGATCGTATCCGCTCATGATGACGCTTGGGTGCGGGATGGCAGTTATGCGAATACGAATTATAGTAGCACTAGCTATATGGAAGTAAAAAAAGATACCGCAGGTTATATCCGGAATGCTTTTTTGCAATTTGATCTTTCTGCCTACACAGACACCGTCTCGCAAGCGGCGATTATGATTTCTCCAACGGGAACGCCGGATACTGAGGTTGATCATCAGGCCAAAGTGGTGACGGAGCCTTGGAGTGAGAGCGCGTTGACGTGGAACAATAAGCCAGCATCGGGGCAGCTTATCGCACAGTGGAAAGTGCCAGCAGCTGGGAATAGCGTGTGGATTGATGTCACAGATCAAGTGAGGGATGCCTTATCCTCAACAAGCAAACAGGTGGGCATTGAGATTTCTTCCTTAACCAGCGGATCGAGCAGTTTTGTGAGCTACGCCACGAAAGAGAACGCTTCGGCTACGAGTAGACCTGTTTTACGAATTCTGCCTTAAACGATAGGATAGATGTCCTCGTTTTTCTGTGACATGCAGAAAAATGAGGGCTTTTCTTCATTCACAATACATATTGAATCGTCGATGATAAAATGATTGTGCCTGTTATTATAGCGTTTTCTCATTAAATGAGGATACGACAAAAAGAAGCGATGACAATTCTGAAGAAAACAATACGATTGAAAAATCGCCGATATACGATTTGGATAAACGTGATGTATGCTCCAATCACAGGACAAGTCCACTTCACCGTGGGAGTGTCAGATAACTAAAAAGGGGAAGTGTATCCATGAAAAGAAAATTACGTTCAACCGTTTTGCCAGTATTAGCATCCATTCTAGTACTATCGTTGGCAACTGCTTGCGGTAACTCAGGAGCAACGAAAGAGGCGGCAAGTAGTGTAGCTCCAGCAGCAACGTCATCAGTTTCTAAAGATCCAGTGAAGGTGACATTATGGACACCGCTAAATGGAAATGCATTGGCTGTAGTAAAGAGCATGAATGAAATGCCTATGGTGCAGGAATGGGCGAAGAAAACCAATGTAACGTTTGATTTTCAACATCCATCAGGTAGTACTACTTCGGATCACACGCAGCAGTATGGTGTCATGGTTGCTTCTAATAATCTGCCAGATTCTATGCTGTGGAATTGGAGTAATGTTCAGGGCGGAACTTCGAAAATGTTTAAAGATGGTACGATCATTAGACTAAATGAGTTAATTGAGAAGAATGCACCCAACTTGAAAAAGATTCTGGATGCTAATCCTCAGATTGCGAAGCAAATCAAGGCGGACAACGGTGATATTTATGTGCTGCCTCACTTGAGAGTAGGTCAATACGGCCAATTCAAAACGTTCTCCGGCATGATGATTCGTCAAGATTGGCTCGATGAGCTTGGATTGAAAGCTCCAGAAACAATGGACGATTGGGAAACGGTGCTTAAAGCGTTTAAGGAAAAGAAGGGTGCAATTCCTTTCACAATGAATAAAGGAAATACGATTTCAAATGTTGATTTTGCAGGCGCATTCGGTCTTCCGGGAATTAGCTTCTATGTAGATAATGGCAAAGTAAAGTACGGACCGATGCAACCAGAATATAAGCAATATCTAACAACAATGCAGAGATGGTATAAAGATGGCCTGATCGATCCGGATTTCGCATCCAATGATGGCAAAACGATGGATGCGAAAATAACTTCAGGCAAAGCAGGCGCATTCTTCGGTTACATTGGAGGAAGCCTAGGAACTTATATGCCATCCTTGCAGAAAATTGATCCAAAAGCGAAGCTTGCTGCCGTACAATATCCTGTATTGAAAAAAGGTGATGAGCCTAAATTCGTTCAAGCAGCTTGGGAATATGATAATGTAGGGACGGTTATTACAAGTGCAAATAAGCATGCTGCCGAAACCGTCAAAGCAATGGACTATTTATTTAGTGATGAAGGATCAATACTCAAAAACTTCGGTATAGAAGGTCAAACTTACAAGAAAGTAGACGGCCAGCCTAAGTACACAGATATGATTTTGAAAAACTCGGACAACTTGCCAATTCCTCAAGCGATGGCTAAATATTTTATTGCCAACTATTCCTTCACAGGTTTGGACGATGACCGTTACAATGAGCAATATTATCAACTACAAGAACAAAAAGATGCTGTGAATATCTATGCGAAGTATGCGAAAAATGCGTATAACGTGATGCTGCCTCCGGTAGTGCTTACACCTGAAGAAGCGAAGGAATCAGCAAAGATTATGAACGATGTATCGACCTTATTGAAAGAACAAGTTACCAAAACAATCATGGGCTCCTCAAAACTTGAAGATTATGAAAATACGCTAGAGCAAGTGAAAAAGATGAACATCGACCGTGCTGTAGAAATTAACCAAGCGGCACTGGATCGCTACAACAAACGTTAATTGAACGATGGATAGGGGAGGTAAGGCCTCCCCTTCTTATATAACAGTAAGGAGTGAGAACATGGCGAAGTCCATTCAGGTTCTAACAGCTGACTTGAGAAAAAATCGCGCAATCTACCTGATGGTACTGCCGGTTGCGCTGTATTTCTTTATTTTTAAATATTTTCCTATGTACGGCGCAGTTATTGCTTTCAAAGATTTCAGTCCCGCGAAAGGGATTTGGGCAAGTGATTGGGTAGGATTTCAGCATTTCACTGCTTTTTTCAAAAGCTACTATTTCGTTCGCGTACTTAAAAATACGTTTTTGATCAGCTTTTATAGCTTAATATTCGGTTTCCCTGCACCTATTATTCTCGCGATTCTTCTGAACGAACTTCGTCTGAAGCTGTTCAAATCAGTCGTACAAACGATTTCTTATTTGCCCCATTTCATCTCCATTGTCGTTATTGCGGGATTAATTATTGACTTTACGAACCGTGGTGGACTTGTGAACTCCATTATTATTTTCTTTGGCGGGCAGGACTCATCGTTATTGAATGCTGCTGACAATTTCCGAACGATTTTCATCAGTACTGGGATTTGGCAAGAGCTTGGTTGGTCGTCCATTATTTATTTGGCAGCTCTAAGTGGGATCAATCCAGAGTTATTCGAAGCTGCTCGTGTGGATGGGGCAGGAAGATTCCGACAAATTTGGAGCGTAACGCTTCCGGGAATTATACCAACGATTATGATATTGCTAATTCTTCGAATTGGCGGTTTGATGGAGGTAGGCTTCGAGAAAATTGTCCTACTTTATAATCCCAATACATATGAGACCGCAGATGTAATTTCGTCATTCGTGTATCGTGAAGGTCTTGCACAAGGAAATGATTATAGCTATACAACAGCCGTAGGGTTATTCCAATCGATGATTAATTTCATTTTACTTATTAGCGCAAACAGCTTATCCCGCAGATTCTCTGGGAGCCGGTTATGGTAGGAGGAACTTTACATGAAAGTAAGCGCATCTGAACGTTTATTCGATATCGGTAATATTATTTTAATGTTATTGCTTATCGTCTGTACGTTATACCCGTTCTATTATGTACTTATGGCTTCCGTTAGTGATTCGAATTTGCTTATCCAACATACAGGCCTGCTGTTAAAACCGCTTGGTTTTAATCTCAGTGCTTTCCAAAAGGTCATAGATAACCCGAATATCTTGACAGGTTATGGGAATACATTAATTATTCTAATTCTTGGAACAGCGATTAACCTATTTTTTACGACAATCGGAGCTTATGCACTTTCCAGAAAATTTGTACTTCGAAAGTTTTTGATGATTGGTATAGTCTTTACCATGTATTTTAGCGGCGGATTAATTCCTACCTATTTATTAATTAATAATTACTTGCATTTAGGGAATAGTCTGCTTGCGCTTATCATTCCCGTAGCAGTCAGTACATGGAATTTGATTATTATGCGAACATCATTCGAAGCAATCCCTGAAGGGTTGCTAGAGTCGGCGAAAATTGATGGTGCAAGCGAATATCGCATTTTGTTCCAGATTGTAGTGCCTCTGTCTATGCCAGTTGTTGCTGTAATGGTGCTTTACTATGGAGTTGCTCATTGGAATTCCTGGTTCAATGCAATGTTGTTTCTTCAAGATCGGGAGAAGTTTCCACTACAGCTCATTCTTAGGGAAATTCTCGTACAGAACAGTACAGATTCGATGACAACAGGAACAGGTAACACAAACGACACGCAAGCCATTGGAGAGAGTATTAAATACGCAACAATCATGGTGGCCACACTGCCAATATTGATCGTCTACCCCTTTTTGCAGAAATACTTTGTAAAAGGAGTTATGATCGGTGCTATCAAAGAATAACAACTGAAATCAATAAAAATGAAGATGAAACAAAAATTGTAGATGTACATGCGCTGATGAAGATGGGATAATACGACGTACAGCAAGAGTAAGGGAGGACTTCTTTGTGAAGCGGAGCGTATTTTTATTTTGGCTTTACTCGAATTTAACGATTCTGTGCATTCCCATCCTCATCACGATGTTAGTTCTTATTCAGTCTCAGCATTTATTGAGCTCAGAGGTTATCCGTTCCAATAAAGCGTTGCTCAATCAGGTTAAACAATCACTGGACAATCAATTCAAAGATATTAAACAGATGGGGCTGCAGCTTTCTCTGGATCCGAAGATTATAAAGTATGTTAATCATGCTGATTTTAACAATTCACAGGCGAAGACAGAGACATTAGATATCATCAACTCGCTAAGATCGTATGCGATATCGAATGGAAATATAAAAGAATTGTACGTGTATATGAAGAAACAGCGTTTCGGCGTGACAACCTCGACGATGAATCAAGCCGAGCTCCTTTTTCAATTACTCCACGAGAGTAAGGGGATAACAGTGAAACAATGGAGCGATTTAATTGAGCAACCCTATTTCGGGAATTTTCTTCAATTATCTCCAGTTGATATGGTCTACATGCAATCCTTGCCTATTCAGAATATGAACGAAGCACCAGCATCTCTTGTTGTCATGTTGAATACAGATCGATTGAAAGAAGCCATCTCGAATATTCAAATTGCCAAAGCAGGCACTGTGCTAATTCTCGATTCTACGAACAAACCGATTATGATTGCAGGTAAATCGGAGCATATATCCGATATCAATGTCGAGCAGATCACTTCTGCGGAAGGTTCGTTTAACCAGCAATGGAACAAGGAAGAAGTGACGGTATCTTACGTTACTTCGGTTGAAAATGAGTGGAAGTATGTATCCATCGTTCCAACGGAAATTTATTCTGCCAAGGTAAGTCAGCTGCGCAATTGGATTTATGCGGGTTTATTTTTGTGTATTTTTGTCGGGGGGCCAATGTCCATTTGGCTGACGCGGAGACATTATATGCCGATCCGTCGTATGGTAGATTTGGTTTCACCGAAGGTGAAACTGAATTTAGAAGGCATTGGAAATGAATTTTCATTGCTTCAATCCTTCATGTCAGAGAAAGAAGCTTTGCAAGATACGGCCGATCGAACTATTAAGATGCAGCAAAATGTACTGCGAAGCCATTTCTTGGCACGATTACTGAAAGGTAGAGTAGAAAGTGGTTCTGCGCTTGCTCAGTCCATGGAATCGTTTCACATGCGGTTCGAGACGAACCGATTTGCTGTATTGCTGTTTCATATCGGTGATTATGCTGCACTGTTTGCAGATAGCGGTCACCGCGATGCGGAGTCCAAATTGCAATACGTGTATTATATCGTAACGAACATCACTGAAGAGTTAATCGGACGAAAGCATACCGCATTCACGACCGAAGTGGATGGCATGATCGCTTTTCTAGTCAATGTACAAGGATTAGATGAAGTTCTTGCAAAACAGGATTTGATTGAGGCAGCCCAAGAGGCGCAGACCATCATGCAAGAGAAGTTTTACATTCAGCTGACGATAGGTATCAGCGATATCCATCCGTCCTTGGCGGGTATCCCGCATGGATTTGAGGAGGCCCTGGAGGCACTAGAATATAAATTCGTCATTGGTCCCAGTCAGATTATTACTTACGATCGGATCAAACGGCCGAAGAATGAATTATACTATCCGCTTGATATGGAGCGCCAGTTAATTAATCATATTAAAACGGGTCAGTACGAGGAGGCCATGGAGGCTGTCAGCGAGCTGATCGTTACGAATGTATCAGATGGTACGTTATCCCTTCAGCTTGGTAAGCTTCTTATGTTTGAGCTGATCGGCACGATCTTAAAGGCCATTGAGCATCTGGATCATGGTCCAAATGAGTTAGCTGTCGAGAAGCATGAGCTTATTAAACTGTTGACCCAGTGCGAGTCATTCGCGGAGATTGAAGATGAGATTTATACATTTTTGAAGACGGTGTGTGACTATGTTGACTCTAAGAAGAAGAGCCACAATACGACATTGAAAGATCAGGTGTTGAACTACATCGATGATCATTTGGCGGATATGGATTTGAGCTTAACGTCTCTATCTCTAAAATTCGAAGTGAATGCTCCGTATTTATCGCGATTCATCAAGGAACAGTCTGGGGAAACGTTTATGAATTACGTTAATAAACAGCGTGTCCAATTGTCCAAAAAGCTCATGCTGGAAACCGATGAAACGATAATAGAAATCACGCAAAAAGTTGGTTTCTCGAACAGCAATACCTTCATTCGTGTATTCAAAAGATATGAGGGGATTACGCCAGGGCAATTTAGAAAAGGTGAGTAATAAAGTGTTGGAGGAAATGAGGATGGCAATAACAGAGGTTATTACATTCAATTTTTTCAGAACTTGTGAAATTTGCAGAGATTAGAAAGGTAGTGCGAATATGCAGAGTGTTCAAAAAGTAATGCCTTTCGCAAGACAGCTTGCTTATCAGGACTGGGAATTCGGACTTTTTTTACATTTTGGATTGCGTACTTTTTATGAAGGTTATATCGATTTTGATGACAGGCCGATGATGCCATCAGCTTTCGACCCTAAGAATTTAGACTGCGAGCAGTGGATTCGCACAGCAAAAGAAGCTGGCATGAACTATGCCGTATTGACCGCGAAGCACCATGACGGGTTTTCCAATTGGCCATCCAGATATAGTGAATTCACCGTCGCTGCCTCTCCATGGAAAGAGGGGAAAGGAGATGTGATTCGCGAATTTGTGGATGCATGCCGGAAGTATGATGTGAAACCTGGCTTATATTACTCCCCATTCGACGGTTCGGCCAATTTTTATACACAAGATGCAAAAGCGTATGACGACTACTTCGTGAATCAAATAACCGAGCTGCTCACTGAATATGGCGAGATTGATATTCTTTGGTTTGACGGCTGTGGCTCCGAGGGGCATACGTATGACTGGAATCGGATTATCAGTGAAATACGACGCATGCAGCCCGAAATTCTAATTTTTAATATGGGTGATCCCGATTTCCGGTGGGTAGGTAACGAAGATGGCATTGCGCCGAGTCCATGCTGGAATGTAGTCGATTCAACTCATTTCTCTGTTCTAAACAACGAAAAAGAAAATTTGTCCGAGCTTCTTTGGATTCCTGCGGAATGCGACGTACAAATGCGATGTAACTGGTTTTACAGCGACAATGATGAGCATATGGTTAAAAGCGTCGATGAGCTAATGGGGCTTTACTATCATTCCATCGGCCGGGGAGCAAACTTGCTGCTGAACATCGGACCTGACCGCAAAGGACTATTACCATTAAAAGATACTGAGCAGCTGCTCCGTTTCGGTGAAGAAATCCACAGGCGCTTCGGGAATCCTATTGCAACGATTGCGCACTGTTCAAATGAGGAACGAAAATGGCTATATGAGCCGAAAGAAGCTCATTTACTGGACCACATTGTGATTCAAGAAAACTTGTTGAACGGCGAAATCGTATGCAGCTTTAGGATCTCGATTATAACTGCGAAATCCCGTAGTCCTGTCACCATCTATGAAGGAAATAACATAGGTCACAAAGCTATTATAAGGATTCCAACAGTTAAAGTGGCAGGGGTTATACTGGAGGTTACAGGGAGTGATGGTATTCCTGACATTCGGGAACTGTCTTTTTACTATGTAGGTTCTTGAAGCATTTAGGTTTAGGATGACCCCTTACAAAGTAAGGGTATTTCTTGTATCTTTTTACATGAAGCAGCAGAAGTAAAATTAATAAAATGTTTAGTATTTTCAATTGTTGCTCGAATGTTAAAAACAAATACTTGATTTATCTTAACCGATTTTGTTGGCTCACTGCCAATTGGGCGATATAGAGCTTATTCGCGGCTTCCGTAAAGCTTAAATATTCTGCAACCTTAATAAAATAGTCCAGCTGTCTTGTGTCCATACGTTAATCTGAATTCGTTATTTCTGTAATCAAAACAGTCTATTTCCCAATTATCGGTTTATGTATTATTGTATTGTTATTAGTTAAACGTTCATTTAAAATTATAATATGAAAGCGTTAACAAATTACAAAAGAATGAACGACTGCATTTGACAGCACCGATCCGCCTTTTGCTTTACAAGCATGGTTTGAATATAGGAGGGTATCTATGTCTTTTCAAATTAGCGCAAAATTGCCCAAGGAAAAAACGCCTTACATGGTGAAATCTGGTGAAGGGGAACGTTACGTGTTCGGCACCCAGATCGCTTCGATCATAGACACAAACGAGAGTACAGGCGATGTGCTCGAAATCGTTCAAATTACAAGGGGGAAGGGCGATCACTTCCCACCGCACTTGCATGTGAAAGTAAATCTAATCTAAATACACCGAGTGATGACTTACTCCAACAGGGTAAGTTTTTTCTTATTATGCAATATGCTGATCTGTGGAGAAGTGGTGTGAACTAACACCGTAATCGATTCACCTCGACAGTAGCCAAGAAGACCGTAGAAGCAATCGAGAAGCACCTGTATGAAGGAATCTCTAAAGTTATTATTTCTCTGGACTTCGAGAAGACGTATAGCGAGATGCTTGCCAAATGGGAAAGTGCTGGAGGAAAAGATTACGACAAAGAGATTAGCGACGGCAAGATGTACTATTATGAGCGCTAACATAATAAGAGTTTAATTTTGTTGGAGAAAGGTGAGAACAACATGATATCACTCATTCGGCTGGCATTTACAAATTTTCGGTTTCGTAGTTTATTTATCAGAATTTTACTTAGTTTAATTGCCTTGGTCGTGATGCCGGTATTGGTCGTTGGTTTTTTCGGCAATTGGTACAGTCAATCCTCGATTCAAAAAGAAGTCAGACAATCCAGTCTGCAGATGCTAGAGCAAACGCGCCGTTTAATGGACAATATGCTGAGCGATATTGATAAGATGGCGATACAGCTTGCCAGAGATCAGCGATTATCCCGACTTATGGCGGCTGAGCATGTGGAGAGTATGGATGCCGAGATTTCACTCGTTCATGACTATTTGAACAACTTTTACACGTCCTCTCCCTACATTACTTCCATCTATGTGTACTACAAAAATGCAGGCATGGTGCAGGTGACCTTGACAGGCATGCAAAAAGTGGAGGATTTCAAAGACGATGACTGGATTCCCTATTTCAACAATATGAATCGTTCAGAGGGGAAATGGATCGTTCGCGCACCGCTAGAAGGCAGCGACGGACAGGCGCAGGAAACGACACAGGTATCGCTCATACGGCCTGTCCCTTTGATGGGCGGCGAATTTCAAGGCGCGATCATTGTCAATATGAATCAGCAAGCATTATTTCAGAGTCCCTCTTTTCGATTGCTTCGGGAGGGGGAGGAAATTTGGATGGTAAGCCCTGACGGTAAACATGCTTTCAATAACAAGAGTGGACGTGAAGTCGCACCGGAGAAATTCGAACACATCAAAGGTTTTTTAGGCAATGATATGGATACATTCACGCATCCGATTGGCGAGACGGAGTCATCTTTCAACGCCGTCACTTCCCCCTATACGGGATGGAAGTATATAGATGTGTTGCCGACGCGAGTCATGCTGGCCAGAGGCGAGAAGATTCAGACGTTTATGTATGTGCTGGCTGCATTCAGTATTCTGGTTGCTGTTAACTGTGCCTTATTAATTGCGAAGGCGATTTATTCGCCGATTTATTCCCTTTTCGAATTTGCTCAGAATAAGCGTAAAGATGCTGGAGAGGCTTTTCAGAAAGATGATCGAAGCGAGTTCTCTTACTTGTTCTCGGCGATGCGGACGATGAGAGAAAGAGGCGAGGTGCTCGAAAATCAACTCCAAGAGAACATGCCAGTACTGCGCCAGAGCTTCTTGAGTGCTATCCTACATGAAACGACGAGGCACCATGAAGAGCGGGATAGCAAATTTGCGTATTATGGACTGCCTGTGACGAATCACGGTTTCTTCGTAGCGGTTGTTCGTATCGATGATTATCAGGCGTTTACCTCCGCCTACAGCAGCCAAGACCAAAGCTTACTTCGTTATTTTATTTCAAAATTAATCCAAGAAATTGCCGGTCCATACTGCTATGTGATCCCGGTAAATACCGAGAGCAGAGATGTTATTTTTATCGGAAACTTGCTGGAGGAACAGTCGGTGGAGGGCTATCAAGAGCTGTCTCTATCGTTCATGACTGCGATTATGCAGCATGTTCACGAGTATTTACCGATTACTGTCAGCTTGGGTATCGGCAGTTTGAAGCAGCACAGCGGAGAAATTTCAATGGCTTATCTGGAAGCGCTGGAGGCACTTGAAATCAGGGCCTTCAAAGGATACGAAGTCATTGCTGTTCATTGGTCGGCTCATCGCGATGCGTCTTCAAATCCATCCGTCGTTAATCGGCTGAAAGAGGTCAAACGGGACCTTCTGGCAGAGCTTAGGGAAAGCGATGATACGAGAACTGAGTCGTGTCTGGATGATTTTCATGGATTTATTAAAAGCTTACACAATTACCCCTATGGCTTCATTCAGCATGCATATTTTCAATTAACGGAAGAAATTTATCAGCGTACGATTGAGCTTGGCATAACACCAGTCGAGGAGCGGAGCTTGCCCCATCTGTATGAGAAGTTGATGAAGCAAGAAACGGTCGATCAACTGCTTCGTTGGTTTAAAGCCTACATGAATGAAGTAAGAAAAAACTTAAGTCATCTGTACGAAGAGAAGACAAGTCATATCGGTCAAGATATCGTCGATTATATTCAAGCTAACTTTCATCAAGAAATATCTCTGGGCGGCATTGCTGATCAATTGAATCTGGATGCTTCCTATGTGAGCCGGCTCTTCAAACAGGAGATTCACATGAACTTTATGGAGTACTTAATTTCACTTCGGTTAGCGCAGGCGAAGAAGCTGTTAACGGAAAGTGCTTTGAGTGTAAAAGAAATCGGGAGCTCTGTAGGGTATGTGAATCAACGCAGCTTCAATCGTATTTTCAAAAAATACGAAGGTCAGACACCTGGCGAATATCGTGAGCATTATGCACCGCATAGGCTTAAGGATGGCGAGATTTATTAAGCGAACATGAAGGTGAATCATATCAGAAAAGGACCCTACCTGTTCGAAGCATCACGGTGATATAAGGAGTCTATGAAGTCAGAAATCGTCCCTTTACCGCAGGGTGTGACTTTGTTTATGATCGCTCTGGGACCTGGTAGACCAGCGTCATCACTACTACATAAGGGAGGTTGTATAAAATGAGATCAGCATTTAAGAAACAAAAGTCATCTGCGCTTCTTCTATCGTTCATATTGTCGCTAGGCGTAATTGCCGGTTGCACAAGTGACAATAATGGAGCAAAGAGTACCGCAAGTACAGGTGGCAATACAGTGGAAACAAGCGCACCGAAGACATCGAGTAAGCCTACTGCATTGAACTTGTCCGGGGTGATCAATCCGGAGTCGGTCACGAACTTTAACCCATTGCTGCCGACAGGAAATCTTTCTGCGACGTATCCGGATTTTTTCGATTATGTGTTTAATCATTTGTTTTACTTCAACCAAGTGAAAGGGACGATTCAGCCGGATCTGGCGACAGAAGGGTCATGGCAGGATAATGGCTTAACGTTCAAAGTGAAGCTGAATATGAAAGCGAAGTGGCATGACGGTCAGCCGTTCACGGCGGATGATGTGGTGTATACATTCACTGTGCTCAAAGATTATAAAGCGCTGGATCTCACGAATCTTTGGGGGGATAAGCGGTTGAAGGAAGTCGTTGCAGAGGGGAAAGATACTGTCCTATTCAAGCTTGGAAACAAATTCCCATCTTTGCCTTACTACTTATCGAGTCCGAACACGTACATTGTGCCAAAGCATCAATTTGAAAAAGAGACACCGACCACTTTTCAGAACAAAACTCCGATCGGAACGGGTGTTTATAAATTTAAGAGCATAAATGAAAGCGCAATTATTTTAGATAAAAACCCTGATTTCTTCGCAGGAGCAGCAAATATTGATCAACTCATTATTAACCGCTTTAACAACACAGCCTCCCTATCGCTCGCGATTGAAAAAGGAGACATTGATTTGGCCTCACAAATCTCCAGTGCAAGCTTGCCAAAAGTACTTGAGAATCCATCAAGCAAAATGCAGCTATATCCAGCCACAATCAGCTTCGGCGTTATTATGAATAATGAAAAAGCGGGTCTTAACGATGTCGTTGTGCGAAGAGCGGTACAAATGGCGATTGATCGTAAAACACTGATAGAAACTGCTGAATTCAATGGCGTATACATGCCGAACCCAGGCTTCCTTTCGATGGTATTCGGAGATTATGTTGACAAGAAATTACCGGATAACCCGGCTTATCAGTTTAATATGCAAGCTGCTGAAAAATCGCTCATCGATGCGGGTTATACCAAGAATACCAAAGGTATTTACGAAAAAGGCGGCAAGCCTTTGTCCTTCGTTTACTATATGACAGCAAACTCAGCAACCCAAAATAAAGAGGGTGCTATGATTACAGCCAACTTGAAGCAAATTGGGATTGAAACGACTGTCAAAACGGCGACCCTACCAGAGCTTACAAAGCTGATGATGAATGGCGATTACGATATGGTGCAATCGTTTATTAATGCTCCTGGCGATCCGCAAGCGCAGTTGGAAGTGTTCCACAGTAAAGGAACAGCCCCTTCAGGAACTAATACGCCAGGTCTGAATTATATGCGTTTCAAGGATGCAGAGATTGATGCTTGGTTGGACGAAGCCTCATCTGCAGATGAAGGGGCGCGTAAAGCATTGTATGCCAAGGTGCAGAAGAAAATTGCTGATCTTGCTCCGATTGCCGTTATGTATACGGGTGGCGGGAAAGCCGTTCATCGTATTGATCGTTTAACGGATCTGAATGAACAAGTGCCGCTCAATTCCGCTATAGGCATCCGCACCATGAAGAAAAAATAAGTTATCTCATGAATGGGGAGGGCTGCAAGCCATGCGATACAACGCACTTTACTTATGGAAAAGGATTGGCTTTGCGCTTGTCACCTTTTTCGCAGCGATTACCTTGAACTTCCTTCTTCCCCGCTTAGTCGGGGGGGATCCAGCTGACTATCTGGCTTCCTCCAGGGGTTTAGGCTCGCCTGAATCGGTAATGGCGTTAAAGGTGCAGTTCGGCTTGGACAATCCAAGCATGCTCTATCAATACAAGCAATATTTAATTCAATTGTTCCACGGAAATCTAGGGATTTCCTATGTGAACTATCCCACACCTGTGTTGGAGATTGTAAAGCAAGCCTTGCCGTGGACACTGGGGATCGTGTTAACAGCTACACTTCTAAGTTATCTAATCGGTTGGCTGATCGGGGTAAAGGGCGCATGGAGAGCGGGATCTGCCTTTGATAACTCGACTTTATTCGGATCGTTTTTTTTGAATTCGATACCGTATTTTTGGGTAGCCATCGTAATTATATTAATCTTTTCTTTTAAACTGGACTGGTTTCCGATTGGCAGGGCAATGTCACCTGCACATGATACGTTCTCCACATGGGGGAGGGCCAAAGATATCATGCACCATGCGGTTCTGCCTGTATTTACCTTAATGCTAGCTTCGTTAGCCAGCCATATTCTCGTACTGCGCAACAATCTCATGAGAGTTCTGTCCGAAGATTATATGCTGCTGGCTAAGGCCAAAGGTGTCTCTTTGAGCAGAAGAAAATACATGTATGGAGCGAGAAATGCTATGCTGCCCTCTTTTACTGGGCTGATGTCCTCCTTAGGGCATGTTATCGGGGGAGCGCTGACTGCAGAAATTGTATTCTCTTATCCAGGAGTTGGCATGGTGACGATGAACGCTGTATTGAATCACGATTTCCCATTAATTCAGGGTATTTTCTTAAGTATTGCTATATCTGTTATTGTATTTAATTTACTTGCTGATCTGATCTATCCGTTGATCGATCCGCGAGTCGCGCTTGAATAGCGGGAAAGGGGAGGAGCCTATGAAATCCATACTACGCCCATTTGCTGCGTTCTGGTCGATGATCCCTGGGAAGAAGGGGAAGATCGGTTTCACACTTTTTCTTATCTTTGCCATTATTGCTTTGTTTGGTCCTTACTTGGCCCCATATCCGATTAATAAGCTTGGATTTCCGACTTGGCTAAAACCTACAGCGGAGCACTGGCTCGGTACGGATAGCTATGGCCAAGACGTGCTCAGCCAATTAATTTATGGCACTCGCACTTCGTTTCTGGTCGGTTTATGCGCGGGAGCGTTAGCCACGGTGCTTGGAGTTACGGTTGGTCTGCTAGCGGGTTATAAAGGAGGATGGATCGGAGAGGTGCTGATGCGCTTTGTCGACCTGTTTAATATTATTCCTGCGCTCGTTCTTCTTATTATTCTGGCTTCTTTTCTACCTTCCGTAAGTGTGACTACGACGATACTCATCATCGGGATGATTAGCTGGCTAGGGATGGCGCGCAGTATTCGCAGTCAGGCCATGACGGAAAGAGGCGGCGGTTATGTAGAAGCTGCCCGCATGGTCGGTATGAGCGATTTGGAAATTATGTTTCGTGAAATCATGCCGAATTTAATTCCGATAATTTTAGCAAACTTGGTGCTTTTGGCTACAGGAGCCGTACTCGCTGAAGCAGGTCTAACTTTCCTTGGACTCGGTGACCCGCTTAGCGTCAGCTGGGGGCAAATGCTTTCATTAGCCAATGCCAATAATGCCGTCATGTACGGTGCATGGTGGTGGATTGTGCCGCCGGGGCTGTCTATCGCGTTCCTCTGCTTCGGCTTCATTCTTATCGGTAACGGAATCTTGGAGAAATATCGGGCAAACCGTGGCAACGCTGCACTATGAACAATAGGAATTCGAGGGGGAGATGAAAGTGCCGAATTTGCTACAAGTCAGCGACCTCTGCATCGAATATGTTTCGGAGCGGGGGCGCGTCCGCGCTGTCGATCACGTTAGCTTAACGATTAAGAAAGGTGAAATATTTGGTCTCGCCGGAGAATCCGGCTGCGGCAAGTCAACAACCGCTTTCGGCATTAGCCGACTGCTGCGATACCCGGCGCAATTAACGGGGGGCAGCGTGAAGCTGGAGGGGGAGGAATTAACCTCGCTGACTGATAGCGAATTCGATCGGCTGCGCTGGTCGCGAATGTCGATTGTTCTGCAAAGCGCCATGAACAACTTGAATCCGGTCATGCGGATTCGAGAGCAAATGGTCGATACGATTCTGAACCATCGGAAGATATCGCCAAGCGAAGCCTTTCGGAGGGCGGAGGAGCTGTTTGAACTCGTTGATTTACCAGTTAATCGGCTGAATAGTTATCCACATGAACTATCAGGCGGAATGAGACAACGGGTCGTTATCGCTATGGCGATGGCCCTAGAGCCGAGCTTAGTCATTATGGATGAGCCGACGACAGCGCTCGATGTCGTCGTGCAGAATGGAATTATTAAGAAAGTGATGGAACTACAGAAGAAGTTCGGCTTTTCCATCTTGTTCATTACTCATGATTTGCCGCTTATGCTGGAGATGTGTCATCGTATCGGCATTATGTATGCGGGGAAATTGGTCGAGGTATTGAATCGTGAAGATCTGCTCAAAGGTCCAAGGCATCCCTATACGCAAGGCTTATTGGGAGCTTTTCCTATGCTGACAGGACCTAAGATCAAGTTAGAAGGCATTCCTGGGAACCCACCGGATCTGATCTCACCACCGCCTGGTTGTAGGTTCGCCCCTCGGTGCAAGCATGCGATGCCACAATGCCATCAGGCCGAACCCGTTGCCTTAACGGATCGACTCGGCTATATCACTTGCCATCTCTACGCCGAAGGAGGATTCGCGCATGAACAAGTCTCTGCTGGAAGTGAAGGGGCTCAGTAAAACATTTACGACACGTAAGCTATTTAATAAGTCAGATTTCCACGCAGTCAGAGATGTGAGTTTTACAGTTCAAAAGGGGCAAGTTTTGGCCATTGTAGGGGAATCGGGCAGCGGAAAAAGCACGATTGCTCGTATGGTTACGAACTTAATCCCTTCGACTAGCGGTGAAATCAAGTATAACGGAATTTCGCTTCAGGAGAATCGCCAACTGCGCAAAGGATTGACCAAGCAGGTGCAAATGATTTTCCAGGATCCTTTCGCTGCGCTCAATCCGCAGCATACGGTAGGCTACATCATTGGCAGACCAATGCAGATTCATAATAAGCAGCTTGGAGATATTCGAAGCAGAGTGCTAGAGCTACTTACGCAAGTTGGGTTAACCCCTGCTGAGGAGTTCATTGAGAAGCACCCCTATCAGCTATCAGGGGGACAGAAGCAGCGTGTTGTCATTGCGAAGGTGCTTGGTCTGAGTCCGAAAATTATCGTCGCTGATGAGCCCACCTCCATGCTTGATGTATCGATCGGGGTCGATGTGATGAACTTAATGCTCGACCTCAAAGCCGAGAGCCAAATGGCCTACATTCTGATTACACATAATTTGGGTAGTGCGAGATATATGGCGGATCAGATCATCGTGATGTTTGCTGGTCAGGTCGTGGAGATGGGGGAAACAGAGGACGTTATTGCGAGTCCTAAGCATCCTTACACCCAACTACTGCTGCACTCCTCCCCAGATCCGTGGAAAGAGCACACCGAGTCGTTTGAGATCATCGAACCGACAATCAAAGGCATTCCGCAAGTCGGTTGCAGCTTCCGACATCGCTGCCCTTATGCCGTAGAAGCCTGTAAATCAGATGGGATAGGGCTTGTAACCGTTGGCGTAGGGCATCAAGCCCGCTGTATCATGTACCCGGAAAGCTGAGGATGTGACACAATTATGACCATGGTTAGCACCAGTATATGGCATATCACTTATTTGGATTTAACGCTTCGCGTGTGCCTCTCTCTTCTACTCGGAGGATTAATCGGCATGGAGCGGGAGTGGAGTAATCATGCTGCAGGCTTTCGCACACATATATTGGTTTGCCTCGGTTCAACCACCATTATGTTGTTGTCGATTTATGGATTCGGCGATTATGCCAATGAGTTAAATGTAAGGATGGATCCCGCCCGATTGGCTGCTCAAGTCATTTCAGGCATCGGATTTCTGGGTGCAGGGGCTATTATGCGTACGGGTTCAACCGTTTCGGGGCTTACGACGGCCGCTTCCATCTGGGTTGTTGCAGCTATTGGACTTTGTGTCGGAGCGGGCTTTATTTACGGGGCCGTTCTGGTCACTTTCCTCGTATTGATGAGCTTATTTCTACTAAATAAATGGGAAAAACGGCTGTTAGGCAACCGCCGAAAAAATGAAATGTGCGTGAGAATTCAAGACCGTGCAGGCGTTTTAGGGCATGTCGCAGCGCAGTTGCAGGAGAACGATATTCGCTTTACCACGCTGCGTCTGGAGGCGGAGACAGATGAGCATACGCATCAGCCTGTTACGGTGCTCATCTTCCGTTTGCACAATCCTGTGGTCAGCAAACTCTTGCAGGCGATTGAGCAGATTCAAAAGCTGGATGAAGTGATGTCCGTTCAAATACCCGCACATGCGGGTGGCACTACAAACTTAGCAAAAGAGCGAAAATCCCTCTCGGTTTAATGAGGGAACTTGAGCGTATGATGGGGAGGAACCTATAATGAACGTAATCTTTATAACGATAGACAGCTTGAATCGCCATTTTCTTAAAGCGTATGGACAACCGATCGAGATCGATGTCCATACCCCGAACCTTGATCGATTTGCAAAGAAATCTGCGGTATTTGAGAAGCATTATGTAGGCAGTTTGCCATGCATACCGGCTCGGCGTGAATTTTATACAGGGATTCAGGAGTTTCTGTGGCGAGCATGGGGACCCGTGGAGGCCTACGATTTGCCGATTGCTAGAGCGGCCCGCAAGAAGGGGTATGTCACCCAATTTATTACTGATCAATTCCATCACTTCAATAACGGAAGTCATGGCTATTTCAGCGATTATCAAGGGTTTGAACTGATCCGAGGACATGAGCTGGATGCTTGGAAAACAGCACCTCTTCAAGATCCGGATACAACCTTGCTGAAGCAGATTAAATATAACGGCCAACCGGAAACCGCGCCATTCAATCGCATGGCCTACGCTAAAAACGTGGAAGGGCTAAAAGAAGAGAAGGATTTCTTCGCTCCCAAAGTGTTTACAAGTGCAGCAGAATGGCTGGAACATAATCATATGCACGAGAACTTTATGCTCGTCGTTGACAGCTACGATGTTCATGAACCTTTCCACAACCCAGATTCGTTCGCCTCGATGTATACAGACGAGGATATTCATGATCCCGATATGACGATTTGGCCTGTATATGGGAATACGCAGCAGGAAGGACATGCGAAGCTAAGCGAAAGGCAAGTTGCTTTTGTCCGTTCGCAATTTGCCGCAAAATTAACACTGGTAGATAAGTGGTTCGGCAAGGTGTTGGATAAGATGGATGAGCATCAGCTGTGGGATAACACGATGGTGGTGATTACATCAGACCACGGTCATTTCTTAGGGGAAAAAGGTTGGATGGGCAAGCCGGCCTGCACGAACTACAACGTATTGGCTAATATTCCACTCATGATTTGGCACCCTCAGGGCGCTCACAATGGTGAAAGAATCAAGGCCTTAACCTCTTCAGTGGATTTGTATGCCACGATGCTGGAAACAATGGACATCGACATTCAGCATAAGGTTCACAGTCGCAGCCTGCTCCCCGTTCTATTAGGGGAAGCTGAATCCGTGAGAGATTGGACGCTCTATGGTTATTTTGGCAGGGCGATTAATATTACGGACGGAACTTATACATACCATGTAGCGCCGGATGATCAGGTGCCGGTTTACAACTATTCGACCATGTATATGAATCCTCTGGCGGCTATGCTTCCTGTACAAATTCCGGATAAGGTGGAAACAGGCAAATTCCTACCCTATACCGAAGCGACAGTTTGGAAATATGAGGCGAAGGTGCCTGACGAGTTTAAAGCATTTTTCAAGTCACAGTATGAAACAGCGTTATATCATGTCGAGCAGGATCATTGGCAGGATGATAATTTAATTGATAAACAACCGGAGCAGCTAGAGCGGATGCAGCGTTTACTTGCGGATGCGCTTGCAGACATGCAGGCCCCTGAAGAGGTGTATGAGCGCTTCGGGATGAAAAATAGCGTAGAAAATTAGGATTAGAGACTCGAATAAAGACAGGAGAGAGAACGATGCCAAATAACCGGAATCAAGCAACCATTCAATATAGGAATAACCCCAATGGTCCTACTCTTGGCTATTCTGCAGCATCAGGGGTTCGTATCATTGAAGTAGATGGTTTAGCATTTAAAGACTTGAATCAAGATGGCAAGTTGGATAAATACGAGGATTGGCGCCTTTCTCCTGAGGAAAGGGCGCAAGATCTTGCTTCCAAACTGTCCATTGAGCAAATAGCTGGACTCATGCTGTACAGCAGCCACCAAGCTGTTCCTGCGAACTTGGGCTGGTTTCCCGCGAGTTATGGCGGCAAGCCATTTAACGAAAGCGGAGCTAACCCCTCTGATCTTACAGATCAGCAGATCGCATTTTTGTCGAGTGATCACGTACGGCATGTATTGGTAACGATGATGGAAAACCCGGAGACGGCAGCCCACTGGAACAATAAGCTCCAAGCATTCGCGGAAAGTAATGGGCTAGGTATCCCTGTGAATACAAGCTCGGATCCGCGTCATAGCGCAGATTCTTCCAAAGAGTTCAACGCAGGTGCAGGTGGATCGATATCCATGTGGCCGGAAACATTGGGTCTAGCTGCGACGTTCGATCCAGCCATGACCAAGAAATTCGGTGAAGTGGCGTCGAGTGAATATCGGGCGCTGGGGATTTCGACTGCATTGTCACCGCAAATCGATATCGCTACGGATCCGCGATGGAACCGGTTTGGCATGACCTTCGGCGAGGATTCGCGACTGGCAGCTGATATGGCCAGAGCTTATGTGGATGGCTTTCAGACTTCAACTGGCGAGAATGAAATTGCCGGCGGCTGGGGCTATGACAGCGTGAATGCCATGGTGAAGCACTGGCCAGGTGGAGGCTCAGGCGAAGGGGGACGCGATGCTCATTTCGGATACGGCAAATTCGCTGTGTATCCTGGGAACAATTTCGATGAGCACTTGATTCCTTTTACAGAAGGGGCTTTTCAATTAGACGGACCGACTGGTAAAGCATCGGCTGTCATGCCTTACTACACGATATCCTATGGCCAAGATCAGAAAAATGGTGAGAACGTCGGGAATTCGTACAATTCGTATCTTATTCAAGATTTGCTGCGTACGCAATATGGCTATGATGGAGTCGTTTGTACGGATTGGGGAATAACAGACGATGAGGCAAAAGATATCACCAAATTAATTCCTGGCGGACGCAGTTGGGGCGTAGAGGAGAACTATACCGTCGCACAGCGTCATTATAAGCTGCTGATGGCAGGTGTCGACCAGTTCGGGGGAAATAACCAGACTGGGCCTATATTGGAAGCTTATCAAATTGGGTGTGAAGAGCACGGCGAAGCCTTTATGCGCGCAAGATTCGAGCAATCTGCAGTACGACTGCTGATTAATATGTTTAGAGTGGGGCTTTTCGAGAATCCGTATTTGCAGGTGGAAGAGACAATTGCTAAGGTAGGCAGCCCAGAATTTGTTGCTGAAGGCTATGAGGCGCAGCTGAAATCGATCGTGATGCTCAAGAACGATAAGCAAGTTCTACCCTTACAGAAACATAAAAAGGTGTATATTCCGAAACGATATCGCCCCGCTGGTGTGAATTGGTTCGGTATTCCCACTCCTGAAAGCCTGAGCTATCCAGTTAATTTAGATATCGTCAGCTCTTATTTTGAAGTCACAGATCTACCGGATGAAGCTGATTATGCGTTGGTTTTCATCGAAAGTCCATACTCAACGACCGGATACAGCAAAGCTGATGCGGAGGCAGGCGGCAGCGGATATGTGCCGATTAGCTTGCAATATAGCACGTATACGGCGGAGTATGCTAGAGAAACAAGCATCGCAGGCGATTCACGTGATGTACTGAATCGAAGTTATAAAGATAAAACGGTTACGGTGTTAAACGCAACCGATTTGGATATGGTGCTTCAAACCAGAGCAGCGATGAACGGAAAGCCAGTTATTGTTTCCATATTGCTCTCCAATCCAACCGTTATGGCTGAATTTGAAAGTGAAGCGAGTGCGATTATCGCCAATTTCGGCGCACAAGATCAGGCAATTCTTGAGATTTTAACCGGAGCCGTAGAGCCTTCAGCGTTGCTTCCTATGCAACTGCCCGCTCACATGAAAACCGTTGAAGAGCAGTTCGAGGACGTTGCACATGACATGGAGGTTTACGTTGATGCTGCAGGTAACGCCTATGATTTTGCTTTTGGATTGAACTGGAGCGGACGCATTCAAGATGATCGGACGGCTAACTATGCTAGGGGACGATTTTTGAAATAGTAATGGGATAAAGGGAGATGTGCTGATTATGAGCATTAATGAAGCATATAAAGAACTGGTTTCTCTGGTGGAAGAACGTGCTGTCGTCCAACAACATAAAGGGCTAGATATCGTAATTAAAAGGATTCCGGATTCCGATGTCGAGGGTGATCTGGACCCAAGAGTATTGCATGTTGCCCTGGACATGGCCAAGAGAATGGCTTCCGGGCCAAAGATGGACTTCAACCTCGAAGCTCCTGAAAACCTCGCTACATTACGGGCGATGATGGGTTGGCCGAACGTGGACGTAACGGTTACAGAAATTGAAACTGCTCATAAGACCATTGAAGGCAAATATGGGGCTATTCCGATTCGTATTTATACGCCTAACAAGATCGGTCCTATGCCTGCTATCGTATTTTTCCATGGTGGCGGGTTTATGGGCGGTTCTGTAGATTGTGTTGAAAACCCATGTAAATCTTTAGCGGAAAAAGCGGGGGCTGTAGTAGTCAACGTTGATTACCGGTTAGCCCCGGAGAACCCTTTTCCTGCAGGACTTACCGATTGCTTTGATGCGGTCACATGGGTATATGAGCATGCAGCCGAAATCCATGTAAATCCTGAACAAATCGGGGTAGCTGGCGACAGTGCCGGCGGTAATTTGTCAGCGGTATGCTCACTCATGGACAGGGATAGGGGCACTGGGATGATTAAATACCAAGCCTTACTTTACCCGACTGTCAACATGAACGCTATCCCCACCGAAGATTTCAATTGGGATATGGAGGAGTATTCTGTGAACAATAATCACGACCTCATCAATGGCATAATACGAGCTTTAGGTGCTTCTTCTGGTGGTCTAGAGAAGATTTACTTACAAGGTAAGACCGATGTTACTGATCCTTACGTATCTCCGCTTTTGGCGCAGGATTTAAGCGGTCTACCGGCTACTCTTATTATAGAAGCGGAATATGATTACCTGAGATTGGAAGGCGAGGCATATGCCAGACGATTAATCAGATCCGGAGTCCAAACAAAGATGATCAGGTACAACGGTGTAGACCATGCTTTTATAGATAAGATTGGGCTTTACCCGCAGGCAGAAGATAGCATGAACGAAATTGCAAAAGGGCTAAATGAAATGTTTGCAGAGTAGGCAAGGATATAATTGTTTAATTCTGAAAGGGCTACCGGGAGGTAGCTCTATTTTTTCACTAGCTGACACAGAGATTTACGTTGCTTCGTGTTCACAACCTTGCGAAATTATATAATACAGGGGATATTTGGATTATTTAATCGGGTGCTGATGAAGCTGTAATCCAAATTAAGCATGTTAGTAAACTTTACTATATGGGTGGAGAAAACATTCGGGCATTGGATGACATCTCGCTAGACATCATGCATGGTGAGTTTGTTGCTATGGGGAAGCAGATTCACCGGAGTCACGGAGGAATTCGCAGACCTGATCACCGAAGTATTCCGAAACAAGCATAGTCGTGAATAGAATGTTTTTAGCGAGATTCTTCATTATCAGAAAATCAGATAAATACATCGTAAAATTATGAAAAAAGTAAGACCTAAAGGGGATATAATTTAAGGTACTCATAGTTAGTCCTAAAGGAGTAATTCAATTGAAGCGACTCGAAATTTTTACTTTCTCGGCTAGTTCTCATCCCTGAACGGTCTAGGTATAAAAGCTCTGCGACGCCAAGTGCTTAAGAAAATATGTTTAGTGGCGCTTTTCTAGCCCTATTTCTCTTGAAAATTGGGAAATATATAGGTTAAGATGCTTCTTTTATTTCTATGATGAAACTTGTAAGATTGTCTATACCGATTGGTTTTACGATCAGGAAGGGTTGAGGGAGCAATGTACACCGTGTTAGTCGCTGAAAATGAACCATGGGTCTTGAAGGGAATTGTCGAGATGGTGGAAGCAGCAGGCGAAGAGTTCGAGGTCGTCGGTGCTTGTACCAATGGAGAAGAAGCATGGAGTATGATCCATGAAGTCTGGCCAATGCTGCTTATAACGGACATTCAGATGCCTGAGTTAGATGGATTGTCTCTTATTCAGAGAATTGCAGACCATCGTACACCACTAGTTTCAATTATCATCAGCGGGTATGATAACTTTCAATACGCTCAGAAAGCGATGTCTTTTGGTGTGTCCGAATATTTACTGAAGCCTGTTGAATTTGAGGTGTTGCAGGAAACATTGCACCGCTCTAAGGAAAAACTGGAATCGTTAAAGGATTTAAACAGATATATCATCAAATTTCAATCCTTATTGGATAATAGCCAAGGGATCACACCTAAATTAGCTATGCAAAAGCAACTAGAACTCGTTCAATCTGTTCTTCGGTTAAATTATTTAAACAAGAATGCTAGGGTTGGTCTGCTTAACATATTTGAAAACAAGCTGAAAATGATTTTTAGTGAACTCGGTATCACAATAAAAGATATACCGATTTATGATTCAAATAATGATACTTCCATAATGACTTATTTCAAGAGTTTACTTGAAAAGTGGTATCTCTCAAATCCAACAACAACTAAATCCAGTATGCCTGATGCTATAGAAAGGTCTTGTAGCTACATAAAAACTCATTTTAAAGAAGATATTACTTTAACAGATATGGCTGAATATACGAACTTCAGTGTCTCCCATTTCAGTGCTCTTTTCAAGAAACATACGGGTACTTCTCTTGTGAATTATGTGAACCGTTTAAAGATCGATGAAGCCAAGCGGTTGCTTCTTGAAAAATCATTTTCAGTTTCTGAAATTGCTGAGATGGTAGGATTCTCGACACTACCATATTTCACGCGAGTATTCAAAGCGATTGTAGGGCATGCGCCGCTCGAATATAGGAAGAGGTTAAATCCATGAGGTTACGCTATTGGCACTATCGGTTCTCCATTAAAACAAAAATACTTGCTCTTGCGCTTTCCCTAAGTTTTATCTCCATTGCTCTAATGGCGGCTTTCACTTCCTATTACTACACGGAGTCTGCTAAGAATGACTTTTTTACGATTGCTCAAGATTCTACAGATAGGATTAATCATCAGATTGACCGTTACTTCAATCAACTTGCACAATCCACTTATGCATCCGTAGCTGGCCCACTTCCAACTAATCCTCTACTTGGGGATAATCCGGAAAGTGGGCTGATTCAATATTGGCTTAAATCAGGGGGAACCTTCAATCGGGAGCAGGAGGCGCTTGTTGAGGGAATTCTTACTAGATATATTGCCATCAACTATTCTAACATTTTGGGCATTGTACTTCGATCTTTGGACAACAGACTTGTCTACTCCCAAGATAATGCTTTAAACCACTCTCTCTATGTTACACCACTTTGGTTGATTGGTGCTCTTTCAGAAAAGCTAAGAGTTTCCCCAACTTATGTAAATCGTGAAAGAATGAAGATATCTGCTTACCCCTATATAACACTTGTTGTACCAATATATGATCCCAATACGGTCAAACTGCTTGGAAATCTGAACATTGCATTGTCCGTAACAGAAATTCAAAGCATACTCGGGCAATCAAGATTGGGGAAAACGGGTTATTTCTTTATTGTGAACTCAAACAAGGAAATAGTGTATCATCCGGATGTTGATTTAGTTGGTTACGAATTGGTGGAAACCACTCTGAAGGAGCTGGATCTTTCTAAGCCTAATGATACGCTAATGTTAAAAGGCGAGAAAATGCTGGTGTCCAATAACCAATCAGAACTAACAGGATGGCATATCGTTGCGATTGTGCCGATGGATGAAATGGCAAGTGGGTTAACTGTAGCAAGAAATTCTACGATATTCATTTTAGCAACAATTATCGTGATTTCATTATTATTTATTCCAAGAATCGTAAGTAATCTTGTACGCCCTATTATCAGCTTAAGAAATTCAATGAGCAGAGTTGAAGATGGTGATATGACGGTCAGATTAGAGGTTATTAGAGGGAATGACGAGATCCAGGGGCTAAACGGCAGTTTTAACAGGATGACTGAGAGACTGGACGATTTAATTCATACGGTACATGACCTGGAAATTAAAAAAATGCAATTGCAGCTTAGGCAGAAAGAAGCGCAGATCCAAGCCTTGCAAAATCAGATAAATCCGCATCTTCTCTATAACACCCTTGAAATCATTAAGAGTATTGCTTTTATTCAAAAAGTTCCGATGATTGAAAAGATGGCGACTAATTTGGCTAGTGTTTACCGATATACAACCAAAATGCCCGGCACAGAAGTACAGCTTCGGAGTGAATTACATACGCTGCGGAGCTACCTAGAGATTATCCACATTCGTTTCTCCAAAAACTTTCAGAGTCAAATTATTGTCGAAGATAAATTCCTGGAATGTCATATTATTAAGCTATCTCTCCAACCTATTGTGGAGAATTGCGTGAAATATGCAGTTGAACCAAGAAATGGAAAAGCAAGTATCATCGTGAATGCATATGAAGAACGAGGGGATTTGAAGATTGAAATTGCTGACAACGGTAAAGGATTTCCTGCGGAAGTCCTACAGCATATTAATGAGAGACTAACGTTTGTGACCGAACAGCCAGAATTATTTGCCTCGGAGGAGTCGGTAGGAATCATCAATGTGCATGCCAGATTGGTATTAAACTATGGTACTTCTTATGGTGTGAGCATTGATTCATTCCCAGGTATGGGGAGTGTAGTAACGTTGAAAGTCCCGAAAAAGATAATATAATATCAGAAATTCAGATAAATAGATCATAAGAAAGTAGAAAAATAGGCGCAAATCGGGAGATATAATTAAGTTACAACATGAATGGTCAACATGAAGGAACCTATTGGGAGGTCAATAAGAAATGAAGAAAACGTTTGCGACGATTTTTGCGGTCACCATTGTAATTAGTTTAACTGCTGGTTGTGCTACCACGAAAGAGGAGACTTCAAAAACAACTGCAAGTGCAGCACCCGCGGCAACCTCCGACATGTCAGAAAAGATTAAGATTGATATGTTGCTTTCATCATGGAAGGGCGGAGGCTGGCCGGATAACAATCATCCGATCATTAAGTATATCAACGAAAAATTCAATATTGATTTGCAAATTCAATGGGTTCCTGGAGCTAATTTTGCAGAGAAGATGAATGTTGTTGCGGCTTCTGGGAAGATTCCTGATGTCTCCCGCATGGACTTTGATGGTTCGAATTTGTTCTTAAAATGGGCTGACCAAGGCGTGTTCTTGGATCTTCAGCCATTTATTGCTAAGTACCCAACACTACAGAGCGTTGCGAAGCCAGAAGAATGGGCCTTATTAAATCCCAAAGGCAAAATATACGGGATCCCGAATTATAACACTGCTCAAACTTCCATTTATGGTCGGGCGGATTGGATGGAAAAGTTAGGAATTCCTGCTCCATCTGAAAATGAATTTACGATTGACAAGTTCTATGAGATCGGTAAAGCATTCGCTTTGAAAGATCCAGATGGTAATGGAAAACAAGACACATATGGTTTCTCTGCGGTTGGCAACAATATTAATTTGGGAATTCCAGAGTTAGAGGCAGCATTTGGTATTGCTAACGGCTGGAAAGATGTAAATGGACAACTCGTTCCTATGCAGACACAAACAAGTGAATGGAAAGCGTATTTAACTTTCTTAAATAAGGCTTATACGGAAGGTGTTTTAGATCGAGATTTTATTACTAACACGAACATTAATGAGAAATATGCGCAAGGTAAGGTTGGATTCGGTGATATGCAATTCCAATTGAGCCAGCAAACGAATCAGCAGCTTCAAGCAAGTAGTCCTAATGCGAAATTCGTGGAGCTTTCCCCTCCAATCGGCGCCAACAATATGAGAGGAACACTTACTCCTAGCAGTGGGTTGGCGAAGATTGTTCTAGGTAAGGATGTGGATGCGAAGAAACGTGATCGTATCTTGACAATGCTGGATTGGTGGGTATCTCCAGAAGGTGAAGATATTCTTAAGAACGGTATCGAGGGTGTTCACTATAAAAAGAATGCAACTTCGTATGAAATGACTGATTCTCTAAAAGCAGAAGGCGAAGGACGCCAAAGCTTATTATGGAACTGGGGATTACGCAGAAATTCCAATACGTTCAATGTTTACAAATGGAGCGAAAAAGACTGGGCACAAGCTATTGAGAAATCCATCAATAATGCAGGTAAATTCCCGTATAAGAACGCATCTGACGGTTACCTCAACGCTTCGCTTACATTGACGGAAAAAGGAAAACAATTAGATGATAAATTCCTTAAAGCAGTCATTGAAATCATTGCCAGCAAAAAGCCTGTAGACAGCATCGATGATGCGATCAAAGAGTGGAAGCAAGGCGGCGGAGACAAAATTATTCAAGAAGTTAACGATGCTTATAAAGCTAAAAAGTAGTTTGTTGTATTGACGTACCGTGCGGTTACGCAAGTCGCCGCACGGTTTTTTTAACCTATCAGATACCCCGGGGAGGTATAAAGTGATGAGATATTGGCAGCGGGCGCTTCCCGTTTATTTGATGATTCTACCTGGACTTTTATTCTTCATTATTTTCAAATACGTACCTATGTTAGGCATATCTATTGCATTCATGAAATACAGCCCGTTCAAAGGAATTACAGGTAGTGAGTGGGTAGGTTTGCATTATTTTCGAAGATTGTTTTCAGAAGGTGACTTCTTATTAGTGCTGAAAAATACGTTGGTATTAAATGTGCTCGACGTTATTTTCTTTTTTCCAGCTCCGATTCTAGTTGCTCTGCTCTTGAATGAGGTTAAATCGCGGAAATTTAAAACGTCAGTTCAAACAATTCTGTACGCACCGAACTTCATTTCTTGGGTTGTTATTGTATCGATTACAGTTGTACTATTCGCTAATGGTTCAGGAGGAGTCAATCAACTTCTGCAAAGCATGGGATTTGACCGTATTGAATTATTAACCGATCCGAAGTACTTCCGATGGGTTTGGTTATTTCAGAACATCTGGCAAGGAGCAGGTTGGGGGGCGATTATTTTCCTAGCGGCTTTGGCGGCGATTGACCCAACACAATATGAAGCTGCTGTTATTGACGGAGCGAATCGTTGGCGGCAACTATGGCATATTACGCTGCCAGCGCTGCAAAACGTCATTGTCATCATGTTTATTTTGAGAATCGGACATATCATGGATATGGGCTTTGAGCACGTATTTTTACTTCAAAACCCAATGAATCAGCAAGTATCAGAAGTATTTGAGACATTTATTTACAAGGTTGGTCTTAATCAAGGAGATTACAGTTATGCAACAGCCGTCGGCTTATTTAAATCCTTAGTTGGCTTAGTCATGGTAATGTCTGTCAACAAATTAGCTAAGAAAATGGGACAGGAGAGTGTATTTTAATGGAGATACGCGATACGGGACCAGACCGATTCTTTAAAGGTTTGGTATACGCCCTGTTAATTATTGCTTCAATTATTGTATTATTCCCTCTTTTCTATATATTATCTGTTTCTTTTTCTACAGAAAAAGAGTTTTTGACACGCGGATTTTATATTATTCCCAAAACGTTCACGCTGGACGGATATTTATACTTGATGTCTCATCCTGGCTTCAAAAGTGCTTTTAGTAACTCGCTCATTATTAGTTTCGTTGGTACGCTAATTAACATCACATTAACGACTTTAATGGCCTACGGCTTATCCAAGACATGGTTAAAGGGACGCGGAGTAATTAATTTTCTTGTTTTCTTCACCATGCTTTTCTCGGGCGGAATGATTCCAACCTATTTAGTGGTCAGCTCACTTCATTTGTTAGACAGTTTCTGGGCGATCTGGTTAAGTTCTGCAATCGCGGGCTTCAACGTCATTGTGATGAGAAGTTTCTTTCAGTCTATCCCGATGGAGCTTGAGGAGTCGGCTAAAATCGATGGCAGCGGTGAATGGCGCTTGTTATGGAGTATCATTGTGCCCTTATCCTTACCGTCCATTGCGACATTTACGTTGTTTTACTTGGTGAACAATTGGAATACCTACTTCTCGGCCATTTTATATTTAAACGATACTAAACTGATGCCATTACAAGTATTTCTAAGACAAATGTTGATTGAGGATGACCCGTCTATCGCAAATGCGTCGAGTATTTCCTTCAGATACACGCCAGCTGCTAAAATGTCGGCGATTATTTTGACGGCGCTGCCGCTGTTAATTGTTTTTCCATTCATGCAGAAACATTTTAATAAAGGCGTCATGCTTGGATCCGTTAAAGGATAATAATTTATGGGCTTGCCCCTCTTGGAAGAAGATATCATATTGCGAGGTGCCCTTGTGACTAGTAGACCTAATATTTTGCTTATTTCTGTGGACCAAATGCGTGGAGATTGTCTCCATTACCTTGGCCATCCTGTCATACAAACACCTAACTTAGATGATTTGGCCCGTACTGGAGTCACATATACAAACGCATATACGGCTACACCCTCTTGCGTACCAGCAAGGGCCTCTATTATCACGGGGATGGAGCCTAAACATCACGGACGAGTAGGCTATGCAGACAAAATTCCTTGGATGTATGAGCACACGCTGCCAGGAGAACTAGCTAATGCTGGCTATCACACGCAGTGTGTAGGGAAAATGCACGTATACCCGACACGTAATTTGTGCGGTTTTCATAACATTTTGCTGCATGATGGGTATATGCACTATAATCGGGACCGCTCGCAATCAACGGCATTACAGTGGTGGGATCAAACCGATGATTACTTGCCTTGGTTAAAGGAGAGAGCAGGCTATCAGCAAGACATTATGGATCATGGCTTAGATTGTAATTCATCGACAGTGGCAAGACCTTGGCATCTGGATGAGTCACTTCATCCAACGAATTGGGCGGTTACCCAATCAATTGATTTCTTACGAAGAAGAGATCCAAGTAAACCATTTTTTCTTTGGACTTCTTTTGTACGTCCACATTCTCCTTTGGATCCGCCGCAGGCATTTCTCGATATCTATGACGGTTTAGAGCTTCCAGAACCGCCGATCGGTGATTGGGCGATGCAGGATGATCCAGATAAAGAAGGGATGAATCCTACCACGAAACGGGGGATTGTCCAAGAACGAATGCGTCAAAAATCTCTCGCAGCGTACTATGCGCTAATTACGCATATCGACAATCAGATTGGACGGCTGCGTAATGCTCTGTTCGAGTTTGGGGTAAGTCAGAATACGATTATCCTATTTGTTTCTGATCATGGGGATTTAATGGGAGATCACAGACTTTATCAGAAAAGACTCGCTTATGAAGGCAGCGCCAAGATTCCTTTTATTCTCAATGATCCTACGGGTACGCTGCAGGTAGAGAAGGGGAAAATGGTAGATAATGTGGTTGAACTGCGTGATATCATGCCGACCCTACTAGATGCAGCGAATGTTGCAATTCCATCTTCTGTAGATGGCTCAAGTGTTCTTCCGCTGGGAAGGGTAGCTAGATCAGGGAGTTGGAGATCTTACATTCATGGGGAGCATGAATACGGTGACTTGTCCTATCATTTTGTCACAGATGGGAAGAGGAAATATATCTGGTACTCTCAAACGGGTGAGGAACAATTCTTCGATATTGAGGGAGATCCTAACGAGTTAAGGAATTTAGTAAAGTCTAAAGATTATGTCGATGAGATTCAGCAATGGAAAAGTAGATTGGTAAAAGAGTTAACTGGGAGAGAAGAAGGTTATACAGACGGGAAGCAATTGCTAGTTGGAAGATCACCCAAAACCTGTTTGAATCATATTTTAACAAGCGCTCACTAGATATTGGTTCAAGAATAAATCACAAGGTAGTGATATAAATGCATACAAACCAGACAAAACCCAGCCCATATTTCACCTTGTTAGACATTGGAGAAATTAAACCAACAGGGTGGATTTTAGAGCAAATGCAGCGAGATTTAGAAGGGGGGATCGCAGGACATTTAAATGAATTAACGTCATGTGTGAATTTGAAAGGTTTTAACGAGGAGAGGGTGAACAGTTTCGAAATTTCGGCATCCGGCATGGTTCATGACACACCGAGAACATGGTGGAGTGGTGAGCAAACGGCATTTTGGCTGGACGGATTTGTTCGAATGGCGTATTTAACGAGAGATGAAGATGCTATTCTGAGAGCAACTCGATATATGGAGCAAATTCTGAATTCTCAGGATGAGGATGGCTATCTAGGTATATACACAAGCCAATCTCGTTTCAAGCATAAGAAGGAGAATGGGGAGTTCTGGACGCAGAGCCGAATTTTTATGGTTATGCTCGCTTACTACGAGTTGACTGGAAAGAAAGAATATTTGGATGCCGTCACTAAAGCAATCCGTTTAACGATGTGCCATTATGGACCCGAGGCAAGGAACTCTTACTTTAGAAACGAGGAACCTGCTGGAGGTACTGGGCATGGTCTCATGTTGATCGAAGCTTTGGAATGGGTATATCGACTTACTGGACTTGAGGAGTTTTTGAATTTTGGCCTATGGTGCTATGAAGATTACTGTTCAGCAACAAAAATTCGCGATACGGATAACCAATTAGAGAATTTATTGGATTTAGAAAAGGCGTTTATTTGGCATGCACCTCATACAACTGAGCATTTACGTGTTCCAATTTGGTTATATTTTGAATCAGGAGATCCTCTGTTGAAGCAAGCAAGCGAGAACGCTTTTACCAAAATCAAAAGATATTTGGTTCCAAGCGGGACATGTATCGGTGATGAGAATGTTGAGGGTCGTGACCCAGATCCATCCTTACCCTATGAATATTGCGGAATAACAGAACTGACGATCAGTCTTCAATCTGCTCTGCAGAAAACAGGCAACGCAGAGTGGGGAGATCGAATTGAACGAATTGCTTTTAATGCTGCACAAGGAGCAAGGACGGCGGATGGCAAAGCCATTTCTTATTTGACCAAAGATAACCGATATAGCGCAGCCATAAATGATGGACATCAAGCTAAGTTTCAATATTCGCCCACGCATGAAACAGGCGCTCTTTGCTGTGCGGGAAATTCGGTGAAGTATATGCCGAATTATGTAAGCCGTATGTGGATGAAGGTTAGAGCGGGGAAGCAAGAAGGACTCGCTGCCGTCTTGTATGGCCCAACCAGTGTCAGTACCAAAGTGCAAGGTGTGAAGTTTGAAATTACGACTACAACGATTTATCCATTTGATGAGCAGCTTTTATTTAGCATTTCTGTTGAAGAGGAGGTGGCATGTCCCATCTATTTCCGTATTCCAGCATGGTCTATTCATACAGATGTGGATGCTGAAGGTGCGGAGATTGTAGAGAAAGATGGATATCTCATCGTTAGTAAAAGATGGAAAACACGAGATCAGATTCGTCTTTTATTTAAAACGGAGATTATATCATCAGAAGCAGCGAATGGTGAATTCACACTTAACAGAGGTGCATTGCTTTATGTATTACCGATTTCTGAACATCGTGTGATTACAAAAAGCTATGATGTCAAAGATTTTGTTGATTTTGATGCGATTTCTCAAACAGATGAGATTGAAGGAGGTAACTCCATGCTGGATTCCTCTAAAGAAAACTTTGGTTTCATCTATGAGCGGGCTGAAATGAATTCGATCGGGTGGGATGAACCTTCGAGTCGATTGAAAGGCCAACTAACTGATTCCTCAGGAGAATCTCATTCAGTTTCTTTCGTTCCTATTGGACATACATTGTTGCGTAAAACTTCATTTCCAAAAAATATAAATTAATTGTTAGGTGCGAAGGGTATTGCATTTCGCAAGGCCTTGGGCACTTCAAGTGCAAGTAGACTTACTGCGGAGGCGAGCGGATATGACGAGTGGTGTTCCATCACAAGCGGCATTAAACTGACTCATGTCCCCCAGTAAGCCTAGCTTTGTGGGATCAACCATTCGACTAATCGCTTAACTCTTCCTGGAGTATTGGTAAGCGCTTTCTTTCCCTTTTCCCTTATCGTCATAAAAGCGGCACAAGAATCGTCGTAATGTGAGACAAATCTGTAATCCACAGTTTAGATATTAGCGCCAAATGGTTGCTATGGATGACAAGGATACCGCAGGTAAAGTAGTTTGATGGGTTGGGGAAAGCCTTATCCCATCTACCTCGGCAAATGCCTAGAGGCTATTCCAAAATTAGGAGGACAAAAAATGAAATTGCTAAGAATGAAATCATTACTGTCGATAACTTTAATGTTAACGATGTTGTTTACATTGTTTCCTTTCGGGCATTATGCAACTGCTTCAACTGTGACAGATAATCCTTTAGGCAATGGAATTACCTATTATATTAATAATGAACAAGGTAATGACGCTAATAATGGTACTAGTGAAGGCAGTGCCTGGAAGACATTTGAAAACGTTAACAACAGAGAGTTTGAACCCGGTGACAATATCTTGTTAAAGGCAGGGTCTGTGTGGGAGAATACCTACCTATGGCCTAAAGGTTCAGGAAGCGAGGGTCAACCCATTACAATCGGTAAATATGGCGTGGGAGAGAAGCCTCAAATTCATACCAATGGCACTTCTCACTTTACTGTAAGACTCAGAGATCAGGAATATATTACCATTCAAAATCTTGAGCTGACCAATCATTCTGATATTTCACTAGCAGCTACAGGCGATTTGCGTCCCTATACGGATAGCGAAGCAAATAATAATAATCTAAACCGCTTTCCGTTTGGCTCAACCGATTTTTATGTGGGAATTCTAGTTTCGATTACGGCGGGTAAAGCTGTAGACTATGTGAGTCATGATATCACAATAAGAAACAACTATATTCACGATGTTAATGGTATGCGATTATTCCATAGTCCAGCACTGGACGGCAATTCAGCGTTAACTTGGGCAAAAGCGCTGTCCCGAGGCGGATTTGATACGGATTATTGGAAGGCAAGCGGCGGTATTGCCTTTACAACCGAGGACCCAAGACCCCGGAATACACCTGAGACGACTACCAATAAGGATCTCTATGGCGTACCTGTCGGCATAACGCAAGCGATGCCGCCGACAACGCAGAAGGACAACATTAAGAAGGCTATTTTTGATGGTGTGCTAATTGAAGGAAATGTGATCAAGGACGTTTCGGAGACGGGTATTCGCGTTATGCAATCTGTTCATCTGCGTGCCTATACGTTGAGTAAGGTGGACGACCCTGATGCAGGTTTACACAAACATGTAGTGATCCGGAACAACTATGTAAATGGCAATAAACGTTGGTCGGACTTTGGTATTTATTGGGCGAGCACGGATGGGGCGTTAGTCGAGCACAATACCGTATCGGGATTCCATACATCGGGTCTTGAAGATACGCACGCACAATTTTCTATCGCTCAGTATAACGAAATATTTGATATTGAACATGACTTTAGAGAAGCTGCGTATGACGGGAATGGAGGTATCACCAGGTCGGGTAACGATTTGTCGAATACGGCAGATGGTGTTGCGATGGATTCTGACGGTGCAAGCATTGGAGCGGTCTGGCAGTATAACTATGCTCATGACAATCGCGATGGGGTCTTGTTCTGTGTATGGAACGGGGCAACCACGAATCCGACGGTATTTCGGTATAACATAATTACCAACACCAGAAACCGATTGGTTTATGGCGGTTTACCTGGATATCTCTATAATAATACGTTTTATAATGCCATACCTACGGGCTCTATTAACATCAGTGGCCAAGAAGTGGCCAAAAATAATATTTTCTATCTGCCCTCAAAAGACTTCAACTTTTCCGGAATAGAGTTGGAGGGCAATCTGTACGGTGGAGGACTATTGGCTCCTGCAGCGGATAAGAAGGCAATTGTTGCTGATCCTCAATTTGTAGCACCAGGTCAGGATAAGCCTTATGAATCCAATTTGGATGTTGCGCAAGGTTATATGCTGAAAAACACTTCACCGGCGATCGACGCAGGGGTTGCAATCGGTTTTAATATTGCTAGAGATATTTATAACACGCACAAGGACTATTTCGGAAATGTATTGTACAATGACTTGCCTGATATTGGAGCACATGAATACAGCGCAGCGGATAAACCGGCACTTGCGGATAGTTCGATCCTGCTTAGTAAATCTAATGTATATCTTTCTGTATACGGATCGGAGAAGCTTGTTGCAAATCTAGTGCCAAATACGAATGATAGTATACATTTCGAAAGCTCAAATGTAAGTATCGCGACGGTGAGTGAAGTAGGTGTTGTTAAAGCGCTATCCGAGGGAGTTGTTACGATAACTGCCAAAGCTACTGTAAACGGTCAGGAAATTTCTAATTCAAGTACAGTTAACGTTATCCCGCAACAAAATTCTGTTCTCACGTTTATTACGACCGACGATGCGTTTGTCCGAGGCGCGAGTGGAACCGAGACACACGGGACAACTACAGGCGCATATCCAGCAGGTACACTGCAAAATAAATATAGCTTATATACCCAATTTGCAGGGCCTGCTGCTTATTCGAGATATTCAATGCTGAATTTTGATCTTTCTTCATTTAATGGAACTGAAGTAGAAAAAGCGATTGTCAAGATATACTTGAAAGAAGTTAGAGAAGCGTACTCGTTAATGCCAATCGGCATCTATGCGGCTAAAACGGGATGGACTGAAAGTATGTTAACTTGGAACAATGCAGTTACTTACAGGCCTTCTAAAGACGACGAAGCAATTGCAACTTGGACATTTGATCGGATAACAAAAAACACGGTTACTCCAGTGAATAATTGGGTTGAATTTGATATTACTAATTTCATCAATGAAAAGTTGTCCAAAGGAGAAAAACGTATTTCTATCGCTTTGGCACATGAGGATATCGTAAAAGGCAATTATTCGAAGGATGCTACAATTCTTAATCAACAAATGTTTCAGTTTGTGTCTAAGGAATATGTTCCGAACGGTGGAACGGCTGGAGATTATGCACCGCGTATTCAGTTCCTACAAGGGGAAAATGAATCGCAGTTGATTACTCAGACAAACTTCACGACGATGGTTGGAACAAAGCCTGTTTTGCCTGATAAGGTAAAGATTCGTAAAAACAATGTTGAAACAGAGTATCAAGTCACATGGGAGACGATGAATCCGATGTGGTATGCGCAGTCAGGCAATTTTGATACAAAGGGAACTATTGAAAATGCTGAGATCTCTACAATTATTGCCCATGTGCAAGTGTTAACACCGGTTAAAGTTAGCGGCCCGACAAGCATAGCCATTATTCCGAATACAGCTGATGTTGTTCCAGGCTCATCCCGGACCTTTGCAGCTTATGTAAGCTATGGAGATCAGACAGGCAGTCAAAGTGTGAACTGGAGTGTGGCGAATAAATCGAGCGCGAACACCGTTATTGATGCTTCCGGACGACTGTTTGTTGGTGCAGACGAGACGGCGGATAATCTTGTTATTACCGCAGTATCAACTGTGGTTCCAACTGTAAAGCATACTGCCACAGTTGTTGTTCCGGAATCGAATCTAAGCTTTACCGATACGAAGATTGAATTCCTTGATCAAGAAGTGGGGTATTCCGACTATCAGGATGCACGCAGTATTGAGATTCGAAATACAGGTAAGGGAATTAGTTATTTAACCTATCAAGTAAGCGGAGACATTAATGCATTCCGTATTGCAAATGTGCCATATACATTGAATCCTAATGAGACTACGATGCTGGCTGCTCATGTAAAGAAAGGATTGGGGGCCGGGAATTACACTGCTAATGTGAAGGTATCTTCCAACGGTGATCCTATTGGAGAAGTTGCATTAACGGTGTCCATTACAACAGATCCTCCAGCTGTCATTACAACGGAACTGGTTGGAGCAATCGTAGCGGCGGGACAAAAGGCGGATAACGCAGTCGTTGGGGAGGAGCCGGGCCAGTATCCGCAAGTTGCCCTGGATGCATTAAATATGGCAATTACTGCTGCGCAAGATGTTGTCGATCATGCTGCAAGCCAAGATGAAATTACTGCTGCATACGGAGTGTTGCAAGGTGCGGTAACCAGATTCGATGAGAGTGTGATTACTGAGGAAGTGCCGCCTTTAGATGTAGTTGCGCCCGAATGGCCGGAAAATGCGGCAATAACTGTCTCAAATGCAAGTACAACTAGCCTTACGATGACGTGGACCGCAGCAACGGATGATTCGGCTGCTGGTGTATCAGGCTATAAAATTTATAAGGAAGGTATTGAACTTGTAGCCTTGCCAGCTAATGGGACAAGCTATCATGTCAGCGGTCTGTCTGCCGATACAACGTATACCTTTAAAGTTGAAGCGGGTGATACAGCGGGCAATTGGAGCGTGGATGGACCGAGTGTGACGGTAAAAACAGAAGCAAGTCCTTCTGGTGGTGGATGGATACCAACACCGGACCCAACGCCAACACCGGACCCTACACCAACACCGGACCCAACGCCAACACCAACACCAACACCAACACCAACACCAACACCAACACCAACGCCAACGCCAACGCCAACACCAACACCAACACCAACAGAATCAGAGCAGCCTGCTGATATGACCGATATATCAGGACATTGGGCCTTAGTATCTATTGAACAAGCGGTTGAGAGTGGGATTATTAATGGCTATGAAGACGGTACGTTTAGACCGAATGCTGCAATAACGCGTGGAGAGTTTGCTGTAATAGTAGCTAGAGCTCTTCAAGTAGAGAAGGATACATCTGAATTTAGCTTTGCTGATCAAGGAGAAACACCGATATGGGCCCAAGACTTAATTCAAGGAATAGCAAACGCGGGTATCATTTCGGGTTATGACGATGGAACATTCCGTGCGAATAATGAAGTAACACGGACGGAGTTGATTGTCATGATTGTACGCGCGATGGGACTTAAACTAAATCCTGATGCAGTTCTAACGTTCAAGGATGCAGCTCTTGTGCCGACCTGGGCACAAAGCTATGTGGCAACTGCTGAGGCAGCTGGTTTAATTAAGGGTTATGAGGATGGAAGATTTAATCCGAATAAGTTCGCAACTCGAGCAGAAGCCATTACGTTGATCATGTCATTGTTGAAGCCAGGAAGCGGGATCTAATATTGTCCTGACTCTTCGCCGCCGATAGTATGGTCAAATCGGCGGTTGAAGAGCGAGGGCGGAGCAGACGAGGTGTCGCGGTTTCCATCAAATATAGATGTACTAGGAGTAGTCGGATGACAATGACAAACCTAAAAGTTTCATTCCTTATTACGGGCGTACTAATTGTAATTATTCTGTTCATATCGAGCTTCTATATCTATAGAAATGACGTCAAAGGCGCTAATGTTTCCGAGGCAGTCGCCAAACTTGGAGAATATGAGATTTCTCTGAAGGAGTTGCAGCGGGTCGAGAAGCAAGCTAATGAATATACTCGAGCATATTTTAATAATACGTATGGAGTGAAGTTGGGCTCTAATCTAGAAGACAAACAGATCGGAGATGAAATACCTATTGAGGTGTTCAAACAGCAAGTACTACAACTTGCGGTGAACAATAAGGCGCTTCAAATCATCGCACAGGAAGAAGGATATTCAGGAGCTGTCGATTATGACGATCTTCTTGTATCCATGCAACTTGAAAACAAAAAACGCAAAAAAACTGTGGAAGATGGCGGCGTAGTTTACGGTTTAATCGCAAATACCGAGGGAATGTATTACGATTATGTTCTTAACAATGCCAAAATATTTCTTGAAAATAAGTGGATTCCGGAAATTGTGGAAAATGAAATTGAGCTAAGAAAGGTGTATGAGCAGGAAAAGGACAGATTGTTTAGCAAAGGTTATAGTTATCATATACTCATCACGTCCGCAGACGATATCCATTTCAAAAATGCTGCTGAATTGCAAAATGTGGATCAATTGATCGAAAGGGAAGACTATGATTCTTCTACACTTGCCGATACGATTCAATCACTTGAGCCCGATGAAACTAGCCCAATATTAGAGCTTTCATCAGGAAAAGCAAGGATCCGCGTTGTTTCAAAGGAAAGTAAAGGATACGTTTCTTTTCAGGATGCGAGATATGAATGTGCTCGAGTTGTCTTTAGCACAAGATTGAACAACCGAATAGAAGAGCAGAGTAAGAGTTACGAACATTCATTACCCCCCAGCAATCGCCTCAATTAGCCGGACAGCAACTCTGCTCAAGTTGCCACTTCAGCCAAATGATGGCAGAGCTTGTATTCAGCGACTGTAAGGTATGTAAGAGTTACAATTACGCAACACCACCAGGATACTGGACAGCTTTTAGGGAGTTTAAGGTTTTTGGAAGCTAAGATTTGTATAGTTATGATTCAAAGAGGAGCTGCGAAAGGCAGCTCTTTGTTCTTTTACTGAGCATATTGGTATGTAATTACGATGCTTCGTGTTCACAATTCAAGTAGTTGTGGACAACAAAGAAAGCAGTTTTTTGGGCAAGCAAAAATTGACTGAACAAATTGTGCGGTAAGTGATATATTTTATTCATTAGAATGAAGAGGTAACTTAGTGAGGGTATCCTAACTATGAAAATAGCGAAGGGCACCCTTATTAGTACAGATAGGGACAAATAGAAGTGATTAAGTACATAGTGCGATTTAATTCAAGGGATTATGGAGGTGTGAAGGAGGGCGGACTTGCAGAATGCATTATTGGAGCAGTGATCATCGCTAAAGGCGAAAACGACATTAAGACATCTACAGGCTCGGTTTGAGCTGTTGATCCAAGAATAAAGTCGAACATTATTCGATTATAATATATTCGTAGACAAGGTGGCGCTAATCTTGTTCAAATTATTAAAATCACGATTAAGCATACAAAGAAAGATCTTCTTTTCATTTTTGGTTATTCTCATTTTGCCCACGGCGTTAATCAGCACGAGTTCCTATTTTATTTCGATTTATCTTTTGCAGGAGAAGGTGAGTGAGGCATTTGTTCAAAACCTTACCTATATTGGGAATAATGTAGAAAAAAATTTAGATGAGTGGGAGAATGTTACGGATTTAATATTTGTAAATCATGCGATACGGAATGTTGTAAGTACGAACTACCAAAACGATCTTGAATTTTTCTTGGATATGAAAAAAGCTGATCAGGCAGTAAACGATCTGACTCTTGGTTCGAATCTTTTTTCCCAAGTCTCATCCTTAGTTGTCATTGGAGATAATAACAGAAATTTACTTTACGGGAATGATGCTGACCAACTAGATATTGAGAAGATTAAAAATAAACCTTGGTATAAGAATGTTCATGATCTTAACGGAAAAGTGAAGTGGCTAGGCATTGAAAGAGCTATTCTTAATAACAGCAAAAGTACGCCATATGTCATCTCGCTCGCAAGAAGCATTAATATCAATAATCAAAATAAGGGTGTTATTTATTTAAGTATTAAAGAATCTTTTTTTAACAAAACATTTAAAAATGTTGTACATGACCCACATACTGAACTATTGATTGTAGATAATCAGGACCGAGTGGTCTTTCATAACTTAAGTAATGGGTTATATCAAACCTATTCAGGAATAGATGAAATCAAACAGCGATTTAATTCGGTTTCAAAATACTATATTTCTGAGAGAAATGGCAAAAAAGTATTAATTGCCCCCCACTATATTCAAAAGTATGGATGGTGGGTCATTGAAACTACATCTTATGATGAATTGATAAAAGATAATCATCTCATTTTTTATACAACAGCTATAGCTTTTGTTATTTCTTTTATTATTTCAGGAGTGTTATGGTTCTTGGTGACGCGTAGTATTGTAAAGCCGATTCAGCAGTTAACGCTCACGATGCGCGGCATTAAAGGCAACAATCTGTTAATGAAATCAGACATTCAAAGTAATGATGAAATCGGTATGTTGAGTGAAAATTTCAATTACATGCTTGAGCGGATAAACGGACTTTTCCATGAAGTTCTTCAAGAACAAGAGATGAAAAAAGATGCAGAGTACAAAGCGTTGCAAGCACAAATCAATCCTCATTTTTTGTATAACACGCTGAACACTATCCGTTGGATGGCTATTATTCAGAAGGCTGACAACATCAAAGAGATGGTCGAAGTGCTTGGAAGATTGCTGAGGACCTCTTTCAAGCATTCTGGAACGTTTGTGACGATTCGTGAGGAGCTAGATTCATTAAAGGATTATATTTACATTCAACAAATCCGTTATAAAGATAAATTTCAAGTGGACTATGATATTCAAGAAGAAGTTTTGGATGAAAAGTGTATTAAGTTCGTGATGCAGCCGATTTTGGAAAATGCGATTTTTCATGGTATTGAACCAAAGGAAGGACATGCTGCTATCCAGATCCAAATTGTTTGTGTGGATGAATTGATCAGAATGTCGATATTAGATAATGGCGTTGGCATGTCCCAGGAGCAAATCAATAACATTTTAGGACAAACGGAAAAACGGGGTATTGGCATCCAGAATGTAGATGAAAGAATAAAACATACTTACGGTCATAAGTACGGAATAGAAATTGAGAGTCAGCCGGGCAATTATACAAATGTTCGGATTCAATTCCCATCCCATAAACAAAAAGTGAAGTAAGAAAGGGGCAATTCATGTATAAAGTGATGATTGTTGATGACGAGATGCTGGCAAGGGTTGGTATTAAATCACTAATTAACTGGAAACAGTATGGTTTTGAATGGGTCGGTGAAGCTGAGAATGGCAAAAAGGCACTTGAGTTGGCCGCTGATCTTGATCCAGATATTATCATAACTGATATAAAAATGCCTGTATGCAATGGCGTTGAACTCATTCAAACTTTGCTCCAACTGAAACCGAGAGTTAAATTTATTGTTTTGAGCTCATACGATGATTTTGAGTATGTCAAAGAAGCAATGAAAGCCGGAGCCGAGGATTATATGCTCAAGTTGGAGCTCCAGTCTGAGAATTTAATAAGCACTCTCGAACAAGTCAAGGCCAAAATTGAACGGGAACGATCTGAAAATCAGCTATCCAATCGAACCGATAAACATTTTGAAAGAAATATTTCGATATTACGTGATAACTTTTTGAAAGACTTACTTATTGGCAAAATGTTCTCCAGTAAGGAAATCGAGGAATGGCTCCAATATTACGGTATGGTTTTGCATGAAGACATGATAATTTGCTATGTTATTCAACCAGGAAGTTCTGAAATTTATAACAAGTACTCGGAAGATAATGTACATTTGCTGGACTATGCGATGCTGAATGTGGTACAAGAAATCCTTTCTGACTTTAAAATAGGTTATGCCATTGGAACAGGGCCACGAGAAATTGCCTTGTTAATTACGTTTGAAGAACAAAAGAGCGAAATAATCTGGAACGAACTTAATCGATTAGAAGAAAGTATTAAAGGAGCTTTGAAAACTTACTTAAACATTTCCGTGGCGATTGGTGCGAGTAGAATCCACCGCGATTTGTCCTCTATAAGGCAATGTTACAAAGAGGCAAGTGAAGCTGTAAGCAATTGTTTTTCTTTTCCTCGTGGAAGTGTTATCCAGTTTGATCACCTCTCACGGGAGCCATTAAACACACTTGATTTAGCAATTGAAATAAAAAATATGGAACGCGCACTGCAAATTGCTGATATCGATCGTATCCGGTTAATTATCCAAATGATTAAAGAAAAAGTAAATGCAGTTTCTAACATTTCGAAGGAGGAGCTAAAAGGCTTCTGCTCAACATTATTATTTGTTTTAGAATCAGAGGCAGCAGATGCTCAACAATCGGTTCGCCCATTGTGGAAAGAAAATCTATATATGATTATTGATAAGATGATGATTATGGCAGACTTTAATAATTGGCTTATCAGGTTTGAGGATGCCATTTCGTTGACGCTAAGTCAAGCGAATGAAACAACCAGATTAATCCGAAACATTAAACAGTTTATTCATTTAAACTATCGCAATGAGATCTCATTGGAGCTTTTATCCAAAGAAATGAACATTTCTGCCAACTATTTAAGTAATTTATTTAAAAAAGAAACCAAGGAAAACTTGATCGAATATGTGACCAACTACAGGATTGAACAGGCTAAACAATTGCTTCGAACAACGGATTTAAAAATCTATGAGGTCGGTCAACAAGTTGGATACGATAATGAACATTATTTTAGCCGAGTTTTTAAAAAAGTTACCGGTGTGTCACCAATCAAATATAAGTAAAAAGTGCATGCTATCGATAGATAATGCAATTTTTTTGAATTGGCAGTAAGAAGCCCACTTAGAAAAATAAAAAGCTAGGTAGATATGAAACGTTTCGTTTGATTAATGCATTCATGTGATGCTACAACGCAGTTTATACTAAGTATGTAGTCATAAAGCACATGAAGGGGAGAGAAACAAATGGGAAAAGCTAGATTTAAAATAGCGTCACTTACCGTTGCAGTCCTTCTGATGAACATTGTAACGGCATGTGGTTCCAAAGTAGAGGAAACTGCTAGTCCGAAAGTTTCATCCACATCAATGGAAACACCCGCAACCAACAAGCCTGTTAAGTTGACCATGTTTTTTGATGCAAAAGGCGGTAAAGATGAATCCATCCTTAAATTGTTACAAGATTTTAAAGATAAGACAGGAATTGAAATCGAACAAAACATTATTCCAGGCGATGGCGTAGATGCTTACAAAAAAGTGGATATAGCCGTCTCCACAGGCGATAAAACAGATATCCTTTACCTTAGTAATCCTCTTTTGCTGGATCGATACTCTTCATCTGGGTTTCTTGTTCCATTAAATGACTTGATTCAACAAGATAAGTACGACGTTGACAAAGTGTATGGCAATTACCTAAGTAAGTATAACGATAAAATTTACACATTACCGAGTTATGCAGGTAAATGGGCTGTTTATTACAATAAGAAAGTATTTGACGATGCTAAGGTTCCTTACCCAAAAGGTAATTGGACATGGGATCAATATATCGAAACGGCCAAGAAGTTAACGGATTCCTCCAAGGGGATCTATGGTTCTTACATGCTGGATTATGATAACTACATGTATTTCAATGCTAGACAGCACAACGTAAAAGGTTATAAGGCTGACGGAACTTCCAATTACGACGATCCAGCGTTTAAGGAGTCTTTGAAGTTCTTCGGTGACCTAGGCAATGTTTTGAAAATTCAACCGAGTTGGTTGGAGTTCAAAACTAAGAAGTTGTCTTGGGATGGCTTTATGTCGGGAAAATATGGTATGCATTTGATCGGCAGCTGGTATACCGACATGTTTGCAGATAAAACTACATATCCAAGGGATTGGAAATTCGGAGTAACGCAAATTCCAGTATCTGCTGACGGAAAAGGAAATAACAACTTAATTTCACCGGCTGGAATCGGAATTAATAAAAACTCAGAACATGCGAAAGAAGCTTTCCAATTCGTGAAATTTTGGTCTGAAAATTACTACAAATATAAGGGGGCGCTTCCAGCCAGAGTGGATTTGAGTGAAGCGGACCTTGATGCAATGTTCAAGGATACTGTTTCTAAAATGAATGGTGAGATCACGATAGAAGACTTGAAAACCACCTTGTTTGATAAAGGAATGGGAGTCACAGACGAGAAAATTGTTGGCAATGCAGCTAGCGAATATAGCAGCATTATTCTGCAAGAATCAGAGCTTTATTTAGTCGGTCAGAAATCACTGGACGATACAGTGAAAGCTATCAAACAAAGAGCGGATAAAGCGATCGAAGATGCGAAGAAAAATAAATAATGAGTAAACCGAGATAAAGGGCTCTTCGGAGTCCTTTTCTTATAATAAAGGATGGGGAGAAGCATGCAGAAATTAGAAACGACTCCAATATTAAAAAATAAAGTCGTCCGATACTCTATAGCTAAGCAAGAAGGGAGAGCGGCGTACGGCTTTATTGCTCCCTTTTTTGTGGGTTTTGTCATTTTTAACGTTATTCCTTTTATTTATGCATTCGTAATCAGTCTTATGGATTATAACAGTCTAAAGGATATCAGCAAATTAAAGTTTATTGGGTTGACTAATTATATAAACGTATTTGATGATGCCATTGCATTAAGCGCATTTGTAAAAAGCAGTTATTACGCTATGGTATATGTTCCGGGGATTATCATATTTTCATTTTTTCTTGCCTTGTTGATAAATAAAAAATTCTATCTAAGGCCGTTCACTCGAACTTTGGTATTAATCCCGTACGTGGCTAACGTCGTAGCAATCGCCATGGTATGGTCCATTATACTTGATCCATACGATGGTCCTGTTAATATGCTGCTAAAAGGAATTGGACTAAATCCACCCATGTGGTTGGGGGGGACAACTACCGTTCTTCCAACGATAGGGCTGATCAGTGTTTGGTTGAATTTAGCTTTTCAGACGATTGTCTTCTTGGCTGCTTTGCAAGGCGTGCCGCAGGATTGTTATGAGGCTGCTGACATGGATGGCGCTGGACGTTTTCGGAAAATGCTTCATATTACGATTCCTATGATCTCACCAACAACGTTCTTCCTTGTAATTACCAGTATTATTGGATCATTTCAGAACTATTCTATCGTTCGTATGCTTACAAATGGTGGACCTGGTGTATCTTCGCGTGTTCTCTCTTTGAATATTTATGAAGAAGCATTTTCATTCAATAAATTTAGTTATGCATCCGCTCAATCAATGCTGCAATTTATTGTCATCATGATTATAACTATCATTCTATGGAAGGGGCAAAAAAAATGGGTTCACTATTAACAGTTAAATCTGATCAGAATAGAAGCGGTTTACAAATCAATACATTGATTTATTCGATCATCATGTTGTTTGTTGGTTTAATAATGTTTGTGCCATTTGTGTTTATGATCTCAGCATCCTTGAAGCCTACAGCCCAAGTGTTTGCGAATCCACTTACCATCATACCTGAGCATATTTTTTGGAGAAATTACCAAACAATTTTTCACCATCCCTTTTACTTCCACTGGTATTGGAATTCCATTCGCACAGTCCTGATTACGATTGTTTTTAGAACGGTGGTCGTAACGATGGCCGCATATGCTTTTGCTAGACTTAACTTTAAAGGTAAAAACATATTGTTTCTGATTATGCTTGCAACTATGATGATTCCTACAGATACGACGATTGTTGCACGTTTTTTACTTTATAAAGCTATGCATTTGATTGATACGCAATGGGTTATTATTTTACCGGCTACCTTCGATGTGTTTTTTATTTTCTTGCTTCGGCAATTTTTTATGGGAATTCCAAAGGGACTAAGCGAGTCGGCACTAATCGATGGATGTTCTCAATTTAAAATATATTACAGGATTATTCTTCCACTCGCGATGCCAGCACTCGTTACCATGATGTTATTTACATTTATTTGGATTTGGAATGATTTTGTCAGTCCATTTATATTCATTTCAAGCATCAAGAATCAGATGGTAACAGTAGGTCTTGAGTATTTTCAACAAGAAGCAGGAAGTGATTATGCACTTCAAATGGCAGGAGCATGTTTGATTGTTGTTGTTCCAATTATATTGTTTACGATCAGCCAAAAGTTTTTTGTTCAGGGTATAGCAAATACCGGACTCAAAGGATAAGGAGGAGCTTAATAACCAATGACTACAGATAAATTGACATTTGAAGTGCGCTGTATAAGTTCGCTTGCCAAAGTGTTTGCCGATGAAGAATTGAACGAGGTCACGAATCAAAAAGCATCAGCGCTCGCCAATGAGACGATATCCTTTCAAGTTGCCTATCGTGCAGATCGTCTCACAAAGGGCATTCAAGTGAAGGTTAGATCAGAGATGGAGGAGGCGATAACGCTTCGTTCAGTAGGACTCGTGCCCTCTGAACTTCCAGTTTATCATGACCATGATGAACATATTTTACGCACTATTCCTGGCCTATATCCCGATCCTCTCTACGACTTTGATGAATCGGAGGGTTTGATAACATTTCCCAACCAATGGCGAGCGGTGTGGGTGACGGTGGAGCCAGAAGGAAAAGTGAAGCCTGGTCTATATGAGATCCGCATATCTTTTGAATCGGAGTCTGGAAATCAATTGGGGGAAACTTTTTTTGAATTGGAGGTGCTTTCAGCGCTATTGCCAAAACAAAAACTGTTGCATACGGAATGGTTTTATGTAGACTGTCTAGCGACCTATTACGAGATCGATGTGTTCAGTGAAAAGCATTGGGATGTCATTGAAAAGTATGTTTATACAGCGGTTAAGCACGGGATCAATATGATTTTGACCCCGATATTTACTCCGCCTCTCGATACACAAATCGGTGAAGAGCGTCCAACCGTGCAGTTGATTGATGTCAATGTGCTTGACTCACAGACATATACATTCGGATTTGACCGTTTGAACCGATGGGTGGAGTTGTGTAAGAGACAGGGGATCGAATATTTCGAGTTCTCCCATCTGTTCACACAATGGGGAGCTAAGCATGCGCCTAAGATTATGGCTTCTGAAAACGGAGATTATAAACAGATATTTGGCTGGGAAACAGAAGCATCCGGTGAAAAATATCGATCATTTATAACGCAATTATTACCTGCATTAATAGATTGGATCAAAGAAAATAAATTGGAAAAATCGTGTTATTTTCATATTTCCGACGAACCTACGATCGATCATCTGGAATCATACGGTAACGCAAGCCTGATGGTGCGTGACCTATTAAAAGATTTTCCGATTATCGATGCGCTATCGGATTATGAGTTTTATGAAAAAGGACTTGTCAAGAATCCGATTCCTGCCAATGATCATATTGAACCTTTTATTGCTAACCGAATCGAATCTTTGTGGACCTATTATTGCTGTGTTCAGTATAAGCAAGTGTCGAATCGTTTCTTTAGCATGCCGTCAGCCCGCAACCGGATTCTGGGTATACAACTATATAAATTTAAAATTGAAGGGTTTCTGCACTGGGGCTATAACTTTTGGTATTCGCAGTATTCCCGTAAGGAAATCGATCCTTATAAGAATACGGACGCGAATTACGCCTTTGCCTCCGGCGATTCCTATCTAGTATATCCGGGCGATTATGAACCGATTGAGTCTATCCGGCTTGAAGTTCTGCAGGAAGCATTACAAGATTTGCGTGCGCTTCAACTGCTCGAAGAGTTATACGGCAGAGAGTACGTTTTAGCTGCTTTAGAGGAAGGTCTTGACCAGCCAATCAGCTTTAGCAACTATCCCCGGGATGCTGAGTGGCTGCTTACAAAACGCGAATGGGTGAACAGGAAAATAAAAGAGAAGCTGAGATAGGGAGAGGGAAAACATGCTAAAAAAAAATGTGATCATAATAGCGATCTTCTCAATGATAACTAGCTTTATATTTCCAAATTCAATGATGCCTGTATTTGCTGAAGGTGTACCTTTTACCTCCAATATTGCACCACAAGCAGCTATAAGTACGACTTTAGTCGATTCAAATCCAGTTAATAAACTTGTGGACGGGACTGTTGCAAATACTCCAATGGATGTAGGCGACTTTTTTTATGCATACGATAAGCCTGGTACGATGAGTACGAAACCAGTCCTTGACTTTGATTTTGGGAAAATGAACTTCTCCTCTAATCAACTTTCCATTTATGCTAATTATGGATCTAAACAAGGATTGTCAAACATCGATTTGCTTTATTATACAGACGGACAATGGCATCCAATTGTGCAAAATTATTCTCTTTCATGGAGTACAGATGATCTTCAAAAGTTAGACATTAATTTTGATAACGTTCAAGGCAGCAAAATACGACTGCAGATTAATGATGCAAATCAAGTGTGGGGAAATCTATCCGTTTATGAAATTAAAATTTGGGGTGAACTTTCAGCTACAGCATCTGCTGTTGCTGAGTCCGTTACTCAAGTTACGTATCCGGCAGTGAACGCGACAAAATTGACCCTTCCTGCAGTACCCAACGGATTTACGGTAAGTATAGATCAAAGCAGTAATACGAATGTAATTAACTTAGATGGAGCTATTATTCCACCAAGTTTGGCTACAAATGTTGATTTAGTACTCAAAATTCAAAACGCACAAGATGGAAGTTCGGCACTTACAGCACCCATTTCAGTACTTGTACCGAAAGCAGAGAGGACTGAATTCAATACGAGCGTGGCTGGGCTTTCAACCATGTCTACTACGCTGTCAACCTTGTCTCATGGGAATTTGAGCAATTTGGTAGACGGAGTTGCAAACGATTCGAACGGGGTTGGTGATTTCTTTGCTGCTGCCGACAAACCACAGGATATGCAAGAAAAGCCTGTCATTGATTTTGACTTCGGCAAAATGAGTTTATCTACGGATATGGTATCCTTCTATAGCAATTATGGACCTGACCAAGGGGTTGCAAATGTAGATCTTGAGTACTTTAGCAATGGCGCATGGAACTCTATTGTAGAAGGATACGACCTAAACTGGAAACAAAGTGGTCCGATTGAGAGATTAAATATATCGTTTCCGCAAATTACAGCTAATAAACTGAGGATTCGAATAAACAATGCGAATTACACATGGGGTGCCTTATCCATATTTGAAGTTAAAATTTGGGGTAAGGTTGATGCGAATGCCCAAGGTGTTGCTGAGTCTATACAACGCCTAGACTCCCCTGTAACTGGCGAAAGTAAATTGAAAATGCCGACTTTAGCGAATGGTTTTAGATCCGAAATTTCGTACTCGGAAAAACCGGATGTCGTAAAATTGGACGGCACGATTAACTTTGCTGCACAAGAAGAGACTGTGGGTATTAAACTTTTAGTTACAGACGAATCAGATGGATCAACTGCTGAGACGGGGCTGCTCCACGTTCTAGTGCCGCCAGCTGTTGAGGATTCACTCATTTACACATTGAATGTAGCGCCGAAAGCTACGATAACTACATCGGCAATGAATACAGAGGGCAGTATAACCTATTTGACTGACGAAGATGAGAGCAAACCCTGGAAAAGTAATGCTCCACAGTTTCCTGAGGTTTATACCCTCGATTTTCAAGGGAAAGAATATATCTCAAATCGACTTACACTAATAAGTAAGGATGGATGGTCTAAAGGAATTACCGATTTGAAATTGGAAGGGTACATAGATGGAAATTGGAAGACAATTCGATCGGTAGTAAGCATTCCGAATTGGGGATCTTCAGATCGTATGGATGTTCATTTCAACAGTGTAACTTTTTCGCAATTACGAATAACAGTTAATAATGCAAATATTGGAAACGGTTACTATGGTCTGGAGGAACTGAAGGTGTGGAGCTTGTCCACGGAAAGTGTTGCCAAATCTATTACGAGCATAGAGCAACCAGCTAGAGGTCAAATGAAGATTGTGTTGCCAGCAGTTCCGAATGGGTATGAAGCAGCCATTCAATCTTCGGATAAGGAAAATATTATTTCTCTCGATGGAACTATTGTTCCTTCGGTTAATGCTGCGACAGTAGCGCTAGTTCTAGAAATTACTAATAAGAGCGATAAGAGTAAATCGCTTACTTCATCTCTGCAGGTTACTGTTCCTGGTATACCGCCTGCTAGTTACGTTACGGTCACACCTGTTGAGGATAAAACGAAAATCCTTCATAATCCTGGAATGGGCTGGGTCTTATACGTAGAAGAGTTTAATAATGACCTTATTGATGCCGATATGTATTGGAATACCATTGATCCGCACAGGGATTCAGCGAGTATTATGTATATACGTGTGCCGTGGTCGCGAATGGAACCAATGGAAGGTCATTACGCATGGAATGAGGATGAAAACTATAAAAAATTAGTACAGATGGCACTAGATCGGCACATCAAATTGGCTTTCCGTGTTTTCATCGATAGCCAGGACTCTCATATGCAGGCAACACCGCAATTTGTTTTTGATGATGGCGCACAAGGAGTCCCTGCAACATCTAATCCTAGCTTTAAGACTCCGGATGTAACGGATCCAATTTTCAGACAAAAATTTGAAAGGTTCGTTACCGCTTTTGCGGATCAATATGACAATCCTTCGCAAGTAGATTTTATTGACGCGCAAGGTCTTGGTTGGTGGGGAGAAATGTACACCTTTAATCAAGCGATTACTGCTGAACAGAAGAATAATACGTTTCAATGGATCGTTAATTTATACAGTTCCAAATTTAAAAAAGTATTACTAGGCGGTCAATATGGGAACTCGTTCGATCAATCACTACAAGAATGGGCGATGAACGAAAAAGGTTTCATGTTAAGGAGAGATAGTTACGGCAGCCCCGTATACTTCTCACAGGGGGATAAAGATAAGATCAACAGCCATTGGCCTAAAATTCCTGTATTCGCCGAGAATTGCTACCAAAACTTCGTATCCAGACCTGGTTCATGTGACGGCAAAACCAGACCGATCCATGATATGTTAACAAGGGTCGTGAATGACGCAAAAGCAACTCATGCAAATACTTTAGATCTGCGGCATCCGGAGGATGTCATCGAATGGGCAAGCAATAATAAAGATTTGGTGCAGGATTTTGCGATCAATGGCGGTTATCGCTTTGTCCTGAGCAATGCTGCTTACCCAGCAGAAATGACATCGGATCAAACCTATGCGATCTACCACACATGGAAAAATACTGCTGTTGGCAAATTGCCGAGTGATATGCCGAATTGGAACTACAAATATAAAGTTGCGTTTGCTTTACTGGATAAATCAAACGGCAAAGTTGTGAAACAATGGACGGATCAGGAGGCAGAACCTTCATCTTGGATTCAAGGTCAATTCTATCGATACAATTATGACGTGACATTGAGTAATGTTCCATCCGGCACTTACAGTTTTGCAGTTGGTCTTGTAGATAAACAAAATAATGATACACCCGGTATTCAACTGGCTATTGATACAGCCAAGGTGCAAGAGGGTCAATTTAATTGGTACGTCCTTGGTGATACAAGTATAGTAGGTGTTTCAAATACGAGTAATACAGGAACAGTAGGAGAAATTACTCCAGCTCCCCAGGAAGGAAAGCTGATCTTACATTCCGAGACGAAAAACGATGCATCGGGCAACAAAATTTCAACCGTAACTGTGGATACGCTAAGTTTTAAATCATTAATCGAATCCATAAAGAATAAATCTGCTAAATCTCAACATATAAAAATTGAATTAAATGAGAAAGCGGATTCCCACCAGGTCGTACTTCCGATAAGTTTGCTTATGTCAGCACTTAATGTTGCGCCGAAAGCTAAGATTGAAATCAGAAGCGAGAATGGCAGTTATGAATTGCCGCTTAATGTGATCAATGCTGAAGACCTTTCAAAAAAATTAGGTGTTGAAGTCGGGAAAATAAATGTGGTACTTACCATAAAACCTGCTAAAGATGGTTTGTTGGAAAAAATCAAGAACAAGGCGAGCGCTATGGGAGCGGTCCTTTCGAGCACAGCTGTAGATTATTCCATAAAAGCCGAAGCTGAAGGTAATTCCACCGAAGTAAATGATTTCAATCAATATGTGGTGAGAACGATTAATTTGGATCAAGTTGTTCAGGCGGAACGAGCAACTGCGGTCATCTATAATGAAGTCACGAACGAATTTACATTCATTCCAGCTACTTTTGAAGAAGATGACAATAATAGATCTGTTAGAATTCATAGTAGAGGAAACAGTATTTATACAGTTATCTCCTTCAATAAATCGTTTGATGATATTCAACATCATTGGGTAAAAAAAGAAATTGATTTGCTTGCTTCTAAACTAATCGTTAATGGGGTTTCAGATAGAGCTTATGATCCGGAATCCAACACGACCCGAGCTCAGTTTGCTGCGATCCTGACACATGCACTGGGATTGAAAGAGTACACGGATGCAGCCCATTTTACCGATGTACCGAAAAGTTCCTGGTATGCAGGTTCCGTAGGGGCGGCATTTTACTTCGGTTTGATATCAGGTTATACAGACGGTACATTTGCTCCGGAAAAGTATATCACACGCGAGGAAATGGCCCAAATGATCGTAAAAGCGATTAGCTTTACAGGACAACCGATAGATGCGCCTGTTAACGTATCCGAACTTTTATCGACATTCAGTGATCAATCCGAGATTAGTGATTGGGCAAAAGATTCTGTCTCCAAAGCATTGCATGCAAAGTTGATGAGCGGTGTAAGCCCGAATTCCTTTGATGCGACCTCTCAAGCAACAAGAGCTCAAGTGGCAGTAGTCATTGCTAGAATGATGCAGTATTTGAAGTTTTTAAATTAAGTCAGACAAAGGGCAGCATCTTCATAAGGGATGTTGCCCTTGCTTTCATGTACGATGAAAGGGGGTGGGAGAGCTAAATCTAACTGCATAGAGAGAATTGATGGATTTGGAGTTAGTTGGAAATCATTCTGAATCAATGAAATGAATGGAGGAGGAAGTTTAGTGAAAAAACAGCTACGCTCTCATTTAATTATTAAGTATGTGCTTGCCTTAGCAATATCTTTGTGTTGTTACTTGATTCTAGTTGAACGGTCTTTTGCGCAATCCGTATCTCCGACAGAAGACACAACCGGCTTTCTACGTAATCCTGCAATGGGATGGGTATTGTATTTGGAGGAATTTGGTCAGAGTTTTCCAAATGCTGCAACCTATTGGTCCTCGCAGGATCCTAATGTTGGCAAGGCAAGTATCTTGTATATTCGAGTGCCATGGTCTCGAATGGAACCTACAGAAGGACATTACGCATGGAACGATGACGCAAACTATCAACAGCTTGTACAAATGGCGAAAGATAGGGGATTAAAGCTGGCTTTTCGCGTGTTTGTAGATAGCCAAGATGTCCATATGCAAGCGACACCACAATTTGTTTTTGGCGCTGGAGCACAAGGATATGCGCCAAATTCGAATGCGAGTTTTAAGACACCTAAATTGACAGATGCTATTTTCAGGCAAAAGTTCACGAATTTCATCAGTGCTTTTGCTCAAAAGTACGATGATCCATCTGTCGTAGATTTTATTGATGGGCAAGGTTTGGGTTGGTGGGGGGAAATGGGGCCTACGCAACTTGATTACATGAATAGTAGCCAGAAAATAGATACTTTTCAGTGGATTACTAATTTATACAGTTCTAAATTCAAAAAGGTGTTACTTGGTGGACAATACGGAAATTCCTTTGACGTTTCTTTGCAGGAATGGGCGATAAATGAGAAAGGTTATATGATTCGCAGGGATAGTTATGGCAGCCCTGTGTATTTCCCCCAGGTGGATAAAGACAAAATTAAATCTCATTTTCCTAGTACGCCAGTATTTGCTGAAAACTGTTACCAAGGGCTAGGTGTATGGGCTACTTCTTGTGATAGTAACACCAGTCCACTTAGTGATATGCTAGGCCGTGTCATTAGTGACGCGAAGGAGACACATGCTAACACACTGGATTTGCGGGTACCACAAGACGCAACTGTGTGGGTGAGCCAATTTCCTGATTTGGTTCAAGATTTTGCTGTTAATGGTGGTTACCGCTTAGTGCTGTCAAACATCACATTTCCGGATAACGTAGTTTCCGGCACTGAAAACGCTATAACTCACACGTGGAAAAACACAGGGGTAGGCAAGCTGCCCAATGATATGCCGAATTGGAACTATAAGTACAAACTTGCTTTTGCTCTCTTGGACAAAACAACCGGACAGCCCGTCTACACCGTCATTGATCCAGCGGAACCTTCCGATTGGATTAAAGGACAAAGTTTTTCGTATACGAGTGGGGTAAATTTTGTAGGGGCCCCAAGCGGAAACTATGATTGGGGTGTTGCAATAGTCAATCGGGATAATGGGTCCCAACCGGAAATTAAATTGGCCATCACGACCCCACAAACTAACGCGGGTTGGTATAAAATGGGTTCAACCGTTGTTACGGGAAGCAGTTCCGATATAGCTGTACAAACTTCAGCCAGTGCCTTTACAAAACAGGCCACAGGAAATGGGAATATTAGTCTTGTTGCTGATGGAAATGATACTTCAATCTGGGCTACTCCTGTAAGCGTTTCCTTCCCGCAGTTTATTGAATTAAACTGGGGGGGAACGACGGTTACGACGGATAAGATATCTTTGTCCACTTCTTATGGTCAAGGGCAAGGCATTACGAATGTGGACGTGGAATATTTTGATGGAAAGCGGTGGAAACCGATCGCACAGAATCGAAATATTGTATGGCTGACAAACAGCAGTGTGATTGAGACAAGAGATATTCCGCTTAATACGTACGTATCCACAAAAAATGTAAGAATTAAAATTAACGGGGCTAACCTTCAATGGGGTAATTTTGCAATATCTGAATTTAAATTGTGGGGAGGAAAATCAGCAACGGTAGACCCACAAGCAATTATTCCTCAGTCTCAATTTACTGTATCGGCGACTAGTGTGGAAACTGTTAGCGAGAATGATGCTGCGAATCAAGCGGTTGATGGAAAACCATTAACGATTTGGCATACGAAGTGGAATTTATCCAATCCTTTACCGCAGTCGATCACACTTCAACTTGGATCCGTTTTTAAAGTCAATACAATTAAATATCTGCCGAGACAAATTGGTTCTAATGGTATCATTACGTCTTACAAAATTTATGTAAGTAATGACGGAATCACTTATAGTCAAATAGCGAACGGTACATGGGCGAACGATAAGACAGAGAAAACTGTTTCTTTTACTGCAACAAATGCAAAGTACATCAGATTGGAAGCGATAGCGGGCAACGGCGGATGGGCTTCAGCCGCGGAAATAAACATTCTCTACAGTACGCAATAATCATCGGAAACCGGCCTGTTCAGCGATCCTCGTGATCGGCAGGTCGGCTTCTCTAATTAATTCCTCTGCTTTACCAACCCTTGACTCGGATGCAGATTGTCCAACTCCTTGATGCTGCACTGTACTTCCTCCAGATTGGCATCATCTAGGATATGTTACAGCAATTCTACAAAATCCTTCTCGCGGTTGGTATAAAAAGAAAATAATATTAACAGATAATGGCGAGACTCTAGCCTCCCGCAATATCATTTCCTCCAAGGGCTCTTGCTCTTTGTCAAAGCTCTTGTAAGCTCTTGATAGAAAACTGACAATGTACATCATAAGGTTGGAGGAATGAAAGTTAATTGGTAAACCAATTAATAGAAATGTAAAAATAAAGATATTGTATATGTTATATTCTTTACTTAGAATTATAGTTGTTATTTATTTTGAGCCTGTTATCCTGGTTATTTGGGTAGCGGGCTTATGTTGTATAGGAGGCTTGCTAGTGACCCAGAGACAATCCAAATTGTATGTTCGTCATAAAATATTATTTGTTTTTCTTATCCTCATAATCCCGGTGTATGCCATCAGTATGGGAATTAATTATTTAGCTTTTTCGTTTGTGAAAAATCAAGTCATGAGTTCCAATCAATCTAATGCTAATTTCTATGCTGCACAACTACAGTACCAAATGGACTTTATTCGTAGTCAACAGCTTCAATTTCTGACAAATTCTGATTTGCAGAAACTAAGCTTTCAGGGGAAGGAATTGGATGTATATGAAGAGATTCAAATCGTAGAGAAAATGAATGATCAATTGGCAATGATTCAGAATGCAAGTCCGTTTATTATAAATACGGGGGTTTATATTAAATCTTACGGTAAAACTATTTCCACTGGTGGAGGGGTTACAAAGTTGCCTAATCAGGAGTGGAACGTTCTTCAAGAAAAGATAGAAGGAAATAAGGGCAGGAAAATTTATTATTCTGACGACAAGCTTACAATTATTAATATATCCAATAATGGAAGTCTCATCTGTTATTTGGAATTGTCCGTCATAAGATTTAAGCAAACATTACAACAACTTGTTATGCGCAGCAACAATGCAGGAATAGCGATTATAGACGAATTCATGAATGTTCCCGTTATCAGTGAGCAATCGGATGTATCTATTATAAAGTCCATAACGGAAGGTGTCGCTAAAATTGAAGTCGATGATTTGTCCAATCCCATATCGATGAAGACCGACAACGGTACCTATTATGTAACGCTTACTAAGCTGAACACATTCGGTTGGAAATTGTACACCTATGTCTCTGATGAAGAATTAACAGGGCCGCTTAGAAAGTTCAACTATTGGTTCTTTTTTCTTTCTATTTTTTCTATTATTGTCATATTTCTGTTCTCTATTTCTGTCAATCGAATGATTCATAGACCTCTACATAAATTAATGCAGGCTTTTCGAAAAACGGAAATTGATCATCTTCATGTGCCCATATCATTAACCAATGGTAATGAATTTGTTTACCTCTATGAGAGCTTTGACAGCATGCTGGATAAGTTAAAAACTTCTATACAACAAAACTATGAACAGAAAATCGCACTTCAGCAATCTGAACTTAAACAGCTTCAATCCCAAATTAACCCACACTTCTTGTATAACGGATTTTATAATATTTATAGATTCTGTAAGTCAGGTGATAAGGATACGGCTGCGATTCTAGCACAGAAGCTATCCAGTTATTATCACTTTATTACCCGAAGCGGCTCTGATGATGTTCAAATGCAGATGGAATATAAGAATGCATTGGATTATTGTGAAATTCAACGAATTCGTTTCTCAAATCGGATTTCGATCCAATATGATGAGCTGCCATCTCATCTTGCCCTTACGATGGTTCCACGGCTGATCCTTCAGCCTATTATTGAGAATGCGTTTGAACACGCTTTCGATCAAAGTATAGAGGGTGGGACCTTGTGTATACGGATCAGAGAGGAGATCAGCCGAGTGGTTCTAACTATTGAGGATGATGGTGTATTTGTATCGGATGGGCAAATAGATCATTTGAGAGAACAACTAAGCGACTTATCGGGAGTCATTGAGAAGACCGGCATGTTGAATGTAGCGAGACGGATATGGCTTAAGTATGGGGATGAGAGTAGCTTAAATATATCACGCAGCACCTTAGGCGGATTGAAGGTCGAATTCAATATACCTTACGGAGGGAAGACATATGTATAGATTATTAATTGTTGATGATGAACCGGCGATTGTAGATGGTTTAGCGCAAATGTTTGGCGAAAGCGGATTGGATCTGGATATTTGGAAAACAACATCGGCTATTCGTGCAGTCGAAATAATTCAACAAACGAAAGTAGACATTGTATTAAGTGATATTCGTATGCCGGAGAAAAACGGGTTGCAGTTATTAGATGAGGTATTGTTCTATTGGCCGAAGTGTAAAATCATATTTCTGACGGGATACAGTGAGTTTGAATATGCTTATGCAGCAATCCAGAAGAATGTAGAACATTATATATTGAAACATGAAGATGATACAACGCTCATTGCAGCTTTACAAGATGTTATTCACAAGCTGGATGCAGAGAAGAGAAATAATGATCTTATACAACTTGCATTAAAAAGTATGGAGGATAGCCAAGCCTATATTCCTCAAGCGTTCAGAGATGAAGAGAGATTATCGGATAATCAAACCAATGAAAGTGGCCAACATAATATAATACAGAAAATTCATCGATATATTGATGAGAATTTAGGAGAGAATCTGTCTCTTATTAAAATGGCTGATTTTATATTTATGAATCCTTCCTACTTCTCACGTTATTATAAGCAACAGACAGGCAGTAACATTTCTGAGTATATTCAAGCATCCAGGCTAAAGGCTGCCAAAGCGATGCTAACGGACACGAGAATGAAAATACAAGACATTGCCACTCAGATTGGATTTACATCGCCATCGTATTTTGCGATTTACTTTAAAAAAATGACGGGTATGACACCTCAAGAGTATAAAGATAGATTGTGAAAATAACAGGATGTAAACCAAAAGAAAGTAATGTAAAGATAAAGCGATTGTAAGCGGTATCTTCTGAATCTACAATTAGAATTGTAATTCTCGAGATTACTTACAATTTAAGGGGGAAGCGCATTGAAAAGAGCCTTATTAAATATTTCGCTAGCAGCTTGTCTTTCAGTAAGCGTATTACTTGCAGCATGTGATAACAATAATAATGGAAATCCCAATCAATCACTAAAAGTCGATTCACCATCACAAACAGAAAAAAACAATCAAAAGGTGGATTCAAATGCACCAGTGGTTCCTTTAGAGAAATATGCAGAGCCTGTAAAGGTTACAGAAGTTCTTGGTTTTGGTCCGCCACAAGATCCTAAAACACCTGCGAACATCACTCCTGAAACAAACGGTTATGTTAGTAAATTAAAAGAAATGCTGAATATCGATTTGAAATATATGTGGACTGTACCATCGGATCAGTTTCAACAAAAATTTTCTCTGGCTGTTGCTTCAGGTGATCTACCAGATATCATGGCAATCGGTGCCAGTGACTATGAAAAATTTAAAGAAGATGGCATGCTGGCAGATTTAACAGAAGCCTATAATAAATATGCATCCCCGACATTAAAGAAATATGTGGAACAAGATGGAGGAGTCGCGTTAAAAATGTTTACGGACTCCGACGGAAAAATTCTAGGATTACCGAATTTCGGTGACCCTTTTACATCATCTCAACTGTTATGGATTCGTAAGGATTGGTTGAAAAACTTGAATTTGGAAGTTCCTACATCCATTGAAGAATTAGAAAAAGTAGCGGAGGCGTTTGTTCACAAGGATCCGGATCAGAACAGTAAAGATGATACTTACGGTATTACAATGAATAAACAATTAATTACTTGGGGATTTGATGCCAGAGGTGCATTCTATAGTATGGGCTCGTATCCTAAAGCATGGATAAAAGGTAGTGATGGCAAGCTTGTCGCCGGAGAAACCCTTCCTGAAACGAAGAAAGCGCTAGGGAGGTTCCAATCCTGGTACAAGAAAGGGATATTGGATAAAGAATTCGCATTTAAGGATATTGATAAAGTCGTAGAGGACGTTGTTGCTGGTAAAGTGGGTATTTCATTCGGTGAATGGTGGTACCCAGAGTGGCCTTTAAACTTGAATCGTGATAAAGATCCTAAAGCTGATTGGCAACCTTATTTGATACCTTCATTCGAAGGGAAAGAAGGAAAGAATCTAGTAGCCAAACTTAAATTGGATAAAGTGCTTGTAGCAAATAAAAATATGAAAAACCCTGAAGCTTTAGTAAAAATGGCAAATTTCTATCTTGAAATGGAGAAGCCTGAATACAAAGAGATTAATACACCAGCAAACGGGTTTGTATATAATTGGTTCGAGCCGCGGTTTTATAACCCAACTGCCATTCAAGATGATTACCTTGCAGTGAATAAGGCTCTAAAAGCAAACGACCCAAGCACACTGACTGAGAGTTTAAAGGTAGGGCTATATTCGACAGCAACTAAATTTCTAGCAGGAGACCAAAGTGCATGGGGGCACTATACCAGCCGTGTAAGTGAAAACGGTGGATGGGGAATGACAAAGAAACTTAAGGAGAATCCGGTTGTATTTAACGAATATTCAGGAACTCCGACTCCGACTCAAATCGAGAAAGGTGCTTCGCTCGACAAATTGACAGACGAAACATTTACTAAGATTATTGTAGGATCGGCATCTGTGGACGAGTTCGATAAATATGCCGAAAGCTGGGGCAAACTTGGCGGCAACGAAATAACGAAAGAAGTCAACGAATGGTACGCTAAACAATCGAAGAAATAATAAGAGTTTTGAATCATGGAGGGGGGGATACACATCTCCCCTTTACTTTAGCATGCGCATTTTCAGAAATACATCTTGTTGGAGGAGTGTCAAATGAAAGGGAAATCTTACGGTCTCAAACATTTCAAGGTAGAATCACCTCTGCATCTGATGCTATTACCCGGGATCATATTGACATTGATTTATTCTTATGGTCCCATGTTCGGAATTGTAATGGCATTTCAAAAATTTAAGCCTTCCCTTGGTTTTTTCGGGTCGAAATGGATAGGTTTGAAAAATTTTGAATATGTGTTCAACCTTCCGGATTTTAAGCAAGTTGTTTGGAACACACTGATTATTGCGGTACTCAAAATTGTATTGGGACTGATCGTCCCCCTAGTATTAGCTTTGTTATTAAACGAGCTTCGAAGTGCATGGTTCAAAAATTTTGTGCAGACGAGCGTGTTTCTCCCGTTTTTTTTATCTTGGACGGTGCTAGGCGGCGTACTATTTGAGATTTTTTCTTTAAGAGGTCCTGTAAATAGCCTTGTTTCATTAGTAGGTTCCGAACCTATCATGTTTATGGGCAATGGCGGATGGTTTCGAACCATTCTGATCAGTTCGGATGTCTGGAAAGGCATGGGTTACAATATGATAATTTTTCTCGCGGCGATAGCTGGAATCAATCCCAATTTATATGAAGCAGCAATTGTTGACGGAGCGGCAAAATGGAAACAAGCGATACACATTACCTTACCCGGCATGGCACCCATTATTATTTTAATGGCTACTTTAAGTTTAGGGGGCGTTTTAAATGCCGGATTTGAGCAAATTCTGATTTTATACAACCCTCTTGTATATAGCAGTTCTGATATTATAGACACCTTCGTCTACAGAATCGGATTGTTTGATCAGCAATATGGACCTGCGGCTGCAATAGGTTTGTTTAAATCGTTTATCTCTATGGTTCTAGTAGGAGTTTCATACATTCTAGCCTATAAGCTCACCAAATACAGAATATTCTAGTAAGGTAAGGTGATCAATGTGTTCTATAAAGTATCCTTTTCAAGAAAAATATTTATTACTTTAAATACACTTATATTAATTTTCATTACCTTTATTGGGATTGTACCGTTTGTTCATCTTCTTGCTATTTCACTAAGCTCCAATACAGCAGCGATTGCTGCTGAGGTGAAGTTATGGCCTGTAGGCTTTACGCTGGATGCTTATCAATATTTAGGGCAAAAAGTAGAGTTTATCCGATCATTGAGGATCTCAATTGAAAGAGTTGTCCTGGGGACCATTATTAACATGTTCCTGGTTATATTAACGGCGTACCCCATATCAAAAGAAGTGACGCAATTCCGTTTTCGAACGTACTACGTATGGTTTTTTGCAATTACAATGTTTTTTGGAGGCGGCTTAATACCTACCTACATTGTGGTGAAGGAAACTGGGATATTGGATACGATATGGGCACTTATTCTGCCTGGCGCTTTAAATGTATGGAATATGGTCATGTTGGTTAATTTTTTTAGGAATATTTCAAAAGACATGCAGGAAGCGGCTTTGATGGATGGTGCTGGTCATTGGTCGCTATTGTGGAAGATTTGTTTGCCTGTTTCCAAGCCGGCTCTTGCAACTATATTTCTGTTTACGGTTGTAGGCCATTGGAACTCTTGGTTTGATGGAATTTTATATTTAAACTCACCGGAACAATACCCGCTGCAAACTTATTTATCAACACTAGTAAATTCGTTGAATAAAGCCAGTATAACTTCAGATGATTTGAGCTCGCTGCAAAATTTAAGCGATAAAACTTTAAGAACGGCGCAAATCTTCTTGGGAGCCCTGCCAATTATGATGGTATACCCATTCTTACAGAAGCATTTTACAAAAGGAATTACACTTGGAAGCGTTAAAGAATAGACAGTTGTAAGGGAGAGAGAGTTTCTATTATGACAAACTTAGTTTTCCAATATTAAAGTGTATGTCAACCGATCTGAAGCACCGGTGTTGGAGTTCAACGATTCTTCGTATACATCGAAACAGTTTGGTTTAGGGGTATATATCGGAAACGTTCAATTCGATAATGTGACTGCTTACAATGGAGCATTCAGCGTAAACGGTAACACCGTTCCTTCAAATAAAGTTTCGACTGAAGTAACATTCTACGATGCGGACATAGATGTTGAAACATTGAAATATCAATGGTCTACAAACAGTACTGCTGTAGAAGGGGAAGGACTCCGTTTATGAACGGCATCACGATATCACTAGATGGTGTGAATGGCGAATGGTATTTACACGTTACGTACAGGACGATTAACGGGCAAGAAAAGAGCGTTGTATCAAACCGATTTATGCTCAATAATACAATCCAATAATATCACATTCGGCGATTATCCTAGGAAGACTAGATGGATATTGTCTATGAGAGAATGGGTAAATGAGAGAATTAAAGAGAAGTTAAGAGACTAACTGCTATGAAGAGCTTTGGATTAAGTTGAATTTATTGAAAAAGGGCGTGTAGGTTTTGGATAAAGTAATTATTCACCATACTATAGAAGATAAAGATCGTTTTATTCGAAATCCTGCTATGGGCTGGGTACTCTACATTGATGCTTTCTTAATGGGAGAGATAACCGGAATGCCGGATGCTAGAGAGTATTGGACTAAGCAGGATTCGAATGTAAACAGGGCTAGCATTTTCTACATCAGATTACCATGGACTCTGTTAGAACCTGAAGAGGGATGCTATGCATGGAATCAAGATGCCAACTTCCAGTTACTCATACGGATGGCTTTAGAGAGAGGATTAAAGCTAGCTTTTCGTGTATATGTGGACAGTAAGGATGCTTTTGTACAGGCGACTCCATCCTTTGTCTTCGAAGCTGGAGCCCAGGGATATAATAACAATGATAACGACTCGACGTTCTTGACACCTAATTTATATGATGCAATATTTCAAGAGAAATTTTCCAATTTCGTCAAGGCTTTTGCTGATGTCTATGATGATCCTACCATTGTCGATTATATTGATGCCCAAGGCTTAGGGTGGTGGGGGGAGATGCACAATGTTGACTATTTAACGGCGGTCCAAAAAAAGCAAGTGTTCGAATGGATTACCAATCTTTACGCGTTCCACTTCAAAAGAGTGTTGTTAGGAGCACAGTATGGTGAGAATACGTTTGATTTAACTTTGCAAGACTGGGCGCTAAGGGAGAAAGGATACTTGATTCGTCGGGATAGCTTCGGAAGTCCCCTCTGGTTTAAACAGAAGGACAAGGAAAAGTTGGCGGCGTATTGGCCGAATATTCCGGTATTCGCAGAGAATTGTTATCATGGCTTTGCGTGGCGAGAAGAATGGTATCAAGGGGACGGGTTTCCCACGCTTCGGGATATGATGAAGAACGTAATTAGTGATGCAATGGAGCTCCATGCCAATACGCTCGACTTGAGATATCCAGAAGATGCTTCATTATGGACGCAAATCGCTCCTGACCTTGTGGAGGACTTTGCTATAAATGGGGGATATCGTTTTGTACCCGTGTCAGTCGAATATCCTGGGTTTGCGGTAACCACTGTAAACTATTCGATTGTTCATGAGTGGAAGAATACGGGGATAGGGAAGCTTCCTAATAATATAGCTAATTGGCGTAATAAATATAAACCTTCCTTCGCTTTAATTGATAGGAATACAGGTAAGCTAGTTTCTCAGTTAACGGATACAGCGGAGCCGTCAGATTGGTTAAAAGGTCAAACCTACCGATATAATACATCCATTTCTTTTGATGGAATTCCATTAGGTACATATAATTTCGGGGTTGCCATTGTCAATCGTGATGCAGGATCTAAGCCAGAGATTCAGTTGGCCATTCTGAATGATAAGATGGTTGCAGGGTGGTATGTTTTAGGGGAAATAACAATTTATCAAGCCTAGAATGTTCTCGCTTTGTAATAGAAATGTAAAGAGAAAGCGACCTGCGCCGATTATTGATGTGAGCGATTCGTCTTATGCTGCTGGCAAGTTCGCTGTTGGCGCTTAGAACGGCATGGTGCATTTCGACAATGTTGTAGCCAAGACCAATATCCTGTTTGCCGACGATTTCAACAGCGGAACTCTTAAAATAGCGCGGATAACCCTGGAAGCCAAGCCTATGGAGTCGCTCTACATTCCAACAGCAGTGTGATCAAGCTGTACAAATTCCCATACGCGGTGCTTTAGGCTTCGCCTTTCACTTTTGTGGTCGGGCAGTGGTACCATCTGAAGATTGTTACAAACGGGTCTAATATCAAGGTGTACTTCAATAATTCTGCTACTGCATCGTTAAAATTCAATGACTCGAGCTACTCAAGCGGAAAATTTGCTTTGGGCTCATGGGGGGATCCGTGCAGATTGACAATGTAATGATCAAGTAAACAAAATAATGAAATGAGCCTGTTATCTTAATTTCTTAATGACAGGCTTGTCTGATTTAGTTTTGAGAAATGGCTTTAAAAAGTGCAACTCCAGGTGAGTGAAAAAATGCAGTCAACGTTCCCGCTTTCGGAATTGCATCGGTGTGCAGCCACGATGCCGTTTAAATAGCTCGTCCAAATAATGAATCGTACCGAAACCGGCCTGTTCAGCGATCCTCGTGATCGGCAGGTCGGTTTCTCTAATTAATTCCTCTGCTTTACCAACTCGGTAAAGCTGCACGTATTCATTGAACGTACGGCCAACCGCATCCTTGAATACCCTGCAGAAATGGTACGGACTCATCTTGGCGATAGCGGCAGCTTGGCCCACCGTAATCTTTTCTTGATAGTTTCGATCTACGAATGAAATGACGTCTTTCAATCGTTCTGCTTTGCGCCGGTAGGCTTCCTGCTTACGAAGGTTGTCATCGGAAGATGAGCCATAATAGCGGGCAAGCTGTGTCAGTAAAATGTGAAGGTGCGATTTGACGGCTGGCTCAAAACCCTGTTCGCGATTGGTGAATTCCTCGATAACGGCGGTAACAATCCGCTTCAACACATCGTAATGTGCATGACCCAGCTGAAGCAGGGCCGGCAAAAACAGCTTGCCAGTCAGAAAGGTTCCATACTCGACGCTGCTTAGATCGGAACCGACCATTCGGTGCCTATCGAGCAAGATTGTATAATAGCGAGGCATCACGTCAATGGCATACCCGCTGTGAATGAGTCCTTCCTCTATTAGAAAAAGATCCCCGGAGGCAGCGGTATACGATAAGCCCCCGATGTGCAGTTCAGCGGTACCCTCGACAAATAAAATGATTTCCAAGCATTTTTCATGCCAATGTGGGGGGAATATCGTTATGCTGGAGCATTCAGGAACAAACATATTGAAAGGATAAATATCGCTTAGCATCATCATGTATTGGTTGGATCCCTCAGTCGTCAACCTTATTCCCTCCTAACCGCAAGATTGTGTAATAAAATCGCAAGAACGGCGGTATATTTAATTCCTGATTGTATCCTATGATGTAACAGAAGGGAAGCTTTTGAATGAAATAATAAAAGCAGGGGAAAGGAGCAGGAAAAAAAGGATGGGACAGAAGCGACTTGAAATTGAGAGGTACGAAGGTGAGTTTTGGTGGGGAGGAGATATCGATGACGGGCTTCTCATGCCGTTCGGAGAGGTGGAGCATACAAGAGATTTGATTCGCGAGGGGAGAAGCAATCAAGCTGTCCCGCTGCTTATATCGAATAAAGGGCGCTATATATGGTCGGATGAGCCGATTCGTTTCAACTTTGCAGAAGGCCAGCTTACGGTGGAAAGTGAGAGCGGAGACCTTGTGTTCAGTGAACGCCGCGGTAACTTGCGGGAAACGTTCCTAGCAGCGGCTAAGTCGCATTTTCCTCCTTTCGGTTCAGTTCCAGAGGAGCTCTTTTTTACGATGCCGCAGTATAACTTATGGATCGAACTCCAGTATGAACCAACCCAGGAGAAGACACTTTCTTATGCGGAAAGTGTACTCACCAGTGGTATGCCGCCAGGCGTTATTATGATCGACGACAATTGGATGGAAGATTATGGAGTATGGAAGTTTCGCTACGACCGTTTTCCTGATCCGAAAGCGATGACGGACAAGCTACACCAACTTGGCTTTAAAGTGATGTTGTGGACGTGTCCGTTCATAAGTCCAGACAACGCTGCTAATTTTCGTTATTTGGAGCGGGAGGGCTATTTGCTTAAGGACGAACACGGAGAAACCGCGATCCGTCGTTGGTGGAATGGCTACAGTGCCGTACTCGATTGTACGAACGACGCGGCCGTTGCGTGGTATGAAGGCGAGTTGAAGAAGCTGATGAATGACTACGGGATAGACGGTTTTAAATTCGATGCCGGGGACCCGCAATTTTACCGTGTGTCTGATAAAAGTTTCGTGCAGCTCCACCCGAACGGCCACTGCGAGGCTTGGGCGAAGATCGGACGGAGATATCCACTGAACGAATACCGGGCCTGCTGGAAAAGCGCAGGGCTTCCACTCGTACAGCGGCTCGCTGACAAAAACCACAGCTGGAATCGGGATGGCCTCGCATCGCTGATGCCGAACAGTTTGGCGCAAGGGCTTGCTGGATACGCCTTCACATGTCCGGATATGATCGGCGGCGGTCAAATCGGCGATGTTGAGAATAATCCGTACTATATGCTCGATCAAGAGCTGTTCGTCCGTTACGCCCAATGTTCGGCGTTATTTCCGATGATGCAATTTTCTACCGCACCTTGGCGTGTGCTCGACCGGGAGCATTTGGCATTCTGCGTGGATGCAGCTAAGTTGCATGAAGCGTTTGGCAAAACGATCTTGAGCCTTGCTCATCACGCAGCACATACGGGAGAGCCGATCATTCGGCATATGGCCTATGTATTTCCGGAAGACGGTTATGAGCAGATAACCGACCAGTTCATGCTAGGTGATCGCATTCTCGTCGCTCCAATTGTCGTGAAAGGCGCGCGTAGTCGAACCATCGTGTTCCCATCCGGTACATGGCAAGGAGATGATGGTAGCACAGTAATCGGCCCGTGCTTGCGAAAAGTAGATGCGCCACTGTCACGTCTTCCGTGGTACCGATTGATATAAACATTAGTCTTTGGAATTCCCCCATGGTTTTTGTAGCATCGAATGAAAGTTGACAATCACAGATTACACTTGTAATATATAAATATGCAGATTACAAGTGTAATCTATTATCTGGCGATAAAGGTGGTATGTCAATGAAAGAAACACCTAAGATTTCAGAAGCCGAATGGCAGGTCATGCGAGTACTTTGGTCCAGAGCTTCTTGCACGGCGAATGAAATTATTGAAGCACTTGAAGAGTCAACTGATTGGAGCAATAAGACGATACGGACGATGCTAAATCGGTTAGTCCAGAAGCAAGTTATCGCCTATCAACAGGGGATACGCAATTATGAATATTACCCGCTTGTCAGTCAGGAAGACTGTGTTATGAAGGAGACGCAGTCCTTTATGAAACGAATTGTCGGAATGGGACCATCTCCGTGGCTTGTTCATTTTTTGAGAGAAGAGAAATTATCGACGGAAGACATTGAAGAGTTGAAGAAAATTTTGGACGAGAAGAAACCGATGTAACTTGTCCGATTCCACATGCACCAAGTGGGAAGAGGGAGGCGTTTGACTTTGGTGATGCACGACCTTCAAGTAGGATTTCAATGGGTGCTAACTACCTCTATGATGGCTGGCGTTATCGTTACGTTGATTCTTTTGGCCAAATGGCTATTGCGAGACCGGCTTAAACCAAGATGGCAGTACGCCTTGTGGATTTTAGTGATTATTAAGCTGGCTGTACCCTGGGATCCTCCCAATATCCTAAGCATTTACAATCTACCTCATCTTGACAATGTGTTTGTATTTAAGACAGAAACAATTGATCCAAACAAGAGGTTTGTAACTGAGCTTCAGAATATGACTGGCGGAGAGCCCGGTAAGGATTCACTGATAGGGCAATTAAGCAACAACTTATCGCAATCCGAAACACAAGTTAGCGAAACAACGCTAAGCTTTCAATGGAGCGTTAAGACCGTCAGTCTTTTCCTCTGGCTCTTAGGTATTCTGGTGCTGATGATTTACACAATTGGTATGAACCAACGTCAACATAACCGGTTCATGAAAGGGAAAATAAATAGGAACGATACTCGATTGTTGGAGATCCTGGAGCGTTCCAAGAAGATAATGTCGGTCAAACAGAACGTCACATTGGTGCAATCGACTGATGTACGGAGCCCATCGTTGTACGGCATGATGAAACCGAAACTGCTTTTACCTGTTAACGAGTTTGAGGCTATGAGTGATGAGCAGTTGCAGTATATTTTCATGCATGAGTTAGCACATCTGAAACGTAAGGATATTGCGGTGAATTGGTTATTTTACATGCTGCTTCTTATTCATTGGTTTAATCCAGTTCTCTGGTACGCCTATTCGCGAATGAGAGAAGATCAAGAGTTAGCCTGTGACGCGCTTGTTTTAACGTATATTGAACCCAAACGATCATTGGAATATGGGCGAACGATTATTACTTTAATGGAGCAACTCTCGCACACTGTACGAACGCCAGGATCAGCATCCTTCACGGGAAATAAGGCTCAACTGAAGAGGAGAATTCATATGATAAAATCATTCAAAAAAGGTTCATACCGTTGGTCGATTCTAGGTCTTGCAACGATTGTGGTCATTGGTGGTGTCGCGTTGACGACGGCACGAAGTACGCATGCTCAGACGAAGTTGGAGGCACTAACTACTGTTTCACCTGATACTAACGCCAGCAAGCAGGATTCATTGGATTCAATCCTTGAGCTTGCGCGAGTGGGTAAAGTGAAAGGCAGCGAATTCGCCGCCCAGTCGTCACTTATTGATCAAGTGAAAGCAGCTTGGGGAGAGCCGGATCAAGAAAATCCAGCAGGGGATGGCATCTATGCTACTTACTCAAATCGGGCGATTGCATTTGGTTATAATAAAGGGAACCAAATCTATGATGTTCGGTCCTATGATAAAGATTTACAGCTCATTAAGCTAACTCAGGTCGAGAGCAAAATGGGGCAAGCCTTTACGGATAACATCGTTCAGAAGGAAGAAATTCTAACTTACAAACTTAATGAGCAGTTTCAATTGAAATTTATTTTTACGTTGCCTTCGCAAGAACAAGAAGATGCGGTGTTAGATCATATAGCGGTCATTAGCAATCAAGCGGCGACAAATCTTATGGCGGATAATAATCAACCTACGGTCAAGGAACCAACGACTGCAACGACTACTGGAACTGTAACAACTAATAGCGCGGCTTCACTTTTGAAGCAAATGAAGGATCTATCGGCGAAAGGTGAAGCCAAGGGAGTTTCTGGCTTTATCGTCGGTAAGACCTTGATCGATGATGTTCATACATCCTGGGGAACACCTGATAAAGATTCCTCAGCGGGTAACCCATATGAGGCCTATGCGCCTGGTATGAGCAAAGGTACGATTGAATTTGCCGCAGGACATGGTGATGTCGTGTATGAAATTCGGTTAAGTGGCAGCGCGTTGGATGCTGTTAAGGATGGCAATGTTGTTACTTATGGGGATGTCCTTCAAGTACTAGGCAAACCGGCTCAAACGATTACCCAAGATAAACAGCAGCTTCTCATTTATCAAACAGGGAATTATGAGCTGAGAGTGGTTCTTCCAGATATTTCTGGAAATCAGAAAGCCAAAGTGATCTCTATCTCGGTCTATTCACCTAAAGCAGCTGCATTTGATAAATAAAGTGGATTGATATGAATAGTAAAAAGATGAATGACCTTACGAATTATTGTAAGGTCATTCATCTTTTTATGAAGATAATAGCGTTTATTAGAAGTCCGCAGTCAATATAACTTCGCGATTTATCCCTTTTTCATACTCAATGGTTAAAGAGTGATATGTAAGTTCCGAGTCATGAACGATGAAACGAAATTCTGTCGTTGGATGTTCATCAAGCATGCCATGATGCTCAGTTGTAAGGTTAACGATAACTTGATCTTTCTCTTTGCGGCAACTCAATTGGATCAAGTCATAAGCACCATTCTTATAATCCAAACTCAATCCGTCATCATGATAAAGTTTGAAGCTAGTTTCCGTTTCTGAAGGATAGAGATGAATCTCGTAACGGTCACCTCGATAATCGGACGTGTTATTGATTTGTTCGGTATACGGAATGATAGCGCCTTTTCGAACGAACAGCGGAATAATATCTCGTGCAGCCTCATAACGAATCATTTGAGTACCCTGATAAACTTGATCAGTCCAGTAGTCAATCCATTCCCCCTCAGGCAAATAAACATCCCGAACCGCGGTGTACAGCTCATGACCGCTCTCCTCATAGATCGGAGCTACAAGGAAGCTAGAACCTAGGAAGTACTGATAATCCGCTTTATAAGTCTCAGGATCCCCAGGGTTTTCGAGCATCATTGCTCTCATCATAGGAATGCCAGTATTCACAGTCTCATAAGACAAACTATACAAATAAGGAAGTAAACGATAGCGTAGTTTAATCAGATCACGGACAATATCCGTAGTCATCTCACTGTACGCCCAAGGATTGGATCTTGGTCCATGTGCTCGAGATAGAGGTGACCACAGTCCCCACTGGAAAGAGCGTAGCAAGTATTCCTCGGTCATACCCGGACATTCACCGAAACCGCCCATATCATGTGACCAAAAGGGGATACCAATGAGTCCAGCACCTTGTCCTGCTTTAATTAAGACGCGAGTCCCCTCAAAATCACCGTTCTGGTCCCCACCCCAAGAGCATGGATATTTGCCGCTGCCGATAAATCCCGTTCTCTCCCACACGATAGGTCGAACATTAGGACGTTCTTGTAGCATCGATTCGTAAATAGACTTGGCAAAATAGACCGGATATAAGTTGTGAAATTCACTGCCGCTACGTCCTTCGGCATTATAAATCGTTGCAGGAACTTCTCCACCGTCTCCGCCATCAATCTTCAGTGCGTCAACGCCGATTTCAAGCAGTGGACGTAATTGCTCGCGCCACCAATCGACCGCAAGTGGTTGGGAAAAATCAAGTAGACCTGCGCCGAAGCCTTTCCACCACACGATTGGATAGAATGCACCATCCTTATCTACGCAGAAGAACGATTGGTTTACCCCTTCCTCAAATTTGCCGCAAGATTGATTAACGAATGGCGTTGTCCAGAGCATAAGTTTGATGTCGTTTTCCTTGAGAAAATTCATGAATAGGGCAGGATCAGGGAAGTTTTGCTTGTCCCACTGCAGATCGCACATATCATTCTGCCAGGCAGGATCAATGCAATATACGTCGATTGGTATATCATCCTGCTTAAATTTTTGAATGGTGCTTATCGAGAGATCCGTCGTATCAATGCCTGTTTTGGACTGCATATATCCGAAAGTCCAACGAGGGATCATCTTGGATCTGCCAGTGATAGCAGTGTAACTAGATACAATTTGTTTTGGTTCTGGACCATAGATGAAGAAATAATCTAGCTTTCCGCCCATAGCCCAAGCAATGGCTTGATTCGGAACAAGCTTCCCCATATCAAAGACAGAATGAAAGGAATTATTCATGTAAAGACCATAACCTTGTGTACTGATGTAGAAAGGGACAGGAATATCACAGGTGATCCAGTCGTGATTCACCCAAATATCTTCACGCTGACCACGCTTATCCATGGTTGGAGTCGCGTTTTTTCCTAATCCAAAGATATGCTCGTCAGGGGCTAAATCGATTGCTGCTCCTACTATTTGGCCGTTAATTAAACCAGAAGAATGCTGGCGAAATAAGATGCGTTCTTGTGAATCGAAAACCGATAAAGAGAATGGTTCTGTTGTGATTTGAACTTTCAGATTTTGAAAGGCGATAGCGTAACCACCATAGAGTTGCTCCATATCTCCCCATTGCTCAACTTGCAGATGCTGGTCTAATTCATCGAGACATAACTCGTCAATCAGCGGCTGTTGAGCCGGATCTGTTGCTTGATTCAACGTGAAACGAAACACTCCTTGGCTCCATGCCTGAAGTACACCCTGGCTGCCAGAATCGAAGTCAATTACAATTTTGCTATCGTCACGTCGGATTCCTGTTACATGCCCGAGATCATCCTTAGCTACGAGTTGAACGGTGGTAGGAAGCTCATGAAGCATACTAATGAAGCCTTCTGGCGTATGAAGCTCCATGCCTCTGCCTTTGATCCAAGTTTGGAGCTGTACACTATCTGTGATCACGGCGAGAAGGGAGTGTCTACCGTTCTCCAAAAGCATCCTGCTAGGAACAACGAACTTGCACTCTGAGCCGTAATTGTTGGATTTACCAATTTCAACCCCATCCAAGTAGAGGGATACTTTACGTAGATTTGCGAATAGGCCAAAATCTAGACTTGCATATTGAACGTTAGCAAGAGACTGGTTATCTATATCTGAAAGTGTAAACTGAGCAAAAAACCAGTTGGTTTCATCTAACTCCTGTGCTTCGCTCGTCAATGATGCGCCTGAATCTAAATCGATCTTTTTAACACTACGAATGTTGGAAGTAATAAACTGTTCTTGCTCTGATAATTGATGCTGTACATCCTTTGATAAGCCTGAAAGCCATTCTAGTTTTAGCGTTGTGTGCATTGAAATCCTCTTTTCTCTACAGTAATTTGAATCTATGTCCAAAGGTATGAGTATTATATCTTTACTATATTTTCGAAGCATAGATGTGTCTGCTGACGATTCTGACTTATATAGGGACGATTTTTACCTGCGTCACCCAAAGAGTTCTTTTCAACTATTCGCTATAATAACGCAATCATCCCAAATATCCGACACAAAGAACCTTTGTCTAGTGCGACTAAGGTTCTTTGTTCTAGGTAAAAATCGTCTGTAAAGAGGTCAGAATCGTCAGCAGACACAAACTGTCCTTGAATTTATAGTATTCATACAGACAACAAACAGTACTGGAGTGGATGAGATGGAGCTTACAACAGCAATTAAGAGCGAAAAGAGAAGGATGACCAAATCCAATTCGCTATGGCGGCAATATTGGAACTATAAGTATATGTTTATCATGCTTCTTCCCGTTTTGGCGTATTACGCAATTTTCCATTATGGGCCGATGTACGGGGTTTTAATTGCCTTTCAAGATTATCAGGTCTTACAGGGTGTTTCAGGAAGCCCTTGGGTAGGATTATCGAACTTTAAAGATTTGTTCACTGGTGAATATTTCCCACTAGTATTAAGAAACACGCTACTAATTAATTTCTACAAGTTACTGCTCGGATTTCCTGCACCGATCTTACTTGCAATCTTAATTAACGAAGTCAAGCATGGTGCTTATAAGAAATTCGTACAAACCATCAGCTATGTTCCACATTTCTTGTCATGGATCGTACTTTCGGGTTTGTTAATTGAGATTTTGTCTCCGAGTCGAGGTCCGATCAACATTTTATTAGATCACCTTGGGCTCCAGCCTATCTTCTTTATTACCGAGCCAAGCTGGTTCCGCACCATACTTGTGAGTTCTGACATTTGGCGCAATATCGGGTTCTCAACGATCATATACCTGGCTGCAATTGCAGGGATTAATCCTGAAATTTATGAGGCAGCTGAAGTGGATGGTATTAATCGCTTCGGCCGCATATGGCGCATTACACTTCCATCGATGTTTCCAGTCATAGTCATTATGTTGATTTTATCAAGTGGTTCGATCATCAATGATGATTTCGAACAAGTATTCAATCTGTTAAATGCCAAAGTGCTGGATGTTGGTGATGTCATTTCTACCTACACCTACAATGAAGGTTTGGCTCGTATGAACTTTAGCTATGCGGCTGCAGTAGGCTTATTCAAAAATGTGGTTGCCTTGGTTCTCGTTCTGAGCGCTAATTTCATAGCTAAGAAAATTACTGACGAATCCATTATCTAACAGCTTAGTAGAGGAGAGAAATGCATTGAAAATCAAACAAACGATGGCAGATCGTGTATTTATTACGTCGGTTTATGTATTGCTTGGACTGTTATGTGTTACCTTCATTATTCCCATTCTTCAGGTGTTGACGAACTCACTCAGCCCTCCAGATGTCATTAATAGCTATGGATTTCATTTGATCCCTACGAAGTTTGATTTAAGTGGCTATAAAACGGTACTCCAGGACGACAGAATCTGGACAGCTTACGGCTATACGATTATTCGGACGCTGCTGGGGACTTCGATCACCGTGCTGCTAACCTTTCTAGGTGCTTATCCCCTATCCAAAGCGAACTTGCCGAATCGTAAGCTATGGACAACTTTAATCGTGGTTACGATGTTCTTCTCCGGCGGTATGATTCCTTCTTATTTGCTGGTGAAAAATTTAGGGATGATGAACAGCATGTGGGCACTGGTACTACCAGCAGCTATTAGTACTTACATGTTGCTCGTTACAAGAAGCTTTTTAGCGGGGCTGCCAGATAGTCTAGAGGAGTCGGCTAAAATTGACGGTGCTAACGATATCGTAATCTTATTCCGGATTATTCTTCCGTTGTCTTTGCCAATTATTGCGACCGTTGCTCTGTATTCAGCAGTTAGTAACTGGAATGCATGGTTCGATGCCATGATCTATATTCAGGATCAGAAGAAGCAAGTGCTTCAAATTATATTACGAAATATTTTGCTTGTAGGAACAGATCCCATGTTGGAAGCTGCATCATCTGGAAACAAATTAACAGTGAGTGCAGAGAATTTGAAAATGGCAACGTTGATGGTGTCAATTCTTCCAATCTTGGTTGTGTATCCATTCTTGCAAAAATACTTTATCAAAGGCGCTTTGATCGGGTCGATCAAAGGATAGTGATTGGTTAATCCCCTATTATTAGGGATAACATATGATAGAATGATCATGGAGGGGTAAGAATGACGAAGAAATGGAAAAAGGCTTCAACGGTTGCACTTGGATTAACACTTAGCGCTAGCTTGGTTGCTGCTTGTGGCAGCAATGACAGCGGAGATAAGAATGCTGCAAGCGCATCGCCATCAGCAGCTCCAGCTAAGCAAGAGCCAGTAAAAATTGATTGGTTGGGTTACGATTCGAATGCTCAAGTAGAGAATCCTGATACAAACCCTGTCGTAAAACTCGTACAGGATAAATTCAATGTTAAATTCAACCTTTGGTATGCAGATGCTCAGAAATGGGATGAAACGCTCAACATGCGCTTTGCCGCTGGCGAAATGCCAGACTTTATGAAAATCTCTAACATTCAAACACTGCCAAAGTTAATTACTCAAAATGTAGCGGCTCCGATTGACGAAGCACTTATTCGTAAAGTAGCTCCTAACTATGCCAAATATATTGATTCGGTCAATAAAAATGCTTGGGATTTCGGTAAAGTAAACGGTAAACTGTATGCCCTTCCAGGGACAAATGCGCGTTCCATGTATCCGACTGTTATCGTTTGGCGACAGGATTGGTTGAGTAAGGTAGGGATTACAAAAACACCTGAGACGCTGGCTGAAGTTGAAGATGCGTTAACGAAGTTCCGCAACAATGATCCTGATGGCAACGGGAAAAAAGACACCTACGGTATGTCAGACTTTGCTATCCCAATTGTCATGGGGGCATTCGGTCGTCCAGCATTCGATGATGTGAAAGCAGCAGCGAAGGAGCCAGCTCGTGCATTAATGCCAGTTCTTAAAGATGGCAAGGTCGTGACTGCAGCGACACAACCGGAGATGAGAGATGCACTAGATGTGCTAAGCAAATGGTATAAAGCAGGACTTATCGATCCTGAATTCATCACTTCAGAGAATACAACGGGTTATTGGGCGGATTCTCAAGCATTTTACAATAACAAAATTGGTTTGACAGGCAAGGGGATGTTCTATCACTGGCGTAATGTTCTAGAGCCAAACAACCCAACCGATGCATTAGGCGGGCAATACATTAATTTTAACAAGTCACAGCCTAACGGAACTATCGCTTTCGGGAAAGCTCCGACCGGTCCTAAGGGTGCTTCTGGTGCACCTCAATGGCAAACCTATAATAATTCTTATATTTTCACAACAAAGGGAGCTAAAGATCCTAAGATTGTTGAAGCGACGCTGAAAATGATTGATGCTACCTTCACTGATTATGAATATTCCCTTACCGTAACACAGGGGATCAAAGATCAAGATTGGAAGTTGAACGGCGAACAATTCATCAACATGGATAAAGATCCAGCGAAGAATCCGAACGCCAAGGGATGGAACGTATTTAATCCTGTTGGTGGTGGATTCGCACAGAAGAGAGACAAATTCTTGTTCGATTTTGCAGAGAAAAATGTAAAAACTAAAGGCTATGAGCCACTCGTTCTTCCGCCGACGAATGCTTTTGCTAAGTCAAGCAATGCGCTTGCGAAGTCAACGATTGAAGCTTACTTCAAAATCATCACTGGGGAGCTTCCAATTGATGCCTTTGACGATTATGTGAAAAAATATTATGCTAACGGTGGTACAGAAGTTGAGAAAGAATGGACTGACGCATACAATCAAATGCTTGGTAAATAATAGGTGATAAAGGGGAGGGGACAACCTCCCCTTTTCTCTATGGAAAGCTACGAGATGGAGGAAGTATATTGAGATATTTTCAGTCTATGACATTTTACAAGAGGCTTCAGTTGTCTCTATTATTACTTGTTCTCCTCCCTGTTGCTGGAAGTGCTATTTTCACTTATTATCTCATTCAAGCAAACGTAAATCGTAGTATGGAAGAAAGAAATAGCGCTTATCTCAATCTGGTCTCACAAGAAATTAGTAAGACACTGGATGTTATCGATATATCTTCCCGTTACTTAGCTCAAGATACAGCTACGTTAAGTCGCATGAGAACTTTGAAGGATACAACAGCAATCAGAACGTATGATGAGTTTGAAAGTGCAGAAGAAATCAAATTATCTTTTCAATACTTTGGTGAAAAGAATTTAACCAATCAGATTCAATTTCTCATTGTGAATCCCAAAGGACTTATCGTCCATAACCAAAAGACTGTTGAAGACTTCAACCGATTAGTGAAGGATTTACCTGTCATTCAAAGCCGGATTCAGAAGCATACGTACATAACTTTACAAATGCTTGGTACTTCGTATTCCTATCCTATACAGGAGGATCTGCCATACACTTTATATTTTGGTCGTGTCATTCAAGATCCTTGGAATACGGAGGACTTAGGCGTTATTTACGTGACTCTTTCGAATGCTTATTTCAAGAACCTATTTACACAGCAGCATTTAGGAACTATGGCTCTATACGATTCTGCTGGACAGTTCGTGGCTGGAGATATGAATATCCCGTATCTTCGTAACGAAAAGACAAAAAAGACGTTGCGAAGTGAAGTTAGTATTCCAATTAATGAATGGAAGCTCATTTATGAAACATCGAGAGCGCCGATTGCCGGTGATGTGAAAAGTATCTATCTGCTTGCAGGTGCGGTAGTTGTTCTGTTTATTTTACTGTTTGGATGGCTCTCCTTTTTCATTGCCAAAAGATTGCATCGTCCAATACGAAAACTGGAACTCACGGCTGTACAATTCGGAGAAGGACATACAGAAATTCGTTTCCCAGACCAGGGGCAGGATGAGATCGCCCGTTTGGGTCGAACCTTGAATAATATGCTTGAGAATATTAAAGAGCTCATCGAAAAAAATCGGCAAGAACACGAACAGAATCGTGTTCTTGAGCTGCAGGCATTAGCCTCTCAGATTAGGCCGCATTTTTTATTGAACACATTGAATTCGATTAAGATTAGCTTGAGTTTGGCTAAAGACACCTTTCATAGTGGCAAAATACATTCGTTAACGAGGTTGCTGCGGAATTATCTGCATACAGGTGAGAACGCTACGCTTCAACAGGAGTGTAAGCTGATAGAGGATTATGTGGAAATTATGAAAATGCGTAATCAAATGCAACTAGATTTCAATGTAAAATTATCAGACGAAGCGAAAACAATTGAAATGCCCAAGCTGCTGCTACAGCCTCTAATTGAGAATGCCATTGTGCATGGATTTTCAGAGCGGAAAGCGGATGCACAATTAGAAGTGATCGGAGAGATCATCGATAAATACTTGTGTATTACGGTTAGAAATAATGGCGTTGGCATGGCACCAGACCGATTAACGTTGATGAACCAACTATTAACAGCGAGTGAGGAAGAACTCGTGGACAATACTAAGCGGGTTGGTCTGTACAATATTGCGCAGAGACTTAAGCTAACTTATGGGTCAGAAGCAACTATTCAACTACAGAATAATCAGAGTGGTGGTATCGATGTATTTATGGAAATTCCGATCGTACTACATGTGTAAGGAGGGACAATGGGATGTATAAAGTAATGACAATCGATGATGATGTGCTGATGCTGCAGTATTTACGCGACATGATAAATTGGGAAGAGCTGAATCTACAAATTGTTTATGAAACTTACTCCAGTGTCATTGCATTGGAGCAATTTCGTAAATTGCTTCCTGATATCGTCATAACGGATATTGGATTGCCTCAAATGGATGGTTTGGAGTTAGCCGCTCAATTACGTTTAATAAAACCTGATGTTGTCATACTTTTTCTGACTTGCCATGAGGAATTTCAGTACGCTAAACAAGCGTTTCAACTTGAAGCCTTAGACTATCTCATCAAAGTAGAACTGACGGAAGAACAATTGCAGGCAAGTCTACAGAAGGCAATTCGAGTGTTGCAGACGCAGAAAACACACCTGGAAGAACAGCCTTATCGGGAAGATATGCGCCGGAATCGCGAAATTCTCGAAGTCACTTTTATTAATCGTTTCATGAAAGAGGGGCCGTCAAAAGATTTACTGGAGTATGGAGCCCGACTAGGTGTTAGCTGGAAGCATCACGATTTCATCGTAGGTATGATTGCGCCTTTCTATTCTTCCTATTCCCCAAGATATATGTATCGAGATTCATTGGCTTCCTACGGCATTTATAATATTGCGGATGAGCTAAAAAGTTCTTTCGAAGGGATGACCGTATTTTCAACGGAGCATGCTGTTGTTTTGGTTTATAATTTTAGAAATAATCTGCATACCAATCCAATGGACACATTCCGTAGCTATGCAATGGAAGTGATAGAGAAGTGCAAGGAATATCTCAAAATTCGCCTGAGCTTTCAGTATATACAGCGGAAGCATGAGCTATCCGATTTAGTTTCTGCATTGCATCTTCTGAAAGAAAGACAATGGGATGGATTTTACACATCATCTGTCATAACAGAGGTGCAAGACGGTGCTAAACAATGGTTGAATGAGCCAAGCACAAGATTACTTGGACAATTGGAAACGTACACCTCTTCCTTTCAGGAGCAATTGATAGAAGAGCAAGAGGATCTTCTTTCCGTCGTTGGTGTTACTGCGGCAGAGAATAAGCTAGCTCCTAACGTATTTTTGAAACTAATACAGACAACTTTACGATCTATTGAGATGAAAAAAGGTAATTTGGAGGCAGATTCAGAAGCCTTTTACGAGTGTTTGCTGTATGTTATGAAAGTGGACGATCTGCATAAACTCGTCTCGCAATACCAACAACGCCTTGTAGATCATGAGGATTTAAAAGACAATGCAATCCAGCAAGATTTTAAATTAAAGGTAATAAACCAATATTTGCAAGAGCGCCTTTCGGAGAATGTTACGACTGTCGATATGGCTGAATACTTGCATCTTAATGCGAGTTATTTCTCAAGATATTTTAAAAAAGTAACGGGCACGACCTTTACGGATTTCGTTCATCGTCACAAAATTGATAATGCAATTAAAATGTTGGAGCGACCCGAAGCGACTATTGAAGGAGCAGCTTTAGCATTAGGGTTTTCCGATCGGAATTACTTTTCCAAAATCTTCAAACGATACATGGGTATGACACCTGGTGATTATGTTCAGAAGAGCAAGAAACTAAAATAAGATATGTACTTATCGGCAGGTAAAAATCGTCCTGAAACAGGTCAGAATCGTCAGCAGACATGCCTCTTTCTCTATCGTATTATAAATTCTATCCAAAGGAAGCATAGTGCATTCTTTAGAGATGCAATGTGCTTCTTGTCATTTCCAGAAAACTGGAAGCGATTACAATAGAGAATATGGGAGGAGACATTTATGAGAAATAGTAAGCTTTTTAAGGTGAATTTGGTGCTACTCATTTGCTTCCTGCTCGCAATGGTGCTGCCATCACAAGTGCAACTCAAGGTAGAAGCGGCAGAAGCAACAGAGACATTTTATGTTGACTATTCCAATGGTCAAGACACGAATGATGGAACTACACCAGAAACGGCATGGAAAACATTGGATAAGGTGAATGCAACCCAATTTGAACCGGGGAACAAAATTTTATTTAAAGCCGGTGAGATCTGGTTTGGGCAGCTTTGGCCAAAAGGTTCTGGTTCAGAGGGGAGTCCCATTATCATTGATAAGTATGGTGAAGGGGATAAGCCAAAGATTGATGCCGAAGGACTGATTTCAAGCGCTGTAAAGCTAGATAATCAAGAATATTGGGAAATTAACAATCTCGCTGTAACGAACTGGCGCACAACGAAAACGACCGTTCAATTAACGACTAACACCACTTTTGATGTGACGGGTTACTTAGCTGGTATTCGAGTAACGGCTTCTGGCAGAGAAGGTGCATATAAACATATTGTTATTCGTGATTGTTACATTCATGATATTAATGGTTTACGTGAGTTTGGACCCAATGACACAACCGGTGGGACGGTTAAAGGAGCGTATTCTAATCCACCCGTACTAGGAGGATATGATAGTTCATGGTTTAAGGCTACTGGCGGTATTTCGATCTCAACAGTGGACACGCGTCCAGATTATACGGGGCCTCAACCAGCTAAGACCTATTTTGATGGGGTAATTGTTGAGAATAATACGATTGAAAGGGTATCTGAAACGGGTATTCGAATTGCTCAAGCTTCAACTTTGACAGCGTATTCAAATGCAAACCAAACAGCTGTAGTTCCGAACCGAAATATTGTTATGAGAAATAATATGTTTATGGGTGGATTGGAATACTCAGACTTTGCACAATTAATCTCACCTGCGTACGCGCCTTTAAGTGAATATAATATCGCACATGACTGGCGTACTTCAGGTCTGGAAGTTACGAATACGATAGATGGCATTTACCAATTTAACGAAGTTTATAATATCAGACAGTGGCCAACAACAAGAACCGCTGATGACACAGCTTTTGACGCTGATTTGAACAGTAGTAATGTCATTTTTCAATATAACTATGCACATGATTCAGGTTCGGCTTTTCTAATCTGTGATTTGCAGGGGAGCAAGACGAACTATAAACCTATCATTTATCGCTACAATATTGCGCAAAATATAACAAATCGGCTGATTTATGGCGGTTATGGTGGGCTTGTCTATAACAATACGTTTTATTCACCGAATAATGACACAAGAGTGCAACCTGATAACAATACGGTTGTTTCCAATAATATATTCTATGTGAAAAGCCTTGCCAACGGCGGTGGTACATATAAGAACAATCTATATTATCTAGCCGCTCCAATTGCAGCAGATACGGCTGCAGTTGTAGGAGATCCACAATTTATTGATCCTGGTAAAGGTGAAACGGGTACAGTACCTGGTCAACCAAAGATTGATACGTTAGTTGGTTATAAGTTAAAAAATACATCCCCAGCAATCGATACTGGGATGCTTATCGCAAATAATGGGGGCAGAGATTACTTTGGTAATCCATTATATATGGATGCTCCTGATATAGGTGCACATGAATATTCAAATTCTGATAAACCCGTAGATCATGTGGCGTATGTAGAGTTGGATACTAATAAACGATTTATGAATGTTCAAGACACTGGAAGTATAAAGGCTACGGTTAAACCAAATTCCGTTAAGAATAAATTGGTCACTTTCTCTTCTAGCGATGAAAATATAGTAACTGTATCTCCAGCAGGCGTGTTAACGGCCGTTTCACCTGGAACAGCGAAAATCATTGCTGCAAGTAATTCAGATCCAATGGTTACCGCCGAATGTGTGATCGAAGTTTCCCCTATATCAAATAGGATTAAGATTATCACACCGACGGACGATGGGTATGTTCGAGGGGTAAATGTTTCATCGTACTCCTCCATTATTTCACAGAATGCTGATCCTAATAATTTGCAGATACAAAATAACGCAGATGTGGATGATGGATGGAATAAGAAGGTTCTACTACAATTTCCTACGTCAGATATACAAGATAATTTGAACGACAAAACATTTATTCTAAGAATTTTTGCCCATAAAATAGAGGCGGTTCCAGCTGCAGATGCAAAAGGACCTTATAAGACCATTTCAGTATTTCCTACGAATACAGGTTGGACTGAAACAACTCTTAAAGGAAATAATAGACCTGCTCGTAGTCAAGTTACATCAATAGGAACATTTAATGTCCCGGTTAGCAACACACAAGTATACTCATGGTTTGATGTGAATGTCACTGATTATATGAAAGCCTATCTAGCTAGCGGTGATAAAACTCAAGCTTCCTTTGAGTTAAGTAATGAGTCTTTAAGAGCAAATACAGATTCCAAATTTATTGAGTTTTCTTCTAAAGATTCTTCAGATAATTTGCCTCCACAGCTTATTGTTAGTACGATACCTATTCAAGCGCCGACAAGTGTGGCCCTTACTACAACGGTAGGCACAGCGCCAGTACTGCCAGCAACTGTAGATGCAACTAATCTTGCTAATGGAAGTAGTATTCCTGTAGCCGTGCAATGGGAATCGGTGAATCCTTCATTGTACTCAGCAAAGGGAACTTTTGATGTAAAAGGGATTATCAGTGAGCCTACTTATGCTTCACTTGAAGTGCCAGTCATTATTAAAGTTACTGTAGAACCCAAAGTTCTTTCCGTTGCACTTGATGCAAATATGCTATACCTCAATGTAGGTGGCGTTAAAACGATCAGCAGCAATGTTTTTCCTGAAACGATTACAAATAAAAGTGTGACTTTCACATCAAGTAATGAGGGAATAGCGACAGTTTCAGCTGATGGGAAAATAACGGCAATTGCAGAAGGAACAGCGATCATTACTGCAACAAGTGTAAGCGATCCAACAATCTCTACTACTTGCGATATTACCGTATCAGCTATTACATCTGTTGCAAATTATCCGAAACAGATCTTTAAATCGACACAGGACTCCTATGTAAGAGATAGAACAAATATCGAAAATTTCGGTAGCGATGCATTCATTCACATTAAATCAGCTAATTCTGCTGGGTTTTCTAGAGTAGGCTATGTGCAATTTGATATCAGTTCATTTCCAAGCAATAGTACATTGTCGGCCAAGCTTAAATTGTATGGGAAAACGATTGATCAAGGCTCCAAAGCTTTGACTAATTTAGGTGTATATGAAACAGATTCCGGCTGGAGTGAGACTGGCATTAATTGGACGAACAGAAAACCATTTAAAGGCAGTGAAATTGCATCCTTTAAAGCACCAACTATACCCGGTAGTGCTTCGGCAGCTACTGCGCAAGGTGTATGGTACGAGGTAGATATTACTGATTTTATTAATACTAGACTACAATCTGGACTTTCACTATCAGGCGTATCTTTAGGCTTAGCTTTTACTGAATTTGTAAACAATAATTTGAGCCCATCTTCAACTTTTAATACGGGCATACAATTCTCATCAAGAAATGATACTGCGGGGGACTTTGCACCGCGTGTAGAATTGGCTGTTATTCCTTATTCAATCGTGGGCGACAAAAAAGTGCGTACAACTAGAGGGACAGCACCGGTTATGCCTCAAACCCTAGAAGTTCGTGATACAACTACAGGTTTGACTAGTCAAGTTCCTGTGACATGGGAAGTGATTCCTGCATCTAGATATGCAAGTCCGTCAAGTTTTGATGTAAGTGGCACTTTTGACTATAATGGTCAACCTCAATCGGTTATATACAATGTAATTGTAGAAGCTCCTGAAACTAAATTACTATTTAACGCTGACTCAGGGACTGTTAGTCCGACGGTTAGCACGGTGACTTACGGGAATTCTGTTGGGTGGTTACCTACTCCTGCAAAAGCTGGCTATGTATTTAAGGGGTGGAATACAAGTGCGGATGGAACAGGGGTACCATATCGTCCAATAACTCTGTATACGCAATACACAGACACGATCTTGTATGCACAATGGGAAGCCAAAGTGTATGTATTCAGCTTTAATGCACAAGGTGGAGGGCCAGCTCCAGATAACCAAACCGTAACTTTTGGTGGCCAGGTTGCTGCTCTGCCAGCTGTATCAAGAGAGGGCTATACGTTTAAAGGCTGGAACACATCCGCAAATGGAACTGGAACGACAGTTACAGAAGGCGCTATCTATCAGGATCCAAAAGATACAAATCTGTATGCAATATGGGAGGCGGATGCGTATCAGATTACATTTGAACCGCAAACAACCGTCCTTTCACCATTCACGAAGTCTGTTACTTATGATTCGCCGATTGGAACAGTTCAACCAATTGAGCGTGATGGTTATTCTTTCAGTGGCTGGAACACTGCTTCAGATGGGACTGGTCAATCCTATACCGAAGCAACGCTATATCAGTTATCAGAAAATCTAACTTTGTATGCTCAGTGGTCTGTTGGGACGTATACGCTGCATTTTGATGCCAATGGTGGAAATGAAGGTTATTCTAATAAGCTGGTTAGCTATGAAGTGGCTGTTGGCACCTTACATACACCAATTCGCATTGGATATACGTTTAAAGAATGGAACACGGCTAACGATGGAACAGGAGTTGCGTTTACAGCCAATACAATGTATCAAACAGCATCTGATACAGTATTATTTGCGATCTGGACAGCAAATGCATACACGTTAAGCTTCGATGTGCAAGGTGGCAGTTTAAATGGCAGTTCAGTCACTTCTGTGACCTATGCAACTTATGTAGGCACGCTGCCAGTACCGACGAAGACAGGTTATACCTTTGTTGAATGGAACACGGTAGGTAATGGTACAGGTGAAGCGGTTTTAAGTGGATCTTGGTACCGAACAGCTGCGGATTGTATACTTTATGCAAGATGGTCGCCCAATACCTATACGTTGAATTTGGATGCAGAAGGTGGCGAAGTAAGCGTATCAAATAAGGAAGTAGTCTTTGCGGCTCCAGTTGGAGTGCTACCAGTGCCATTGAAAACAGGGCATATATTTATGGGGTGGAATGTGAAGGAAGATGGCAGCGGTAGCTTCTATACAGAAGCAACTAGCTTAAACGTAGCATCAGATACAACACTTTATGCCATTTGGAAAGTCATTGAGCAAGGTGGCGGTTCTTCAACGGGAAATACACCATATACACCAACTTTAATCCTACAAGATCGCGTTGAAGTAACTACGGAATTGGAGAAATACACCAAAATAACAACAGATGTTCATGGAACCGTAGTAGCTCAATTGAATATTGATGCTAGTAACATTCAAACATCATTAGATCAGTTGAAAGATGGCGCAATCTTAGTACTTATGTCTCCAAAGGCAGTTGAAGTGCAAAAGGATACAGGCTTTCAAGTGAACTTGCATATAGAGCAATTGAGTTTACTTACGGATAAACATATCTCACTTGAGCTTCAAGCAGGGAACAAATCGTATATTTTAAGTGCGGAAGAGATGCTTGCTCAGGCTAAACTACTTTTCCCGAACGCATCACCAAATCAAATTTCAATAACAATAGTTAATACACCATCTAATGAAAAAGAGACTGCTGCTATAAAACAAGAAGCTGAAAGACAAGGTTACACGTTATTAGATTCTCCTGTATCATTCGAAGTAAAGTTATCGAATAATGGGGTTGATAAACCTACTGAAATGTTTGAAAAGATGGTTGGTCGTATTTTAGGTGAAACTACACACAAAGATGTTATCGCTTTAAGAATGCAAAAAGATGGCTCCTTTGTTCCTGTTCCATTAGTAAATCTAAATGGTAAATATGTAGGTATGAGTCTATTGAACAGTACCTATGTACTTGCAGCAGCTAGACAAATTACATTCAACGATGTAAAAGGGAATGAAGCAGAAGAAAGTATTCAAGCTTTAGCCTCTAAATATGTGGTTAATGGTTTGCCAAATGGGGATTTTGAACCGAATCGTTCTGTAACTCGTGCGGAATTTGTGCAAATGTTATCAGCGGCATTAGGTATTTATGACAAAGGAGTAGCTGAACAACGCTTTAAAGACGTTGACGTGAAGGATTGGTATGCTGATGCGATAACCAGAGCAGTAGATGCTAAACTAATAAGCGGTGTAACGGAAGATATGTTTAATCCAAGCGGTATCATTACTCATGAAGAAGTCTATACAATTCTTGGTAGAACATTACCGCTCTTAAGACTCGATGGTAAAGTAGATCCAAATAAGACATTGTCTGCATTTAAGGATGCCACCACGCTATCTGATTGGTCTGTACTAGCGTCTGCAAGCCTTGTAGACCTAGGTATTATTTCTGAAGATCAGCTACATGCAAAAAGAATAATCACGCGTGCAGAGGCTGCTGTGTTCATTCAACGGTTATTAGAAAAAGCATTTTAGATTTTGGAATAGGGGTAAGCCATTGACCATATAGAGTCAATGGCTTGCTTTATTAATGGAGGATGATGGTTATTAAGAAAAAGATACTACTTCTAAGTATAGCGACTACACTGATTATCCTACTGTTGGCCATGATCATGGAGTGGAATCACGATAAAAACGAAGCTCTTGCTTATATCAATGGTGTAGATATAACTGGATCAGAATTCTCATTGATACAAAATAATGGGAAATCTGAAGTCATTACGTACTTTAGACAAAAGTATAAGGCTGATATTGATAAAACATTTTGGAACCGAAATTACAACGGTGAAATCCCATTAGAGATTTTAAAACAAAAAACGATGGATAAGTTGACTAAACTGAAAATGGAGCAAATTCTGGCTAAAGACAAAGGTATAATTGAAGATATAAGCTATGAAGCCTTTCTTGATGCTCTTAAAAATGAAAATAACACTCGTAAAAAATCCATTGAAAGTGGAAAAGTTATCTATGGGAATAAACAGTTTGGTGAATTGGAGTACTATAATTACCGCCAAAGTAATTTGGTTTTAGAGTTGAAAAAGAAGTTAATGGACAATGAACTTAAACCAAGTGATGGAGAGCTTGAAGCGTATTATTTGCAGAAGAGAGATAATATGTACAAGTTGGGGACAACCACTGGGTACAGAGAATTATCAGAAGTCAAAGAAGATGTTGCGATGCAAATTGTAAATACAAAATATGATGAATTTATTGAACAGATGATTAAAAAATTGAATTTGAAAATAAACGATAAACTTTATAGAAGAATTAAGAATGATTGAAAAGCTTTAACACATAACGGTAATAGAGTAAAAATTGTATAGAAAGAAGTCAGAATCGTCAGCAGACATATCTTTCTCATTTGTATATGATTATTTCAATCGTAAGCCATTCACTAACGATTTCATGGGAGCATCACACATTCGATTATCGATGTAGGGTGCTCCTTTTCATCTGTTGATAATGGAAGCGATTTCAAAAATAGCAGAGGAGGAATTATTGATGAGCAGAAGCAAGTTTTGTGGGAGGATGAAGGTTGTAGTTATGGCCATGTTTGTATTGGCTATGATACTGCCAGCCCAAGTAATGCCCAAGGCTGAAGCAGCAGTAACGGGTACTTATTATGTGGATTACTCGAATGGGCAAGATTCGAATGACGGGACAACACCAGGGACAGCGTGGAAAACCTTAGGCAAGGTAAATGCGACGCAATTTGCACCAGGTAACCAAATACTATTTAAATCAGGAGAAATCTGGTTTGGACAACTTTGGCCGAAAGGTTCTGGTGTAGAAGGCAGCCCTATTGTTATTAGTAGCTATGGTACGGGAGAAAAACCGAAGATTGATGCCGAAGGTCTGATTTCGAGTGCCGTGAAGCTGGATAACCAAGAGTATTGGGAAATTAACAATCTGGCTGTAACTAATTGGCGCACGACAACTACTACGGTTCAACTAACTACGAGCTCGACTTTCGAGGTTACTGGGTACTTGGCTGGTATTCGGGTAACAGCATCGGGGCGAGAGGGGGCTTATAAGCATATTGTCATTCGTAATTGTTACATTCACGATATTAACGGGTTGCGTGAGTTTGGACCAAATGACACAACCGGTGGGACTGTAGCGGGGGCGTATTCAAATCCGCCTGCTTTAGGTGGGTATGATAGCTCTTGGTTTAAGGGTACAGGAGGCATCTCCATTGCCACTGTAGACACACGTCCAGGGTATACAGGGACGCAACCAGCAAAAACGTATTTCGATGGCATTACCATTGAGAACAATACGATTGAAAGAGTATCGGAGACAGGGATTCGAATTGCACAAGCAGCAACTTTGGCAGCGTATTCCAATGCGAACCAAACGGCTGTTGTTCCGAACAGAAATATTGTAATGAGAAATAATATGTTAATGGGAGGATTGGAATACTCTGACTTCGGTCAGTTAATCTCACCTTCCTATGCACCGTTAAGTGAGTATAATATCGCACATGACTGGCGCACCTCTGGTATAGAAGTTACGAATACGATTGATGGTATTTACCAATTTAATGAAGTTTATAATATAACGCATTGGACAACGACTAGAACTGCCGACGATACGGCATTTGACGCGGATTTGAACAGTAGTAATGTTATTTTTCAATATAACTATGTCCATGATTCAGGATCTGCATTTCTTATTTGTGATTTACAGGGAAATAAGTCTAACTACAAGCCTATCATTTATCGTTATAATATTGCACAAAACATTACAAATAGGTTGATATATGGTGGCTATGGTGGACTAGTTTATAACAATACATTTTATTCTCCGAATAATGACACAAGAGTGTCACCGGATAACAATACGGTTGTCTCAAATAATATTTTTTATGTTAAAAGCCTTGTAAATGGTGGTGGTACGTATAGAAACAATTTATATTATCTAACCGCTCCACTAGCTGCAGATGCAACTGCAGTTGTCGGAGATCCTCAATTTGTGGATCCTGGTAAGGGTGGTACAGGTACGTTACCTGGTCAACCTAAGATTGATACGTTGACAGGATATAAGCTAAAGAATACATCTCCGGCTATCGATGCAGGGATACTTATTGCAAACAATGGAGGCAGAGATTATTTTGGCAATTCGTTGTACTTGGATGCTCCAGATATTGGCGCACATGAATATTCAGATCCTGATAAACCTACAGCTTCTACGAATAAACGAGTCATTAAAGTAAAGGAAGATGCTTTTGTAAGAAGCGGAAGCTACGCAGGAAATAACTATGGCACAGCTACCGTGTTAGAAGTGAAAGAAAATCCTACAGGCTATGGACGGAAAACGTTCATGAAGTTCGATCTCGGAACTTTGACCGGTGATGATATTGCTGCAGTTAAATTAAAGGTGTATGGTGCAATAACAGATGCCGCTGGTTCCGTTGCGAACGTTGGTATCTATGAAGTACAGAATGACACTTGGACAGAGAGTACGCTGAATTGGAACAATATGCCGACCATTGGTAGTTTGTCGAGTACTGTTGCCTTTAATGGAGCGTATCAATGGCGGGAGTATGACCTTACCTCATATGCTGTTGCTCAAGCAAATGGGGATAAGACACTCAGCGTGGCTTTGCAGGATTCGTCAGGCTACTTGAGCAGTATCCTAAGCAAAGAAACGGCTGGTGGAAGTGCTTATTTGGAAGTGACATTAAAGCCAGTGAAGTTGAATGTAGTCGCAGACTCATATGTGCGTAGTGGAGGCTCAGCAGGGACTAATTATGGAACAGCTGTAGGTTTGGATATTAAGGACAATCCGACTGGGTATGGGCGCAAAGCTTTCTTGAAATTTGACCTCAACTCTATCAGTCAGCCAATTGACTCCGTTATATTAAATATATATAGCGCTTTGGCAGATCCAAACGGAACTAACTCAAATGTTGCAGTATACGAGGTGCAAAATGATGCTTGGTCCGAAAGCGGGCTTAACTGGAATAATATGCCGGTTGTTGGGAGCGTCATAGCTACAGCAACGTTTAATTCAACGTATCAATGGCGACAGTATGACATTACAGCCTTTGCGCAAGCGCAGGTTAGTGGAGACAAGACATTAAGTCTTGCTCTGCAAGATTTAACTGGCTTGTTTAGCACAGTCAAAAGTAAGGAAAGTGATAGCGGTTTGTATAAAGCCTATCTACAGGTCACTTTACAGTAGAAAGTTTGAAGTAAGGAGGAGAATTTTAATAAAGACTCCTTCTTTGTGCTAGTAATTTTTAGAAGCATAAACCATTCATAATGGCAAACTTATGAGTTCCGTAACAATGCTGTATGTAAAATTATTGACTATTATTTGATATAAAAAGAGGTTATCCCACAATCGGGATAACCTCTTTAGTTTCGTTTTCATTTACTTCTATAAAACTCAGACAAAATAAATTTTGCTCTCTTAATCTCCTCATTTGATTGACGCATGAGTAAATTAAGGACTTCTTGAAGATCCCTTTGTTTGCTTGTTTGACCTAAGTCAAGGCCAGCGTATCTAAACAGTTCCTGTACATCAGTATTTAATGCTTCGGCCATTTTTTCGAGATTAAGTAAAGTGATGTTTTTTTCTCCACGTTCAACTGCCCCTACGTAAGTAAAATGGAATCCAGACACCTCAGCTAATTGTTCCTGAGTTAAACCACGATCTTTACGAATATCTCTAACTCTAGCACCAACAATCTTTAAAATGTCGCCCATGTTAATTACACCTCATTAAAAGTGTAGACAATGGGTAGCAATTGAAACACAAACGTATAAATATTAAAAATTAAAATACTGTTTATAAGTATAAAAACTACCGAATTTGATAATAACTATTAGTAGATTAATAGGAAAGAATTTATTGAGAGAGGTGATTTTAATGGGAAAAATTTTTGCGTTTGGCCTGGTTACACCAATGGGTATCTATTCCAATGATTTGTTTTACACATGCCCAAAAGCGATTGAAGAACAGTGGTTCTATCGAGCAGCAATTTATGGAACATGGTTAATCCCAGTTATATATTCAAAGGAGGAGGTTGAGTGCATCAAACTTGTATATGAAGGAGAAATATTTATGGCAAATATCGTACCTGATACTTTAAAGATATCGAAATTTATTATGCGTTCTATTGAGAAAGGGAGCACTTCTTTAGGAGGTTGAAATTAGAAATGAATTTTTTTCCAAACCTGTACCCAGATGAAATACTTTATAGCATTTTAGCAAGATATCATCACTTAAGTGGTAATTTGAAAGTTGAAAAAACGATGGTTGATTTGTATGGAGTCAAATGCACTCAAATATTAGATTTCCCTAAGATCACGAATCGTTTAGTTAAAAACATTCCTGGTATATACAACTATAGCGAACAGGACATTATTCGGAAACATTCGTTACTTCCTTATTTTCTCCCCTTTTTAACACCTAAAAGTAAGCAACAAGTGCTAAAAATGATGGACACAAATGCAAGATATCATCTCATTCATTCCCAAGTAGGATATATTACAAAATCAAGTATAAGCAATCATTTAAAGTACTGCACATCCTGTTTAATTGAGGATTTGAATAAGAATGGTGAATCATACTGGCGAAGGACACATCAAGCACCAGGAAACTTTTATTGTCTAGATCATCAAAGAATACTTTCTACTGGATGTGAAGAATGTGGATTTCATTTCACAACGAAATTAAGAAATCAGCTCTATATTCTAAAACAATCTTGTCCTAAATGCGGGTCAGATTTAACCTTGCAAAATCAATGTTGGAGTCCATTATTAATTGAATTTAAAACCCAACTAATTGAGATTAGTAGTGAGATTAATTATTTATTCAATGAACAGAATGTTTGGTTAGATGAGTTATTTATAAAATTACACAATCAATATGTTGAGAAATTAATTGAAGCTAATTTCTATGAATTCGATAACAAATTAAGGTTGCGCAAACTAATTTATTTTTTTCAGAATTTTTATAGTAAATCGTTACTTGAGTTATTAGGATGTGACGTAGAAATAGGAGGTTGGTTGAAAGAATGCATTGATGGAGAATATGCAAGACACCCATTAAAACACATATTATTGATAAAGTTCTTGTTTGGTTCTTTAAACGGATTGAAATTACAACAAGCTTCCCTAAATCCTAACACGATACAAAATAGCTCCATACTTTTAAGCTCAGAAATAAAAAGTGCAGCATAGAAAAGAACATTTTTTTGAAGTACAAAATTGCAGGGAGGAGAGCTTAATGGAGGAATTGCTCAATGTCGTATCCGATAGTATAAAAAAAATAAACACTAACATAGCTAGAAATAAAAAGCACTTTGATTATCCGTTTACCAGCAATTGTTCTCATTATTATAAACTTATGCTTCTACATAGTCAGTCTGAATGTTGGGATCAGGTCTTACAACTTCTAATGAGTTTTAATAAGAAGCGATGGGTGGAATATAGCAAAAAGAGTGATGAGTTTGAACAAAAGCTAATAAATGAAAAGTCAGGTTTTCCTGGATTTGTAACTCAAACTACTTTAGTTCAAATGCTTGAATACATGCGAACACTTGAATGGAAGGTGGAAGAATTGATGAAAAATAAAAAATAAGCTATTACTAAGGTATTTTACAGAAATGTATTAGCAGGGAACAACGAAAGTTTCTAATGTACAGGTATGAATAAAATGTATTCGTTTGGAAAAATTATCAAGAAATACACTTCCCAATTGGAGGTTGACAGCAATGGCAAAATTCAAGTATGCAGTTGATGAAAACACGATAGCGAAGCGACTAAAAGAAGGAAGAGGTAGTGGGACAGGCTCAGCGTATATCCCATGGATACGTGTACATGAGGTTCCTTCTATTGGAAAGTCAAGTATTCGTAGCAGTTGGAGAACAGAACGTGAGCATCACTTCTTATCACTTCTTGAAGCAATGTATTTTTATTTATTGGAATGGGACGATAGTGTCGTCGATTCTAGAGAACAGTTCCCACTTCTTCCTCGAGAAGAAACGCAAGCTATTGCAGCGGAACTTGGAATCAAACACCCCGCTGATCCGAAAACCAAGGTCGATATCGTTATGACTACTGATAATCTTATTACTCAATTAACTGCCCATGGTCATGTTATTAAAGCAAGATCTATTAAATATGCTGAGGCAATTTGTAAACGCCGTACTTCAGAAAAGCAGTTAATCGAGAAAATTTATTGGTCAAGAAGAGGCGTAGAGTGGAATGTGGTAACTGAAAACTCTATACACATTCCCTTGGTTCAAAATATTCAAATGTTACATAAGTCAAAGAGCAGATTTGGATTGTTTCCTAATATTGATGATGCTACTTTGAATTCACTAGAAGATAAGTTAATGAAGCATTTGCCAGGAAGTAATACAATTTTGGCGGATTTAACAGATGTCTTAGACAAATATTATGCTGTTCCAGCAAGTACAAGCATTACGCTTTTGAAGCATTTGATCGCCAATAAAAAAATAATCGTAGATATGAATCAATTGTTTAATCCCTGTAAACAAGTCAGAATATCACTTCCAAGTTAAGGGGTTATTGAATGCAAACTTTAATTACAAACCAAGTGCTGCAATGGGCGCCATTTGAAGATAAGAACTCTGTGTTTGAACGCATCGTGGATATATCGCATCATCCAGATTTACTATATGTTATCGATTTAAACAAGGATGCCTTCCCGTTTGAACGATCGATCGATGATGTAACTGCTGCTTTAGTGTTAGGAGAGGCGCGTATTGTGAAATACGTAAGTGAAGCAGAAAAAATGAATTATGATCTATTGCCGGCCAAACGGAAAGCAGAGCTTGATGAAGCTTGGGATTTCCTTAAGGAATATGTTGAAAACGAGCCATATATTTTCATAAGTGATTATCGTGGGCCTATGGTGAATGAGTGTATGGAAAAGTCATCTTATTCCATGCCTAAAGTACACAGGCTGCTGAAAAAATATTGGAGGTCTGGGAAGTTAAAAGTAGGACTTCTTAATCGCTATGATAAATGTGGTGGGTCAGGTAGTAATAAGTTAGCAACGGAAAGCACTAAGAAAAGAGGTCGAAAGCGAAAAATCACAAAAATTGAACCCGAGAAAGTAGGAGTTAATACGGATGCTACCATTCATAAGCATATGATGATGGCATATAGAACATTTCATCTTAGAGAAAAACTTTCATTGCGTGAATCCTTTAAGAAGATGTTACGCACTTTTTTTATAAGCCATTATGAAGAAGAGAATGGGAAAACAAAGCCAGTTCTCTTGCCAGGAGAACAAAGACCTGAGTTCAAAACGTATTATTATTATGTCGATAAGGCTAAAAAGTCTAATTTTATCGGTTCTTCATTAGGACTGATTGGGGAACGAAGATTTAATTTGGATAAGAGAGCGAAAATTGGTAATCAGACAAAACAAGCACTGGTACCAGGTTCCATATTCCATATTGATTCCACAATTGCTGATTTATATTTAGCAAGCAGCTATCGCGAATTCTTACCAATTGGAAGACCTGTAATTTACAGTGTTATTGATTTGTTTAGTCACTATATTGCTGGAATTTATATTGGATATGAAAGGTCATACATCGGGGCTGCTATGGCAATATATAACACCGGTTCTTCGAAAGTTGATCTCTGTGAGAGGAGCGGCATGACAATTACACCAGAAGAATGGCCCTTGGCTTGCTTACCGCGACAATTTACTGCAGACCGAGGAGAGTTATTAAATACAAAAACAACTGGTCTTCGAACTTTACTTGGAATTGATATTGAGTATATGGCTCCTTATCGTGCAGATTGGAAGGCATTAGTTGAAAGCTTTTTTAATGTCTACAATGTCAGTGCTATTTCTCGGTTACCAGGAGAGGTTTCAATTGAAATGAGGCGTAGAGGAGATCCAGATCCAAGAACGAAAGCTGTTTTAACACTTAAAGAGTTTTCGCAAATCATCTATGATTTAGCTATTTGGCATAACAACTATCACTGGATGGATGGGTATGCATTGGATGAAGATATGATTGCTGAAGGTGTAAAACCAATCCCACGTGACTTATTAGAATGGGGAATGAAACGAAAAGGGCATTGCTTCAGAAGTTTCGAAGAAGAAACATTAAAAATGAACTTGTTACCTACAGAAACAGGTAGAATTACGAATTTAGGTATTAAGTTCAAAGGTATTCACTACACCTGCGATCAGGCAATTCGTGAAGGATGGTTTGTCGATGGGAACCCTCGAATTGGTAATAAACTTAATATTGCATTTGATCCGAGGTTTACGGAAAAGATCATATTAAAAGGGGATAAAGGTATCGGTCATCTTCCACTCGAAATGGTCGATTCTAATCATCATGCTCTGCAAAAATCTTGGGATGAATTCGAGCATATCGTAGAAGTGATAGGTTTAGAAAAAGAAGTATATAGAGAAGTCGAAGAACAAGCTGAAGCAGAACGGGGATACCGCAGGGATAATATTGTTGAAATGGCTAAAGCACTTAAGCAAGAAAGCGGTTTAAGTAATGCAAAATTAATAGACGGTTTGGCTGAGCGGACAGCACTAGAAAAAGATTCGATTCGTCGAACTGAGCACTTCTTCACTGAGGATGCAAATTATGATATGCCTGAAGAAGTCAGAAATGACATTATTCCAATCGATTCGACTGAATTGAAACCAGAAACGTCAAAAAAGCAAACTCCAACAAGTTCACGATTACAAGCGTTATTTGCAGCACAAAACTGAAAAGGGGGTTGATGTAGATGGATGTTATTCAGGAAAGAATCGCTTTTCTAAGGGGAGCAGATGTTACTGCTTCCTATAGAAGAGCTGTAATTGCTAAATATCGGGGAAACCCGTTAATTGAAGCCATTCAACCAATCCGCGATGTTCCAATTGTAATTAAGAAATTAACTAAGAAAGTTTCATTCCATGAGCGTGATAGACTTAGGAATACTACGGAAAGGCTTCACTGTATTTACGATCTGCCGCGGCTAGTACAACCACTTGAAAACCATCTTCGAATAGAGCAAAGTTTGTCTATATTAATACGTGATGGTTATGTTGATAGAAATCCTCTCACAGTAAATGGTGTAAGAATCCGAAATGAGGCTGCAGAGAACGTTGCTAAAGCGATGGAGGTCTTTAAGCAGTTGAAGATAACTTCTCAGACTGTGTCATTTGATAACAAATCATATAAAACTTCTGGAGGGGGTTATCTATAATTGGAGTTTCTGGAATGGGGAAAACAACAGCTATTAATAATATCCTCATGACAATGTATCCTGCACAGGTTATTCGTCATGCACAATATAAGGGGCAAAACATTAACTTTACACAAATTGTATGGTTAAAGTTAGAATGTCCGCCAAAAGGTACAATTAAGGGCTTATGCCTAAATTTCTTCCAAGTTCTCAAAGATCTCGTAGGGGATACTCATTACGATACTTTCGTAAAAAAAAGTACTGTTGATCAAATGATTCCTACTATGGCTCAATTGTGCGCGACATATATGATAGGTGCATTAATAATTGATGAGATTCAGCATTTAAGTGGAAATACGGATGAAGAAGAACATATGCTCAATTTTTTTGTTACGATTAAAAATATGCTTGGCGTTCCAATAGTTCTTATTGGAACGAATAAGGCATGGGAGATGTTATCGAAGGAGTTTAGACAACTTCGTAGAGCCTGTGAACATTTTGGGGTTATCTTTTGGGAGCGCATGGACTATCGATCAATAGATGCCCAAGATGCTTCTGAAGAAGGTCTTGAATGGAAACTTTTTTTAGGAGCTCTATGGAAGTATCAATGGACTCGCCAACCCGTTGAGTTAAATGAAACATTAAATCAGGTAATGTACGAATATTCCCAAGGTGTGACGGATATTGCCATTAAGTTATTTATGATTGCTCAATGGAGGGCCATTAACTTAAATGTTGAATCACTTACTCCTCAAATTTTTCGGGATGTATTTGAAAATGAATTATGTGCTTTAAAACCAGTATTGCTGGCTCTTAAGTTAAATGAATATGCAAAACTTGAAGCAATGAAAGACATTTATATAAAAGATTTTAAAATAGATAAATTTTTCAATTCAGCATTGGCTGAGTTATCTAAGAGGCAACTCCAAGCTAATAAAGCAGCAAAAGAGAATATTCCAAGGGATCCTCTAGATATCGCATACGAAGCAACTAAGTGGTTAATGGAAGCTCAAATTCCAGCAAATCATGCAGAGATGATTGTAAAAGCATTATTAGAGCAGAACAAAAATATATTACTTCCAGAATTGAAAAGCTTAGCATTTCAAGCATATGCTAAAGTGAAATTAAAAGTTGATCGTAAGCAAAGAGTTAGAAATAAAAGTGTTGTAGTAAATACAATTGACCAGACTTTGGTTGATCTAAGTAGAGATGTATTAGCAACACATAGTATTTAAGAGTGGGGCATTACGAATATCGTTAAATTAGGTCAATCGGAGATATCTGGTTGGCCCTTTTATAATGTTAAAAAGAAACTGGCGGTTTTATTTTTAAAAAATATTGTCACGACAGAACCGTAACCATAAGTGATTTTTTTTTGATTTGCTTGTGAATTAATCACATTTTTGAAGCTAAGGGAGTTCAATATTTGGGGGAAAATGGAATAGATTCTTCTGAAATGGGTAAATTAATAAAAAATACTAGTCTGGAGAATTTATGATAAAACTTAATCATTTTCCACCAACTTATCTTGACGAGGATTTTAGAAGTATATTTCTTAGATATGTTAAATTGACTGGAATAACATTAGTTGATCTAACTTCGATATTCTTTGGTTTAAACAGTCGGTCACTACCACTGATAAACCCTCAAAACATTAATAATATAAATGATAGTCTTCACGATGACCTAAAAGTAGATACTAAAATTTTACTTGAAAATCATTCTTATGTAAGTGTTCTTAGAATGTTTTACAAGGATTCCCAGTCTATTTGCAATAACAGGGCGATACAATTTGGTAATGACAGAGTAGGGAAAAGAGTGCTTTCTCATGAAATTAGATATTGTCCTAATTGTATAAAAACAGATTATGAAGAAACTGGTGAGGTGTATTTTAGAAGAAAACATCAGTTGAGTGATGTGGATTTTTGTCTCGAACATGGTTGTAAACTTATTTCAAAATGTCCCAATTGTATGATTGATTTGACCGATAGAAATGGAAAATGGTTACTTTCTACAATTTGTTGTTCGAAGTGTTTTAAACCAGTATATTTGAAGGAAGATATCTCACCATTATGGGTCCAACCTAATATAAACATATTTAATATAATCTTAGATCAATTATTAGAGTTGTTTACAATGACCAACGAAGAGTATACAAGTTTGTATCTTAGAGGAAAATATTCAATTTATTTGGATCAATATCGTAAAAAAAACGGGGATGTAGTATTTGGATATTTATTTAAAAATTTGAATGAATACTATGAGCTTGACGTAGTTAAATTATTACGGTTTCATGAGTATTATGCAATGAGCTATTTATTAGATTTTAGGATGTTTCATGATACTTACTACTTGAAGGAACATCTGCTACTTATGAAGTTCTTTTCAGGTTCGACAAAAAAGTTTTTAACAAAATTCAATGGCAGTTATACTTATATGTTAACGTGACTTTTCCCTTGACTATGTGACGATCAGGCTCTTATTGAGGGTGATGGTTAGTAGAATTTTTAATACATGATTTTTTTATTAATAAAATAACCAAGACATCTAGGTAGATGATCTTGGTTATTTTGACGTCTAAATTTTCAAAAAAGAACGGTTTTACAAAAGTGAACATCACTAACGAACTTTATTTTCCACTAATGCAGAAGCAACTCTTGAAAAATTCATGTGACTAACGAACTTAATTTATTTTTAATAATTGTGAAAACCTTGGAATTACTGGACTAATACTAACGAACTTTATTTTCCTGGACCACCTAGAATGGCGCCTTCGGCAAATAAGCGTATGATGTTTTTTTCAACCGTTGGATCCGGTATTAATGGCGGTGCTTGGTGCGGTTTAATTCGCGCATCAATCACAACATTATCGCAAGCCCAATGTTTATTCGCATAAAAACTGTTCACGCCATATATATCATGGGAAGGATTGCTGCGTGTGAATGTAGCCCAAACAAAGTTGTTAATACTCTCACTCAGAAAACGGCTATCATCACATACAATGATCAATGGACAAGCAGGGAGTGGGCCTTTTGCGCCAATAGCCTCGCATAAATCGTTCATTTCAACCTGTGTCTCACCGTAACTTTTAAATTCGGACATCTGAACCGCGACGATTCCCGGCATCACCAAACACGCATGTTGGACCCCTGGTATTTCATTAAAAACGCCAGGAACCTCTAGGCATAAATCCCTTTTTTTATCACCGACTGCTGCGAATACAACCTTACTGCCGCTATTTAGACCTGTACCTGAGTAATCTAGGGTATCGATCGTCGTATTGGTATAAAAATGAAGGTCCCGATGAAGGTCTATTCGTGCCAAAATGTATTGTAAGAATTGCTCTACATCATGAGAATCCAAAGGCTGGCTCTCTTCTGCTGTGATGAATAAGTACTTGGCTAAGCTAACTTGTCCCGTCCCTAAAATTCGATTAGCAATCGTGAGCAGCTCTGCCGGCTGCTTGACTTGTTGATAGGGCGTGTAACGTTCGCTGCCAATCGCAAAGAGCAAGGGGTGTACGCCTGCAGCGTCTACAGCATGAACCTCTTTGACACCTGGAATTTCTTGCTTAATTGCATCGCCTGTGAGTTCATGAATTAATGCACCGAACGCCGTATCCTCTTGAGGGGGCCTGCCCACGACAGTAAATGGAAAGATTGCATTCTTCTTAGCATATACTTTGTGCACTCTCATGAGAGGAAAAGGATGCGTAAGGCTGTAGTAGCCCAAATGATCGCCGAAAGGGCCCTCCGGTTTGGTTTCGCCAGGATAAATTTCTCCTGTGATAACAAAATCAGCATCGTGACTAATACAATAGCCATCTATATAGCTGTAGCGGAAGCGGCGCCCTGAGAGTAAGCCCGCAAAGGTAATCTCACTCATGCCTTCCGGCAGGGGCATAACTGCTGACAAAGTGTGCGCCGGCGGCCCGCCAATAAAACAGCTTACCTTTAAAGGGGCTCCTTGTTTAGTCGCCTTTGCCTGGTGGACTCCGATACCGCGATGAATCTGATAATGCAAGCCGATCTCTTTATTTAATTCATACTCGTTCCCGCTTAGTTGAATCCGATACATCCCCAGATTGGAATTCATAATTCCTGGTTTCTCCGGATCTTCCGAATACACTTGAGGCAGGGTGACGAATGCACCGCCATCTTCTGGCCAGTGCTTGATGAGAGGGAGGTCAGCAATGTTGATTTCCTCAAAAGAAGCTGGAAGATCACCGTTTATTTTGATTGGCAGGGCTTTCCAGGCAGCCAGACCCGTACCGATATGTTTATGTGGGCTTTTCATTGCCTTCATGGGATCGCTTCGTAGAGAGATTACGTTTTTCACGCCTTCCCAAGTATCTCGAAATATATATTTGCTGCGCTCTACGGTACCGAAAAGGTTGGATACCGCCCGAAACTTGGAACCTTTCACATTCTCGAATAATAAGGCTGGGCCACCAGCTTCATGAACTTTCATATGAATGGCTGCCATTTCAAGCTCAGGATCAACTTCTTCATGAATGCGAACCAAATGTCCGTTCTTTTCTAAATCAACTATGCATTCTTCTAAATTTTGATAGATCATTATTTTCTCCAATCGGATAGCTATTCCCCAAAAGGTCTATGTAATAATGTCATTCTACAACAAATGCCGAAAATAAAAAACACGTCATATGAGTTCGAAATTTTACTTTCCTGAACCAGCTGCTTGACACTGATTTTCTCACATGCTATAAGAGAGTAAATTCTAGAAGTGATGAGGTGTCCCATGCGTAAAGTATCGACCGAGCAACAATTTCAAGAGCAAATTTCGCAGTCTGGCGTGACAATAGCTATTTTTAAAACGACATGGTGTAAGGATTGCCATTATATTGATCCTTTTATGCCTGCCGTAGAGCAAGCCTATGAAGGCCGTCTTACTTTCATTGAACTGGATCGTGATGAATTCCCGGATTTGTGCGAACAATTGAACATCTTAGGTATCCCGAGTTTCATTGCTTTTCGTAACGGGCAAGAAGTCGTTCGTTTCGTCAGCAAACTGCGTAAAACCCGTGAGGAAATCGAGCAATTCCTTGACCGTGCAATTGAAGTTTCGAATGCGTTGGCTCCTTAAAAAGGAGTAGTTTTAATACACGTCACATGGACACCGTCGTCGGATTAATCCGTTGATGGTGTTTTTTGATGCAGAAGGAGTGGAGATAGCCGATGAAATTAGCCAGGCTCGAATCGAACCTTTTTTCATATTCGGAATAAATGCTTCCATACTACACACACTATAATGTTATTTCCAAGTCTTGGGCGTAACTCGATTCCCTGTTGTTTCGGAGCTTTGTAACAATTGCGAATGGAAATGGCTTCATATTACAGCTATAATTAAAGCGGAACTACAGTATTCGACATGATCCTCAGTAGATATGACATAAAGTAGGTGCAATCATGCAAAAATGGATCCAAAGATTTGCGAATTTATCCGCCATCGGCATGTTTCTTATTCTTGCTATGGGGGCCTTAGTAACTAAGGCTGACGCTGGCCGGGGCTGCGGTGACGAATGGCCGTTATGCCATGGGAAATTCATTCCAGCACATACCATTTCTTCGTTTATCGAGTACAGTCATCGCTTAGTTGTAGGTGTTGTGACCATGATACTTGTTGTAACGTTTTACTTGGTTTTCCGCTATGTGAAGCGTAGAGATGCTAAATTCTTTATCACAGCAACCGTAGTCATGACCTTGATTCAAGCAGCTATGGGCGCATTGGCCGTTGTTTGGCCGCAATCCTCTCTTGTCCTTGCTCTTCATTTCGGTTTATCCTTGCTAGCCTTTGCCTTCTCCCTGCTGCTTGCACTCGTGTTTACCCCGTGGGGACAATTTATTCGAACAACGCAGATTCATACTAGTTTTAAAGTAATGGTCTGGTTTACAGCTATTTACAGCTACGTTGTAGTTTACTTAGGAGCATTCGTGCGACATACCGTTTCTTCGGGTGGCTGCTCGGGCTGGCCGTTATGCAATGGCGAAGTGATCCCTGAACTTAGCGGTGCAACTGGCATTGTGTTTACACATCGGATTGCCGCTTTGCTGCTCTTTGTATGTATATTATTTCTGTACCTGCAAGCTCGACGCCATTATCAGAAGACGGACAAACTTTGGTTCGGGAGCAAATGGGCTCTTATTCTCGTTTCGCTTCAAGTGATTAGCGGCGCAGTCGTAACATGGTCCTTAGGGAATGAAGTTGCTTATTTATTTACAGGTATGATTCATGCCATTATTGTGGCTTGTATGTTTGGATTCTTATGTTATTTGTGTGTACTCACGTTATATGATCGTAAAGCCTAGCTGCATCATGCGGCACAGGCACAACAAGGCCTTCTAACGGAAGGCCATTTCCATTATAGAGGTGTTACGACGAGTAAATGTAAAGGTTCGAAATTTCGGCTCCCGTGGATCCGAATCTCGATTCTTGCTGAGGGAGGAATACTTCGTGTGATGAACTCGGGACGTTTACGAGCGATCTATCCACATTTGGGATTTGTATTGGTCTACTTGCTGTGGGGGATCAATTTGGCTTCTCTCAAAATTGGCGGAAGAGAATGGGACAGTCTAGTCTTCAATGGTCTACGCTTTGCGAGTATGATTCCGATTCTGTGGGTCTATACTTACTTCTATTATCGTTCGAGGTCGCTTCGCTTCCAAATAGCGGGTCGCGATCTGCTGCTCATCTGTGGGTTGGGGATACTCAACGCCGTAGGGATGGAAGCTCTGTTGCAATATGCGTTGCAGTTTTCGAACGCTGCAAATGGTGCTGTACTTGGACGAGGCTTCATGCCTGTCATCACAGTACTCATTGCCGTTATTGTCGGGCAAGTGAAGATTACTTGGAGAATCCTGCTGGGGATTCCTTTAGCACTCGGCAGTGTAATGCTTATTGTCTCAGGGGGCTCCGAGGGTTTTCACTTAGGCAGTGATACATTGCGAGGGGATATCTTGCTCTTGATGCGCAGCTTCATGGGAGCCATTTATCTCATTGGAATGAATCGTTTGGTCATAAAATATCCGCTTCCAATCCTCATTTCACTAGAAATGACAGCGGGAGCTTTGGCTTTATTGCCGTTCGTCATCTTGCGTGCGGATGGTGCTTACTTCGCAGCGATCTCGCAGGCTGGATGGATTAGCTTAATCTATACGTCGCTTTTGGCAACGGCTGTCGGGTTCTCTCTGCATAATTGGAGTTTAGCTAAGCTAGGACCTTTCAAATCATCGGCTTACGGTTACTTGCTTCCTGTAACTGCTGCGCTTGGGGGTTTCATTTTCCTTGGAGAATCGATCTCGTTAAGTCAGTATTTGGGAGGCGCAGGTGTGTTGGCTGCGATGTATTTCGTGCAGCGTGATCGTACTGCTGGAGCTAAGCGATCCGCTATGCCTGTCCCAACAGCCAAAACGGTATCCAAGTAACAAGATGATCAGATGATGATAAAAAGGGAGGTGATCTTATGCTTCGTGTCTTATTTAATGAGCCGAAACGTGTTGATAGTGGTCTCCTGCTGGAAGCAGGCGATGCAATAAGAGCCTATATGAAACAGATCGCCACCGAGCAGAGTCACCTCTCTACGGAATATTCGATCTTTCATCGGCAAGCTATATGGAGTAAGGGTTTTATCGATGCCTTAGATGAATGTGAACAGAGCAAATTTTGCTGCGAGCGCTATGGTGAGATGATCGTGAAGGGTTTTCTGGAGGACATGAATCCGCAGGAAACGGAGACTTATCAGCGATTTGTGTACTTCTACAAAAATGCGTTTATTCGTTTATTTTCTATTTTAGACAAACTAGGGACTTTCATGAATGACCTCTTCGGTTTAAAAACAGAGACGTTAAAATCGCGATTCTCGTATTTTACTGTACTCCGCCATATGCATGAGAAGCATCTCCATGGTTCGTTAGAATTACAGCTGTATACGCTCAAAATGACCTATAAAACGCCGTTAGAACGACTCCGCAATCTGCGTAATATGGAAATGCACTACATTAATGCAGAGATGCTGGACGATCTCCAACAGAAAGAACCTTTGCTTGGTGAGCGCATTCATCTTGAGAATGTGAAGCTAAATTTAGATGATTTGCAGCAGGGATTTGACATGGTATGCCGAACCTTAACAGTAGCATTTACTTACATTACGGCGTATGTGACAAAGGGGTAGGGGACCATGCCATTAAGAGGTCGAACAGTGCTGGTTACAGGCAGTGCCAAGGGTTTGGGCAAAATGACGGCATTAACCTTAGCCAAGAAGGGCTGCCAGGTCGCTGTGAATTATGTAACAAGTGAGAGGGAAGCTGCTGAACTTGTTCAGCAATTGAAAGAAATGGGCGTGCGCAGCATCGCTGTTCAAGGGGATGTAGCCAAACGCGAGGATAATATCCGTATGGTGGAAGAAACGGTCTCAGCGCTGGGATCGATTGATATACTTGTGAACAATGCAGGGCCTTTTGTACGGGAGCGGCGCTTTTTCGCTGATTACAAGATCGATGAAATTGACTATTTAATGCGTGGAAATCTGCTGGGTGTAATGACGTTAGATCATCTTGTGCTGCCTATGATGCGCGAGAAGCGATGGGGGCGTATCATCCATTTCGGTTTCGGGAAAGCGGCGGAAGCGAGGGGCTGGACGCACAGGGCTGCCTATGCGGCTGCCAAGGTTGGGTTAGTCTCCTTTACCAAAACATTAGCTGAGGAAGAAGCCGCGCATGGGATCACAGTGAATATGATTTGTCCAGGTGATATTCGCGGGAAGAACAAAGAGCGCACGATGGAAGAAGCACGCTTAGAAGTGGATGGAGAAACACCAGTGGGTAGACCAGGAACAGGCGAGGACGTCGCGCGAGTCATCGATTTCCTGTGCTCGCCTAACTCAGATTTCATAACGGGCAATATTATGGATATTTCTGGTGCATTGGATCCTATCCAGCCAATCCCCGTGATCAAACAACGCAAATCCGAATAGTCCTCGTATATACGGCAAAAAGAGCTTACCCTAGAGGTAAGCTCTTTCTTATGATATAGTCGTAATTAGAATACCTGTACGACTTCTGTTATGCCTTCTACCTCTTCAACTAATGCGCGCTCAATACCAGCCTTTAATGTGATTGTTGAGCTCGGGCAGCTACCGCAGGCACCCATAAGTTTCAGTTTTACGATTCCGTCTTCCACATCAACTAGATCGACGTCACCGCCATCACGTTGTAGGAAAGGACGAAGTTTATCTAAAACCTCAAGAACTTCATCGTAAATCGCTTCTTTGGTTTTTTCTGTCATTTGATTCATCTCCTTTCTTTATCTATTATAGTACAATACGCTTTAAATGAAAATGGTTTGAGGCTTGAAACTATCAGCATGGGGTGGAATTTTTAAATGCGACCAATTATAGAATTTTGTGCCAGTAATATGCACACAGGAACAGATAAAGTAATGAAAGACCTTGAAGCAAATCCCGAATTCGATGTTATGGAATACGGTTGTCTGGGCAATTGCGGACAGTGCTATATGGAGCCATACGCGCTAGTCAATGGCGAAATCATTGCCGCTGAAAGCGCGGAAAGCCTCCATATTCGCATTTTAGATAAGATCAAAGAGATTGAAGCCATGTATGACTTGCTTAGTGAATAAACAAAATCTTTTAACTTAACCGAAGTGGCGTTTGGATTTCCAGAGCACGCCACTTTTGAGCATACGAGCAATTTTACCTGTCATGAGTGTACGTTTACCCATAATACCGAATCCACTTTTCTTACCAAGTGAGCCGAGCGTTCCTCTTAGCTTAATCTTGCCAAGTTTAGGAGTCTCGCCTTTCCAAATCGCTTGAATGGCTTCTGCAATTTGCTTGCCTTGCGCTTGAGCTGCTTGAGCGCTTGGTGAGAAAGGTAATGACGCACAGTCACCTACAACGAAAACATCTTCGTAGTTCGGAATTTGGTGGTACTCATTTAACAGAATACGTCCTTGACGGTCTTTTGGTACATTCAAAGCTTCGACAATAGGTGTTGGTTGTATACCCGCTGTCCAAATTGTTGCATCTGTACGGATAATTTCATCTTGATTGTATAGATCGCCGCCATCCAATCTAACTAATGACACTTGTGTCCGCAGCTCGATATGATGTTCGATCATCCATTCACGCACGTACTGCTGCAGATTCGTAGGGAAAGCAGAGAGCAGACTTGGACCACGATCGATTAATCGAATATTGAGATCTGGGCGGCTCTCACGAAGCTCTGAAGCCATCTCTACTCCGCTAAGTCCTCCACCAATGATGGAAACTTGTCCGTACGGATTAATGTTGTTTATTTTCTGATAGGTTGCACGGGTTTGAGCCAGTGTTTGAATACTGGAAGAAAACTCCTGAGCGCCGGTAATCCCGTGATAACTATCTACACAACCCAGGCCAATGACTAACCAGTCATAGGTAATGGGTTCTTTATCGTAGAAGTTGATTTGTTTCGTGCTAAGATCAACAGCAGAAACTTCTCCGTACACAAGTTGTAGTCGCGAATCATCTGGATAGGCAACACGAATATGAGTTTCAGCAATGGTACCTGAAGCAAGGGCATAATATTCGGTTTTGAGACCTTGAAAGGGACTGCGATCAATCATAATAATTTCTGTTTCGTCGGGTAGATCTTTTTCCAATAAGTTTAAAGCTATGGTTAAACCGCCATAGCCTCCTCCGAGAATGACAAACTTTTTCATAGCCAACCAATATCCCTTCTGAACGATGATCTATTCTCTATTATCTCTCATACACTTTGATTTCATTATAAAAGGTGTCTCGCTCTACCGCGACGCGGCCTGCACCTTGAATGAGCCATACAATCTCATCGCGTGTTAAACCTTCTGGTGAAAGAGCGCCAGCAGCGTGTGAGATTTTCTCTTTCACGATCGTGCCGTGAGCATCTGAAGCACCGAATGTGAAGGAAAGTTGCGTAAGTTTCGTTCCGATATTAATGAAGTAAGCTTTAATATGTGGGAAATTGTCCAACATTAGGCGGCTAATCGCCATTGTTTTGAGTTCGTCCCAAGCAGGAACGAAACGTTTAAGACTTGCATTTTTGCTAGCGGGCTGTACAGAGTTCGGAATAAAGACAAGGAAGCCATTTGTTTCGTCTTGCAGCTCGCGCAGCAACATCATATGGCGAATGCGTTCTTCTTTCGTTTCAATCGAACCATATAGCATCGTCGCATGTGTTTTCATCCCAAGCAAATGGGCTTGGCGATGGACATCCAGCCATTCTTCTGTGGATGCTTTTTCTACCTTCATTTTGGCGCGGTAACGTTCAGTCAGAATTTCGGCACCACCACCAGGCAGTGTGGAAAGTCCAGCATCCATTAATGTTTTTAGCACGTCGCGGTAGCTTAAGCCACTGATACGGGAGAAAAATTCGATTTCAGCAGCTGTATGAGCTTTAATCGTTACGTCTGGGTAGGCTTGCTTTAATTGACGAATGCAATCAACATAATACTCGAAAGGCAGATGAGGGTTATGTCCTTGACTGATATGGAACTCTTTAATTTCAGGGTTAAAATTCTCAGCAATATAATCTAACATTTGATCCGGCGTTAATGTGTAAGCTCCTTCTTGACCTTCATCGCGGCGGAAATGACAAAATGAACAATGCTCCTCACAGACATTCGTGAAATATAAGCTCATGTTTTGTACAAAATAAACCTTGTTTCCATTCAATCGTGTATTCACTTTATTCGCTAATTGACCAATGGTTAAAAGGTCGTCAGATTCATATAAAAACAGTCCATCTTCCATGCTCAAACGTTCGCCGTTCTCAACCTTGTCAGCAATCTCAGCCATCCGTTTGATCGGGTCTACTGTCGTAATACTCATGCTCCATGCCTCCTATGAAAATATATTAAACTGCACAATGAAACGACGCAGCCAGCAATTAAAACTAGGTGCGTTAGGTGGTGTGAGTTGCTCGCGTACCTGTGAACCAGTTCGGTGAAGGAATTCACAACCAGATTTATAACGATACAAGCTATCCATCCATCTTATTATAAACCTCCTACTTAGGAGGGGCAACATTAGAACGTTGAAGATAAATCGACAATCTTATCCAAGTCGTATATTTTTTCGGTGAAAATGGCGAAATGTTATTCCCAATATTAACAAATTCCTGTATACTATTGCAATGTGATTACGTAAGGGCTAAAGGTGATAATAATCGTGCTTCCATTATTCGTGACCGAACCGCAGGAACGACTTCATATTAAAATTGAACAGCTTCGGGGTAAAATGGTTAGTTTAGGAACCTCTTATGGTTTCCTTCATCCCGATGTGCAGAAATGCAGTCGAGACCTAGACCAGCTACTATTGCAGTATTATGCCATAAGACGTCCTAAACAGTGAACAACTGCCCTTGAGCATCGGATGGATTAGGAGTATACTTGAAGCAAGCACTTCGTATGCGAATGCCAGGTTTCCTTTATTATGTAGGGAAAAACCAAGGAGGGATTTCCAATATGATTAACATTAGTGAATCAGCAAGTGATAAGATTAAAGAGCTTTTGGCTGCTGAAGAGTCTACAAAGCTATTCTTGCGCCTTGGCGTAAAAGCTGGCGGTTGCAGCGGCTTTTCTTATGGAATGGGCTTTGATGATGATCAAAAGTCTGACGATAAAGAATTTACCATTCACGGCGTTAAAGTTGTAGTTGACGAGGAAAGCGCTAAGTATTTGTACGGCGTCCAAATCGACTTCGAAGATAAAGGTATGGGTGGCGGTTTCACCATCAACAACCCGAATGCCGTAGCATCATGTGGTTGTGGATCATCCTTCAAACCAGCGGATTATGAAGGAACACCTGAACCTTGTGATGACAAGGTTGAGGCTTAATAACCGAAAACGAACCTTCCAAGTTTGTGTTGATGTTTAACACAGAATTGGGAGGTTTTTTTGTTTTATCGTGTCAAATCGGCTTGTTTAATAAATAATTGGCCTCAAATTAAGACAAATTGTTTAATTTTTTGGAAAAACCTAATAATTCATAATAGAGTTAATTAAAAAATATTCCTAAGTTGAGCGGCATGTGCTATTCTATATGAAAAAAATTCTCATGGGGTGAAGAGAAATGCAAGTTACTGATGTCGAAAAAGTACCATCTTTGTTTTCTAGAACCAATCCGTTTCAAGCGAAAGTGTTGAAAAATATGAATTTAAACGGTGAAGGCTCCACGAAAGAAACACGCCATATTGAACTTTCGCTCGAAGGCTCTGGCTTATCTTATGTGCCTGGCGATTGTTTAGGCGTAGTGCCTGATAACGATCCGGAGTTGGTCGCGGGTATTCTTGAGGTTATGAAGTGGGATGCGGACACAGCGGTTGTCATTAATAAACAAAACGATACACTTCCGCTCCAAGAAGCGCTTTTGAAGCACTTCGAGCTTACGCTGCTGTCCAGAAAAATCGTTCAGCAAGCCGTTGAATTTTCCGACAATAAAGCGTTGAAACAACTTGTGGCAGATACGGAGCAGTTGAAGGCTTATACCGACGGACGTGATTTGCTTGATTTACTGAGTGAGTTTGGACCATGGAAAGCTTCTCCACACGATATTGTTGCTTTATTAAGAAAAATGCCGCCACGCTTATATTCCATTGCTAGCAGCTTTGCAGCTAACCCGGGGGAAGTTCACCTTACGATCGGTGCTGTTCGCTACATGTCGCACGGCCGCGAGCGCAAAGGTGTATGTTCCGTGATGTGCGCAGAGCGCCTGAACGAAGGCGATACAGTTCCTGTGTTTGTCCAACTGAACAAACATTTTAACCTGCCGGAGTCCTCGGAGCAGGATATCATCATGGTAGGTCCTGGTACAGGTATTGCGCCATTCCGTTCCTTTATTCAAGAGCGTGCAGTGAGCCAAGCGTCAGGCAAGGCATGGTTGTTCTTTGGAGACCAGCGTTCTGCGACTGATTACCTGTATAAGGAAGAGTTGGAGCAATATCAACAGGCTGGCGCACTGACCAAGATCGACGTAGCTTTCTCACGCGATACAGCGCAGAAAGTGTATGTGCAGAATAAAATGCAGGAGAACAGCCAAGAGCTATTCGCATGGTTAGAGAGCGGCGCTTACTTCTATGTGTGCGGCGATAAACAAAACATGGCGAAGGATGTTCACAATACCCTGATTGACATTATTGAAAAAGAAGGCAAGTTGAGCCGAGAAGATGCTGAAGCGTATTTGAATGGCTTACAAGAGCAAGGGCGTTACCAACGCGACGTTTATTAATTAACGATAGATGAGGGTGTCCCAAAGGTCATGAAATGACTGAGGGGGCACCCTCTTTCTATTTTGTACCCAATTTCATTCGAATATCCACGTCGAGACCCTCTACTAGCCGTCTCTATCTACCATTTTATGGAATACTATAATGTATATAGCTGGAATGCATAATCAGTTGATAGAAGGGAGGGCGTTTAATGGCTTCTAGGAAGGATTTCATCGATCTCGTTGCACCCATTGCAGTTAAGTTGCGTTTGGAGGGCTCAGCGATTTTCCCATCAGTCCGGATTGCACAAGCTTTGCTAGAAACAGGTGGCAAAATCAACGCGTGGAACAATTTGGTAGGTTATAAGGTTGGAAATGGCGTACTGACGCCTTACTGGCGGGGAGATCGTGTCTCTGCAAGAACCTGGGAATTCATTAATGGGCAGAATGTGACTAATGTGATAGGGGATTTTCGAGCTTACGCTTCTATTGAGGATGGATTTCGGGATCAAGATCTACTATTTCAAGCAACTCGATATGCGGCAGTTCGGTCAGCAAGCAGCCCACAGGCTCAAACAACAGCTTTACAGCAAAGTGGATACGCGACTGACCCTGCCTACACAAGTAAATTAAATGCAATCATAGTAACAGAGGGGTTAACTTTCTTCGATGAGGAGGTCATACGGATGTTAGAGAAACTACAGGAACAAATCGCAGAGTTAAACGAGAGAGTTCAATCACTTGAAGAGCAAACGGCACTAACTGTCATACCGGCTTGGGCCAAACCAGGCATTGATGCAGCGGTGAAAGCAGGGCTCATCGACACACCCGAGAGAGGGAGCTATGATTTCTATCGGTTAATAACCGTTTTACATCGCAAAGGGATTATTTGATTGTGGAAGAAAGAGCAGGCCGAGGGTGATAGGGACTTTCTTAATACACGATTCGGCCTTTAATTCGAACATTGTCACCATACTTCGCTTGCATTAACTTTGTTTGTTCTTGCATGTAGGCATAAATCTCTTTCAAACGGTTCTTGCGGGGTTTAATCGTTTCTTTAATTTCGCCATTCAAAACGATATCGTAGACGATCATTTGTACTCATCTCCTTTTTTATTAGCTTACAAATCTTATTGTAAAGGATGAATATTAAGGGATGATTAAAATTTCTTTTCAATTTTGTGAAAAAGATGAACGATATGTTAAATGAACGTTAAAAATGCCTAAATTACTGATCATTTTTTTTTATCACTAATTGGTAGGTTTTGGATGTGTATAAGTTTATGCACATTATCCCCCTATACATCTACTGCCTTCATGGTACATATTAACAATTTACCCACAGGATATGCACAATTATCTGTGGATAACGGAACGCTTGTTCTATCAAAAACCCCGTGATACTATAAGTTTAAATTATAGAATATGGGTGATTTCAGTGAGACAAATTAGCGATGAGACATTGATCGACTCTTATTACAAGGCACTAGATTTAAGATTAGAATCCGATTTTCTTGAACTTTTGCTCGCGGAAATTCAGAGGCGTAAGTTAAAGTTATCGGTATTGGTTAAGGACGAAACACCACTTAATTAACGTTCACTCAACAGGTATTTGTAAGGTAAAGCTGGAATGACAGTCGGGGCAATTCAAGAGATGAAGGCAAGCGTCTAGACCATCGCCATCTTGGTTTGTCATAGAAATGTTATTCATCTCGTAAGGCGAATAAGGACCGAGCAAGTCACTCAGCTTACCATGGTCACACATACGCTGCGAGCACATAGGACAGTTGGTTTGCAATTCACGCAAGCCATTACAAACTGGACATATAGATGACAAAGGGGTATTCCTCCTAATCCGTAGATTAGGTATAGAATACCCCATTTCATTTTTGCTGATTACAATTTCATGTTCGAGCTGTGTCCAGGTGAAAGCTTAGCACTTGGATCAATGTATACTTTGGCATTGTTAATCGCCGTAGGAGCTTCACCGAAACCAACAGCAATCAATTTCAATTTTCCAGGGTATGTCGTAATATCGCCTGCAGCGAAGATCCCAGGAATATTCGTTTCCATCCGGGAATCAACCACGATGGAACCATTTTCGATGTCAAGACCCCATTCAGAAATCGGTCCAAGAGAGGATACGAAGCCGAAATTGATAATGACTGCATCGACATCGTGGATACTTTCTTCGCCTGACTTAATATGTTTAAGTGTGATTTGCTCAATTCGATCTGTTCCGTGTAGTTTGGTGATTTCTGTTGGAGTCACCACGTTAACTTTCGAGTTTATAAGATTCTCAACACTGTGCTCATGCGCACGGAATTTATCTCTGCGATGAATCAAGGTTACTTTCTCGGCAATTGGCTCCAGCATTAATGCCCAGTCAACTGCAGAATCCCCGCCGCCGCTAATCACAACTTTTTGTCCAGCAAAAGCATTCAAATCACTAACGAAGTAATGAAGGTTTTCCTTCTCGAATTGGGCAGCTTCCGGTAATTCAAGACGACGCGGCTCAAATGCCCCAACGCCACCTGAAATAATAACGGCATGGCTCAAATGTACACCTTTGTTGGTCGTAATTTCGAATAGACGCTCTTTTTTCTTAACAACCTGATGCACTTTTTCTTCCAAGCAGATGTTGATAGCGAAATGTTTCATTTGTGCAGACAAATTATTTACGAGTTCTTGGGCAGTTACTTTAGGGAAGCCAGCGACGTCATAAATATATTTCTCAGGATACAAGGCTGCAAGCTGACCGCCTAGTTGAGGCATACTTTCAATAATCTTCACAGAAGCTTGACGCATTCCCGCATAGAAGGAAGCAAACATACCAGCGGGCCCACCGCCGATTACAATAATGTCAACGATTTCTTGATTTATTTCTCTCACGTTCATATTAGAACCTCCGATTTGGTCCGATATGAGTAAGTATATGAAATAAAGTGATAATCATGATCATTTTAAACGTCTCTTCTTCGTGAAGAAAACAGATAAGTTCAAATTTCATTTAAATTGCTTATAGCTATGATAAGTAAATGCTTACATAGATTTGGTGCGCTAAACGCCTATAATACAAGATTTTTTATGCAAAATGACACTTGATATTTACTTATTAAAATTATATCATATCATGAGAATCGGTTTACCATGTTGTGACGAATTTCCACCTGTTTCATCATAATTCACTTCGAAAGCGTGCAAACTAGTAGCAGTATACTACTTTTGAAGCTGTTTGTGTAATTTTTCACAAGATAGAGAGACCATGGGACAAAATACGGATATGGAAGTGAGAGAGACATGAGTAGAATACCAAGAATCGTTATCTTAGGAGCCGGTTACGGCGGAATCCTTGCTGCAATTCGGTTGCAGAAGGAACTGAATTACAACGAAGCTGATGTTACGCTTGTAAACAAGCATGACTATCACTACATTACAACACATCTTCACATGCCAGCTGCAGGGACAGATAATCCTGAAAATGCACGCGTGAACATTTTAAAATTGATCGATGAATTTAAAGTTGATTTCGTGAAATCAACGGTTACACAAATTCGTCCACATGAGAAAAAAGTTATTCTGGAAGACGGAACACTTTCCTATGACTACCTAGTAATCGGACTTGGTGGCGAAGCGGAAACATTCGGAATTCCGGGTCTGAAAGAAAATGCTTTGAATATTCGCAGTATTAACAGTGTGCGCTTTATTCGTGAGCATATTGAGTATCAATTCGCGAAGTACAAACGTGAACCAGATCGCAAAGATTACTTGACGTTCGTTATCGGTGGTGCAGGATTTACCGGTATTGAGTTTATTGGTGAGCTTGCGGATCGTATTCCATTACTTTGCAAAGAATTCGACGTGGATCCTTCCCTAGTGAAGATTTATAATATTGAAGCTGCTCCAACAGCATTGCCAGGTTTTGATCCTGAGCTTGTTGAGTATGCGATGAAAGTTCTTACAGACAAAGGTATTACTTTCAAAATCGGTACGGCGATTAAAGAATGTACACCAGAAGGCGTACTGATTGCTGGCGATGAGTTTATTAAAGCGGCAACTGTTGTATGGACCGGTGGTATCCGTGGTAATCATATGCTGGATGAAGCTGGCTTCGAAACGATGCGCGGCAGAATCAAAGTCGATGAGCACCTTCATGCACCAGGCTTTGATAACATCTATGTTGTAGGTGACTGTTCCATCGTGATGAACGATGAAGGCAGACCTTATCCACCAACAGCTCAAATCGCGATGCAGCAAGGTGAGGCTGTTGCTCATAACTTGATCGCTTCGATTCGTGGATCCCAGATGAAAACTTTCAAATATTCGAACAAAGGTACAGTTGCTTCCCTTGGTAAAGGTCAAGCGATTGGTATCGTTGGTTCCCGTAAATTGAAAGGGAATGTTGCTGCAATGATGAAAAAAGTGGTCGATATGAGATACCTTTACATTATTGGCGGAATTCCACTTGTTATACGTAAAGGACGTTTCTAGTCAAAGGATGCTAACGGGGGGATTGCCATGCGACACTGTAGTGTCCAAGTAAGAGGACTTCTTACAAGGGATGAACTGGATCGCTACAATGCCTTGATCGAAGTCGGTCACTTCTTAGAGACTGAGAAACGGTACGATCATGTTGCTGTTGTCCAAAAGGAGATTGATATCCTCATTCTTCCTGCGATTGAGCGTCTGAAAGAGAAAAGTCGTCAGCGTGACCGCGATACGGAAGCTTATCTGGCGCGTAAAGCGCAGATGGAAGCTGAATTGGAAGCAGCTCTGCGTGATGACGACGATGAATAGATGATTGCGAAGAAGCATTGCTCCTCAGAGAGCAGTGCTTTTTTACTTATATATGTAAATGGAAAAAGAGCAGAGGACAGCAGTCCTTTGCTCTTAACTTGTCTTATATTTGAATGAATGAAGCGAATTTCTCAGGAAGCATAACGTTGCCAACATAGAAATCACCGAACTCGCCAAAGCGCGCACTAACTTCATCAAAGCGCATTTCGTATACGAGTTTTTTGAAATGAAGCGGATCATCGGAGAATAGTGTAACGCCCCATTCCCAATCGTCTAATCCAACAGAGCCTGTAATGATTTGTTTGACCTTACCTGCATAGGTACGACCAATCATCCCGTGGCTGCGCATCATGGACTTACGATCTTCCGCAGGAACCATGTACCAGTTGTCATTGCCTTCACGACGCTTATTCATTGGGTAGAAGCAAATGTGCTTGGATTTCGGAAGGATTGGCTTCAAACGTGCTTGAAGTTCAGGATCTAGCGCAGGATCAACACCTGGCTTAGCTAGGTATGCGCTCAATTCTACGATGGAGACGTAGGAATAAACGGGTATAGTAAAAGCAGCAAAGCTAGACTTGTTAAAAGCAGTTTCAAGCTCATTCAGCTCTTCCAATGTTTCACGCAGTTGCATGAAAACGAAATCAGCCTTCTGGCCAACGATGCTATAAACGGCAGTACTGCCTAGTTTATCGTTCTCAACTTGTTGCCACTGGGACAAGAAGGATTGCAGCTCGTCCGCTGCATGCTTACGTTCTTGTGGGGTTGCAGCATGCCATGCATTCCAATCCATTAGACGGAAATCATGGAGCGCATACCAGCCTTCCAGCGTTTGTACGGCTTCACTCATTGTTTTTCCTCCATTCAAGGGCTAATATCCCCTACATTGTATCCAATTCATGGAGAAAGGGCAAATGAACAATGGGTGAATATCGCGTATAAATTGTTCAATTTGTGTACACTTTACCTGTACCTTTTCGTCGATTACAATAATAGGAGCGACAGAAGCCAATGTTAGGAAGAGCTTCTTACATATACAAGGGGGAACTATCGTGCTGCAAATGATTATTGCCACTGTCTTAATGATGGTGTTATTCTTTGGGATCGGCTTTATTCTGAATATGCTTATGAAAACAACATGGTTTCCGCTATACGCGTTCATTGCACTGGTGATTGGGATTATCATCTATGGCTATATGGGATCCTCATCCTTCTTATCCAGTGACGAGAGCTTTACAGTTGTTGATGTGATTCCAGCGATCGGGGGCTTAGTTGGCGCTATTTTGAGCGGTTCGGCTATCAAAGCACTGCGTATTCGTGGCTTCAAAATGTTCTAATTCGTCATAATGGAGGGCCGATCGGGTCACGCTAAGGGGAGTTACCTAAACTTCACTTACGGAGGAGACACGACCAGTGCCTTGGGCGAATGTGAATGAAACATCACTGCACTATGAGATAACAGGGCCAGAAATGGGCACGCCAATTGTGTTTATTCACCCTCCTTTACTAACACTCGAAGCGTTCAAGTATCAGAAAAAACAACTAAGCGTTTATTATCGAGTAATTACCTTCGATATTAGAGGGCATGGCGGCAGTGCTCCTTCAAAGATGCCATTACGTTATGAACTTATTTCGCAAGACATCGTTGGGCTTCTTGATTTCTTAGGAATCGAGCAAGCCTTTCTGTGCGGATATTCAACCGGAGGAACGGTTGCGCTTGCGGCTTTGCTCTCCTACTCTTCCCGATTTCTGGGGGGAATTATTGTGAGTGGCATGTCTGAATTGACAGACACCTACAATAGGATCAGAGTATGGCTTGCGATTCGAATGGCGAATCCTAGTCGAGTTATGAATCTTTTGACTAATGCAATTACGTATGGCAATGCTGATAAACAGACAACCTATCAGGAGCTTAACGAACATGCGTTGCACGATGCGGCAGGCAATGTGAAATCGTATTTCGAACAATCGTTTCAATATAGCTGCACGACGCGGCTTCACAGTATTCACCACCCCGTCTTATTGATCTATGGTCAAAAGGATAAGGGGTTCCACCCTTATGCGCATATTCTTCATGAAGGTCTGCCGAATAGTTCTCTTTTTTTCATCAAAGGTGCGAAACATCCTGTTCCAATCCAGAGCGCTGGACGTATGAATGATATCATTCACCTATGGATAGAGAGCCTAGACAAGGAGGAGCAGAAAGCGCGCTGGAAGCTGGATCTAGCCATTGCCCAGAAGCTTCATCCACAGATGTATGGGACCGAAGAGGACACTGAGTACGGGACTAAAAGTTATTATTAAGAATGCCAAGCGAGGATTCCATTGCTAGTGAGCTATTGCGATGGAATCTTTTTCTTGCCCAAAAGGTAAAATTATCTTTTCTCTTGTAGATACCAAGATTGTCGATTTTTGTGGTAGACTAATAGAGAGAGACTGAGGCATGGGGTAGCTGTAAATGTAAGCTATTGCTCAGTTGAGCTGAGGCAGGATGGTGCTGTAACGGGATGAGAATGACGAATATGCTGCATTTCACCGAGAATCACAGGTTTTGTGTGAACCGTGAGTTTTCTTTGAGCAGTTTAGACTATAAAATGTTAGCGATGATGTATCAACCGATGATAGGCGGTTTGGCGATTAGTCTCTATCAAGCACTCTATCAGCAGATGAGTGCTGAGAAAGTCGGTTACTCACCGATGGAGCAGCAAAGGAAGTTGTTTCTGTTGCTTGATCTAGAGCATGGCGAACGGGGCCGCAAGTACTTAATTGAACAATCTTCCAAACTAGAAGCGATTGGTCTTCTACAGACGACACGGAAATTTATTCCGGAAGAAGAGGATTACGTTTTCGTCTATACGCTGTTCGCGCCGTTAGGGCCGAATGAGTTTTTCCGCAATCAGCATTTAACCCTGTTGCTGCGCGACAAGGTTGGCAAATTCATGCTGCTGTCCCTGCGAGAAGATCTTCTATCTCCTGAACCTGAGGAGTGTAGAGAGGCTACGGAAGAGAATTTGTCAGTACCATTTTATGAGCTATTTCGCTTGAACACCCAAGTCGTGGATTACGAGCTAGAGCAAGCACTCTATGAGGCCTCTGCAAGCAAACAAGGGGACGCACGGATGGACGTGACGACCAAAGGCTTCAAGTATGCGGATATCATCATGAGGTTCCCTCGTGGCGCGAGTAACCGCGTGTTCGTTGAAGCGCTGAAGCACAAGCCAGAGCACATGATAGCTATTAATATTGTGGCGAAGAAGTACAATCTATCTCTTCAAGAAACGTGCCGCTTGCTGGACGAAGATGGCGTGTTCACCGAAGAAGGTGAACTTGTTATGGATCTTATGCAGTATAATGCGAATCTGTTTTATCGACAGAGTAAGAAGCGGGATGAGGAACGGGAGCGGACGACAACGAAATCCGAGGACGACACACAGGTTTCGGAAGAGCAGTCCGTTGAAATGGCTTTTTATCTAGAGGTTCCTCAGCAGCTGCGCGGCGAATGTACAGATCATCAATACAACTACATCATGCGAAATGAGCCATACACGGCTGTGCTGAAAATGTTTTTCACACAGGGTTCGATACCTGATGGCGTACTTAATATTTTCGAGAAAATCGATTTGAACTATAAATTAAAAGAGGAAGTCATCAATGTCTTGATTCACTTCCTGCACATTGATCGTCGCTCTTGGGCAAAATCCTCGATTGAGGCTGTTGCCTCTGATATGCTGGGCAAGCAAATTATTTCGTATGAGCAAGCCGTTGAGTATGTTCGTGAAAAAATCAATTATAAACAGAAGGCTGCCTCTAAAGTAGAATCTGCCAAAGCTGGCGGGGGCTCTGCTACGCGTGGTCGTCAGGGTAAGACCCAGAAGCCTCATATTCCTATTGTGTTGCCGGATACGGGGACTACGTCGTCTACTAGGCTGTCTGCAGAGGAGCTGGAGGCTGCTAGACGGATGGCGCAGAAGCTGGACGAACGATTTAACCGTAAAAGTTAATGTGAGCCGTAGATCTGAGGATTAGACCGATGGAACTGTTAGGAGGTGCCGAATATGATGGAATCCTTGTCGCAATTACTCAAGTCCTTGCCGGATACGGAGTGGAAAAGAAAAGCAGAAGCAAAAATTCAAGGGGTTATGGCTGACCCTTTGATTGCTAAGTTTCGCCAGAAGTATCCCTTTGTGGACGATTATGCGATTAAAATAAATATGAACAAGTTGTATCAGCATGTTTCTGAATTCAAAACGTGCTCAAATTGCCCTGGTCTCGAGAACTGTCCCAATGATATGACAGGCCATTATACAATTCTGACAGCCGAGTCGGTGGAGGGGCAGACGCCTTTTATTCATGAGGAGAAGGTAGCCTGCAAGAAGTTTATTGCCAAAGGACAGCAAGATGCGATCAGCTCCCGGATCCGCACGTTTCACGTAGACCCGCGAATGATTTCGCGAAGTTTCTCTTTCGGTGATATTTTGGAAACGGATTTGGATCGAGCCAAAGCGGTTATGCAAATCAATGACTATGTGAGCTTAACTATCGAAGAGGGTCTACAAACCCGTGGGCTCTATTTATCCGGCTCATTCGGTACGGGAAAAACATTCCTAATGGGCTACATGCTGCATCAGCTTGCCAAAGAAGGCATGACCGGAGCTATCGTCTACATGCCAGACTTTGCTGAGGACTTGAAAGGGATGTTCCAGGAGCCTTATAAGCTGAAGGAGACAATTGACCTTCTCAAGGAAACGGATCTGCTCGTATTTGATGATATTGGGGCAGAGAATCTGAACCCTTGGCTGAGAGATCATGTCATCGGCGCAATTGTGAATCATCGCATGAATCGGAAACCAACTTTCTTTACTTCAAACTATGAGTTATCGGGTTTAGAGAAGCATTTTAGCTTCACGAACAAAGACGGAGACGAAGAGTACAAAGGACAACGGATTATGGACCGGATACGTCCGTTCGTTGATGTGGTTGAAGTGACTGGAACGAATAAACGTGGGAAATCATAAGTAAAAGAGGCAGTCTCAAAAGTCGATATCGACTTTTGAAACAGCCTCTTTTTTGCTAATGATCTTTGAATAATGAACCTAGGAGCTACTTCGGCTTCTTCCCGCAATCTAACTGGATTTTATCCATCTAATGATACAAACACTTCAAATTCGGAAAATTTAGCTGTAGTTTATACATCTACAATTTTTATTTTTTCAATTTCTCAAGCTCAGCAGTAATTTTCTCGATCATTTGGACAAACGAGGTAAGTTCCTGTGCACTTGCAGCTTGTGTTCGTGCATAGTGCGTCGTTTCCTCGGAGCCTTTTCGAACCAACTCCAGCTTCTGTGTGATCAGCTTGAGTTTCGCTTGAATTTGATCAAGGGCTTGTCTGGAATTAGCAGCCAACTTGCGCACTTCGTTTGCAACGACCTCAAAACCTCGGCCAAATTCGCCGGAATGAGCAGCCTCAATGGCGGCATTCAATCCGAGAAGGTGAGTTTGTTCGGAGATTTCCTTCATGACAGAGCCCATCTTGGCAATGTCTTTAATTTCGTCATTCAGCTCATCGATGCGCGTATTGGAAAGATCTTGGGATTCAGCTGTTTGAATAGCCGTATCTGCAACGGTTTGACTGCTGCTGCCAAGCTCAACCATCATGGATGCGAGCTCTTGAACTGCGCTGGAGATCGTTGTCAGCATGTGACGCTGTTCGTCAGCGAGTGTTTGTATTTTTTGCTTCTCGTCATGTTCATAAGCTTCAAGGACAAGCTGGGAATCTAGATTAAACATTTTGCTTAATGCATAAATAACTTGGGCCCAATCATCTGGTAAAATCTGTTTGAAATGCGCAGTAGCTAAGTCTGTATATTTGAGATAAGTGCCTAGATACCACGAAGTGGTGAGACCGATGCGGGAATGAACATTGCCGATATAAAGACGTTTGGATATAAATTCGTCATCAATTACGCCAGAAGTCATGGACATGAAATACCAACGTTGTGTTTCTTTTAGTCGATCTAGTGTACTGTGTTTCTCAATCAGTGCCCTGAGCTCTGGCCAATTAATAATATCTGCGTATAATTCATCAACAAGCTGATCGACGATGAGTTGGAATGCTTCTGCTTTGCTTTTCAAAAGCTGTAAATCCTCATTCTTAAGGCCGATGTATGTAATGAGTTTCTGACGTTCTGACTGCACTTTAATCATGGATAAATGATTCCCCTTTAAAAATGATGCGTACAAAATTGCAGGAAAAAAGCCACTTCACAACAGAGTGCAAAGCGGCTTTTCATTAAAATTCTTACCTATTCCTAATTCATCACTTGGATGACAGTAGCAATGACTGCAATGACGAACAATGCGCCAAAGAATACGCCAAAGCCAATGCCTACGTCCATGAAATCATTACGTGGTTCTTCGTACACGTGATGCTCAGGGTGTTGATTGCTCATGTGGTTACCCCCTAACGTCCGACATTCATATTAGTAAGCCTAGTATACCCAAATTCGTCGAAAGTTGTAAAGCTAATCAAAGTGACAATTGTGCAAACAATTGCAATAACGAGAAGAATGGGTAAAATACTTCTTGACTCTGACATTAGTGTTATGGTTTACAATAAAGACATCCCTCCAACATGTAGGAACAGGAAAGAAGTGAAGGCCATGCGGATTAGTGAGCTATCCAAGCTTACCGGAGCAAGTATTCGGTCCTTGCGCTACTACGAAGCCAAAGGGCTGATTGCAACACAGCGTGAAGAGAATGGGTATCGGGTCTACAATCAGATGGTTGTCGAGCGGGTAAAGACGATTCAATTTTATTTGACCCTCGGTTTTACGACCGAACAGATTGAAAGCTTTCTGAACTGTGTGATGAAGAATCAAGAGTCACTTTGTGATGATTTGCTGCCTCTGTACACCGAGAAACTGCAAGAAATCGAGAAACAAATGGAGATGCTGCAGCTGCTCCAGGCGAATCTCAAGGATCGTATTTCCTATATTGAGGAACAGCGACGCCAAGGGCTGCCTGTTGAATTACCCTCCATATAGACCAAAGGATACCCGGTTTGCTAACTTATGGCTTGGTTGAAAAGGCCTATGAGTGTGGTATACTTTGTATGTTGACGTGATGCGAAGCAAGTTAAGTGACTAACTTAATCTTACTTTTCACCTTATAAATCAAATTCATTCTTAGAAGGAGGAACTATCATGGCAATCGTGAATGTTTCTGACAACAGTTTTAAAGCAGAAGTTGAAGGAGAAGGTACAGTACTTGTAGACTTCTGGGCACCTTGGTGCGGACCTTGTAAAATGATCGCTCCTGTATTGGAAGAGCTAGATAAAGAAGTTGAATCTTTGAAAATCGCAAAAGTAAACGTGGATGACAACCCGGAATCCGCAGCTCGCTTTGGCGTTATGAGTATCCCAACGTTGATCGTTTTCAAAGACGGTCAACCGGTTGACAAAGTGGTTGGTTTCCAATCCAAAGAGGCGTTGAAAAACGTTGTTTCCCGTCACCAATAAGAAGTGACCGTTACAAACTAGAAACAATTGTTCGTGAGAAAAAGCTCTTTTTCTGCTATGCTGAGAAAGAGCTTTTTTTCATTCGCGATGATTTTTTCTGGAAGGAGATTTAGAGGATGACTGACTTCGAGCAAGAGGACGTTGACGTCCGCGAACAGAGTCTGGAAACGATCCGGCACAAGCTATCTTTATTACCCGATAAGCCGGGCTGTTATATTATGAAGAACCATCAAGGCACCATTATTTATGTAGGTAAGGCTAAAGTATTGAAAAATCGTGTGCGCTCCTATTTCACGGGGAGTCACAGTGCCAAAACGCAAAAGCTAGTCAGCGAAATTCGCGACTTTGAATATATTATTACCTCCTCAAACATGGAGGCACTCATTCTCGAGTGTAATTTGATTAAGCAACATCATCCTCGATATAACGTGCTGCTCAAGGATGATAAGACGTTTCCTTATATCAAAATTACACATGAGGAGCAGCCGCGTCTGGAAGTCACGCGGCGAGTGTACAAGGATAAGGGGAAGTATTTCGGCCCTTATCCGAATGCTTTCGCAGCCCAGCAGACGAAGAAGCTGCTGGATCGGTTGTATCCGCTGCGCAAGTGCAAGACCATGCCCGATAAAGTATGCCTATACTATCACATGGGTCAATGTCTTGCGCCTTGCGCTTTAGAAGTATCCGCGGAAACGAATGAGCGGATGGTGCAAGAGATCAGTCGTTTCCTGAACGGGGGACACGACATCATTAAAGAAGAGCTGACGACCAAGATGTTGGCGGCAGCGGAGGAACTGAACTTCGAACGCGCGAAGGAGCTGCGCGATCACATCATGAGCATCGATGCGCTCATGGAGAAGCAGAAGATCACGACGGCCGACGCGCTGGATCGCGATGTGTTCGGCTACGCCGTCGACAAAGGCTGGATGGCGGTGCATATCCAGTATATGCGCCAGGGCAAGCTCATCGAGAGGCATGTATCACTCTTCCCTTACTACGGCGATGAATACAACGATTTCATGACGTATGTCACACAGGTGTACGCGGATAATCCGGCGTTACCGAAGGAGATCTTCCTGCCGACGATGCCAGAGCCAGATTCGCAGCAAGATCCATCGGAAGAGGTTGTTCGACGCACCGAGGGTGACGAGAAAGAGATTCGCGAAGCCTTGGAAGGTTGGCTCAAGGTGAAGGTGCATATGCCGCAGCGCGGGCTGAAGAAGCAAATGGTCGATATGGCTAGAGACAACGCGGTGAATGCTTTGGACGAGAAATTCCGACTTGTTGAACGCGATGAGCGTCGTACGACCAAAGCTGTAGAGAACCTCGGCGAATGGCTCGGTATTGGCACGATTCGCCGCATTGAGGCGTTTGATAACTCGAACATCCAAGGGACGAACCCTGTTTCAGCCATGGTTGTATTCGTTGATGGTAAGCCTGATCGCAAGGAATACCGGAAATATAAAGTGAAGACGGTCGTTGGACCGGATGATTATGAAACGATGCGGGAAGTCGTCAGACGACGCTATGAGCGCGTTCTGAAGGACAATCTTACGATGCCAGACTTGATTGTTGTCGATGGGGGGAAAGGGCAAATCTCCGCCGCGATTGACGTTCTCGAGAATGAATTGGGCTTATATATTCCGATTTGCGGACTTGTGAAAGATGCGAAGCATAAGACAGCTCAGCTGATGATCGGTGATCCTGCCGAGATTGTTCCGTTGCCGCGGGACAGCCAGGAGTTTTATTTGCTGCAGCGCATTCAAGATGAAGTCCATCGCTTCGCGATCACGTTTCATCGGGAAACGCGGGCCAAATCGATGGTCGTTTCACAGCTCGATGCCATACCGGGTATTGGCGAGAAGCGTCGTAAAGCGCTCCTCAAGCATTTTGGCTCCGTGCGCAAAATAAAAGAGGCCGAAGTCACGGACTTCAAGCCTCTTGGAATTGGTGAGAAATTAGCAACTGAAATTATCAAAGCACTTCAAGGCGAGGCGGCGGCTCCCCAGGAATAGGGGGCTTTCGCCTTTTTCCATGCAACCAGGCCAAGGTTACCCCAACAATTCCGGGGAGTAATAGATACAAAAGGCCAGCAAGTACATCGCCAATGTTACCTAATGAGAAGAGGGACAAGCCCATCAGAATGCTATCCATGCAGGCATGGGCGAATATAGCGGTGATGAACCCATACTTCAAGAAGACATAACCGAGAATGATACCGATGATCGTAACCTCGATGAGTCGCGTGTATACCGGATATATTGGATACTGCGTATGACTAGCCGCCCAGATTACACTAGGAAGCAGGATCGCAATGAAGTTGTTGCGGAATAGCTTCTTGAATAGAATAATGCCTAGAAAACGGAAAGTTGCCTCCTCCGAAATAGCTGCAACCCACGCCATCAACGGGAATAATCGAGGCTCGAGCATATTGAGTACAGAATCTGTCGGATCATTTACAGACCACACATCGAATTTCATCTCACCTGCATAAAATAAGACTTGCTGAACACCCAGGACGAAGATAGCTAACAAATAGCCGCGTCCCATTCCGTCATATACCTCCTGGCCAAACCTATGTTCTTTCCAACTAGGCCATTTATTCTGACCAATTGAGTTCCAAAGGCCAATCCCTGCGACCAAAGAAAGATAGAGCGAAATCCCTAAAAGAAGTGTGATGGCACTCATAAATATGATCGTAAACCGTACAGCGAAATCACTGTTCATATCCCCGCTCATTACTCGGAAAGCCGGATACATATTCACATTGTTCATGATATAAATGACTAAGAAGATGGTTGTTAGGAGCAAACCTCTGCTGAATCGGATATGTTTTCTATAGATAATGGCAAAAACGATGGCAGCAAGCGTCATTAACAAGCTGAAACCCATGGAAACCCACGTCATGCGTGAAGCGGAATCGTCTTGCTTGGTAAGCCAATCTAAGTGAGAAGCAGGAAGTTCGAAGTTAACTTGAAAGCCAGTGAGAGTCGTCTGATCGAAATCCACGCGAACCTGAAGCTTAGCCTCGCCGATCGGATTCGTGCGTTTTTCGAAGTGAAGTGTTGTTTGTTCCTCTGTCGAATCATTTCTGGTTTCATCTACTTGGCTGAAATCCTCTGGATCAAAGCCCATTTGACGAAGCTCGACCTTTGCTAGCGTATCTGCTTTCGTCTTACTAATCGATGAGGATTGCCTTGTGGGATTAATTTCTAGATTTTCATGCCAGCCGATGATGGTTGAAGTCGTATAATTCACATCAACTTCAAACTGACGTTTAGTTGCAGGATCCTTTACACTAACTTGATAATAGTCAATTGGGAACCGTTCCCCGTATTGTTTCGTATAAGTTTCTAGTAATTTCTCTTTTTGAAAATAGCCGTTTCGTTCTTTTTTAGATTGATAGACAACGTAAGTTTGTGGATTATGCAGCTCGTAGCGCTGCCGAATGAAGGACGCCGCACTTTCTGCTGCTTGTTGTTTGGTGATTGTGGGCATGTCCGCTGCGGATGCTTCTTCTTCTTGTAGTCCATACAACATTGAAACACCGAAATAAAGGAGCAGTCCAATACAAGACAAGAAGAGCAGAGAACGATTAAATTTCAGCCTGCGCATAGTCAATTCCCTTCTGAACTCAGGATTCTCGATCATTTCTCAACGTTAACACAGTTTATTAAGAATGCCAATTTGGCTGGTAAACATTCGGAAACAATTATATAATACCTATCAATTGCTAATTGGCGGAATTTCTACATTTGAACGGGGAACTCTATCGTATAGGCAAAGCGGATTTTGATTATTTTTACATATGCAGGAGGCACGATGAATACAAAACTGAATATATGGCGACTAACACCTCCTCAAATATTGGTTTTAGGTTTCGCTGTTATTATTCTTATTGGAGCGGGGCTATTGACGCTGCCTTTTGCCTCGGCGACAGGTCAGTCCTTGTCCTTTATTGATGCGCTATTTACTTCCGTATCAGCCACGACGGTGACAGGGTTGATTGTCGTAGACACGGGTAGTTCATTTACAACGTTTGGACAAATAGTCATCATTTCTTTGATTCAAGTAGGCGGGCTTGGTTTTATGACAATGGCCACACTAGTCGCTTTTGTTTTTCGGAAAAGAATCACTTTGAAGGAACGACTTGTCCTGCAGGAAGCCTTAAATCAAGGCAGTATGGAGGGTATAGTACGGCTAATTCGCAAAGTTATCATTTATTCGTTAACCATTGAAGCGATTGCCGCAGTCATTTTTACCATTCGATTTTCGTTTGATTTTGGTTTCGCCAAAGGGCTCTATTTCGGGATATGGCATGCGGTATCCATGTTCAATAATGCGGGCTTTGATTTGTTCGGTACAGTCGACGCTCCTTTCGTTTCTCTTACCGGATATGTGGGTGACATTGTAGTGAACTTTGTCGCTATCATGCTGATTATCCTAGGCGGGATCGGGTTCATCGTTATTTCCGATATGATGGATCTTCGTAAAAAGAAGAAGCTATCCTTGAACTCCAAAGTTGTTCTAAGCATGAGCGGATTACTACTGGTTGTTGGTGCACTTGGTATTTTTATATTCGAGTTTACAAATATCAGAACCTTAGGTTCCTTAGAATTTGGTTCCAAAATGCTATCATCCTTCTTCCAATCTGCAGCTACAAGGTCGGCTGGTCCGAATACCGTCGATATTGGTGCGCTGCGTCAAGCCTCACAATTTCTTATGATTATTCTTATGTTTATTGGTGCTTCACCAGGATCTACCGGCGGGGGGATAAAGACGACTACGTTTATGATTCTCATCAGCGCAATTATCACAATGATCCGTGGAAAAGAAGATATTGTTATTTTCCGGTATCGCTTAGCGAAAGATCGCATTCTTAAAGCCATTACGTTAACCATGATGTCCTTATTCTTAGTTATTATCGTCACCATGATTTTATCAACAATACAAGATTCGTCCTTTATCAAAATTTTGTTCGAGGTTACATCCGCATTCGGAACGGTGGGCCTGACTATGGGATTAACGCCGGAGTTAACGTCATTTGGCAAGGTGCTAATTAGTATAACGATGTTTGCAGGACGTCTTGGAACCGTCACACTAGCCTATGCGCTGCAACCGAAACAGGAGAAAGAATTATTTAGATACCCTGAGGGGAAAATTACGATTGGATAGGGGTTACAGCAAGATGAAGAAGAATCAATACGTGGTAGTAGGGCTAGGCAGATTCGGGTCAAGCCTTTCTAAAGAATTAATGAAGCTTGGACATGAAGTGTTAGGGATTGACATGGATGAAGAAGTTGTGAACGATATGAGTGATCAGCTGACACATGCGGTTGTCGCGGATGCTACTGATGAAGATGTACTCAAATCTTTAGGTATTCGTAATTTTGATTGTGCCGTCATCGCCATTGGGGATGATATTCAATCCAGTATTTTGACAGCCATTGTAATGAAAGATTTAGGGGTTAACCAAGTGGTTGCCAAGGCGTTATCCGAGCTTCACGGAAAGGTTCTAACGAAACTAGGCGTCGATCGCGTCGTCTATCCGGAACGTGATATGGGCATTCGTGTAGCCCATCAGTTAGTGACCCCGAATTTATTGGATTACATTGAAATTTCGAAGGACTATACGATTGTTGAGCTGAAGGTACCGAAACGTTTGTGTGGTTTTACGATTCAAGAGTTGGATCCGCGAGCGAAGTATGGTTGCAGTGTTGTGGCGATTAATAAGCAGACAGGGGTTATCATTGCACCGCAAGCAGGTGACAAGGTGAATGAGAACGACATCATGGTTATCATTGGAACGAACAACCAGATTAATGATTTTGAAAGTCAAGTTATCGGCTGATCACACACATTCCATGTCCTGCAGCAAGTGAAATTTTGATGAAGGTGGACAACGCATGTATAAGGTACTCATGATCGAAGATGATGCGATGATCGGTGATATGGTCACGATGTATTTGAAAGAAGAGGGTTTTCATATCATCCGTAAAGAGAACGGGTTGAGTGGAATCGCGGCGATCCCGCAATTTCAACCAGATCTAATTCTGTTGGATTGGGTACTGCCAGACATGGACGGACTGGCGATATGTCGACAGGTTCGTGAAAACTCAAGTATACCGATTATGATTGTTTCGATGAAAAATAAAATCGTGGAACGTGTGAATGCGTTAGGTGCCGGTGCGGATGACTTCATGTGCAAGCCATTCAGTATGCATGAATTGATTGCCAGGGCTCATGCGCTTATACGTCGAGCTAAGATGTATCCATCCATGAACCAGCTTCAAGCGGCACAGTCGGAACCACGAAATGTGAACGAAGTTGAAGTGCCTAAAGCGGCTACGGTATCGGCTGTTATGGATAAACACGATAAAATAACTCTGAATACAAATACGCGTTCTATGAGTGTGTACGGCGAGATCGTAGAAACGACCTATTCCGAATTTGAGATTATGAAATGCTTCATCAACAACCCTGGGCGCGTGTACAGTCGGGAAGATTTATTGCAGACGGTTCGCGGTTTTGACTCCTTTGTAACGGATAGGGCGATTGATGTACATATTGCGAATCTTCGGAAGAAGATTGAAGATAACCCCAAAGAGCCGAAATGGATTCGGACCGTTTGGGGTGTTGGTTATAAATTCGTACGCATGTAATTGGTGGAGCTAGCGGTGTTTAGCGAAGTATTTGATAGCTTGGGCGACGAACTTCATGGATTCTGCATTGTCAGCAGAGTGATCGGAGTAGATGAGTGAGGTTGTTCGTTTCGTTTGTTCCAGTTCCTGGAGTTCTCTCAAAATTAGTTCATTATTCTGAATTAAATCTTCACGCAAATAGGATTTGGGTAATAATGTCGCTGTTTTGCAAGTGGAAACGAGCCGGATAATCGCCTCGAAGGAATCAATCTCCATTTGAACATTAGGGAAGATCGTGAAACGATTGAATAGCTCGTCCATCAAAATGCGGTACCAAGTCCCTTTCGAAAAAAGGATCATCGGCAATTCATTTAAATCTTTCATTGTAATTTCCGTCCGATCGATTAAGGGATGACCGGATGGGAGCACTAAGCAGAGATGATCATCGAACAACGGCTCACAATGGAGACTTGTCGCATTAATTTGAGAAGCAACAATGCCGAGATCCACTTTGTTATCCTTTACTAGGGAGACAATCTCATGGGTTTTGCCAGTTAGCAGCTTAATATCAGTCAGTGGATAATCCTGCAAGTAATCGGTGATCAGATCAGGCAGTGTAGCTTGGAGTGTTGTAAGTGAAGCGCCGATGGTCAGTGATGAAGTGCTGCCCGCGGCTTTAAAGCTATGGAGGGCTTGCTTGAATTTTCGTTCAAGAAGACGTTTCTCCAAGGCATGATCATAGCAGAGTTGCCCCGCTTTGGTTAACTCCAGTCGTTTCCCCTTCCGGATAAAAAGCTCCACGCCAAGCTCATCTTCCAGCTTCATAATTTTTCGTGAAAGTGCAGGTTGTGAAATGTTTAATAATTGTGACGCTTTGTTAAGACTGACTTGTTCGACAACAATGGCGAAAACATCTAATAGCTCCATACGTTTACCTCACCTCTATATGTGAAATAGTTATAAGTAGATATAAAAAAACGGCACTTCCATTATAAGCATGAAAGAGGTACGATGTACATGTCACAAATTATCTATATTTCGTGAACCTTTGTGTATAATCATTGAATGAATTGGCAAAATAGGCGTGGATGATTATGGGTTGACGCTCGTTTGCGGCGAGAGTACAATGATATGTGGCTTGTTTTTGTCAAAACTTGTCGGATGTTAGTTGTGTTTGAATTTTGTTGAGGGGGGAATTGGTTACATTATGAGTAATTCGTATTACTTTCGTAAGATCCACTCGTTACTAGGTGTCATTCCGGTGGGCTTCTTCCTTATTGAGCATTTGCTCACTAACTATGAAGCTACCAAAGGACCTGAAGCCTTTCTGGATCAAATTAACTGGTTGAACGATTTACCGTTGAGATTGTTATTGGAAATCGTGGGGATTTGGCTTCCACTTCTTTACCATGCCGTTTATGGACTTTATGTAGCCTATCAATCACGCAATAACGTATCTAGCTACGGGTATTTCCGTAATACGATGTTTATGTTGCAACGTGTGACAGGGGTACTTACTTTCTTGTTCATTGCATGGCATCTATTTGAAACTCGTATTCAGGTTGCGTTAGGCAATGTAGCGCATGAGGCGCTCGGGAACACGATGCATGATATTGCAACGAATCCAGTTGTTTTCACGCTATACCTGATTGGGATTGTGTCCGCAACTTTCCATTTCACGAACGGCCTATGGTCATTCTTTGTGAGCTGGGGTATTACGGTTGGACCGCGTGCGCAACGCTTTTCGACTATCATAACAATGGGCTTGTTCGTTCTAATGACGGTGATGTTTATTATGTCATTAACTGCGTTTACAGGTACAGAATTTTCAGTTCCAGTAGAAGCGCATACGGGGAAATAAGGGAGGGTGAACAGAAGTGGCTAATTCAAAAATCATCGTCGTCGGCGGAGGCCTTGCGGGACTCATGGCGACAATTAAAGCGGCAGAGGCCGGAGTTCATGTGCAATTGTTCTCCTTGGTTCCTGTTAAACGTTCCCACTCCGTATGTGCGCAAGGCGGCATTAACGGTGCGGTGAATACGAAGGGTGAAGGTGACTCCACATGGGAGCACTTTGACGATACAGTTTACGGGGGAGATTTCTTAGCGAATCAACCTCCAGTTAAAGCATTATGCGACGCGGCTCCAGGTATCATTCACTTGATGGACCGGATGGGCGTTATGTTTAACCGTACACCAGAAGGTTTGCTTGATTTCCGTCGTTTCGGTGGTACGAAATATCACCGTACAGCATTTGCTGGTGCAACGACAGGACAACAACTTTTGTATGCTTTGGATGAGCAAGTACGTCGTTGGGAAACAGCAGGTCTCGTAACGAAATTCGAACACTGGGAATTCCTTGGTTCAGTTATTGATGACGAAGGCGTATGCCGTGGTATCGCCGCACAAGATTTGCGCAGCATGGAAATTCAAACGTTCCCATCAGATGCAGTCATCTTGGCAACAGGTGGTCCTGGTATCATTTTCGGCAAAACAACGAACTCCGTTATTAACACAGGTACAGCTGCAAGTGCGGTTTATCAACAAGGTGTGAAATATGCTAACGGTGAAATGATTCAAATTCACCCAACGGCGATTCCTGGAGACGACAAGCTGCGCTTGATGTCCGAATCTGCACGTGGTGAGGGCGGTCGTATTTGGACATACAAAGACGGTAAGCCTTGGTACTTCCTTGAAGAGAAATACCCAGCGTACGGTAACCTTGTTCCTCGTGATATTGCAACGCGCGAGATCTTCTCCGTGTGTATTGATCAGAAACTAGGGATTAACGGCGAGAACATGGTTTACTTGGATCTTTCTCATAAAGACCCGAAAGAGCTTGATATTAAGCTCGGCGGTATTATGGAAATTTACGAGAAGTTCATGGGCGACGACCCGCGTAAAATTCCAATGAAGATTTTCCCAGCTGTTCATTATTCGATGGGCGGCATGTGGGTTGACTATAACATGATGACGAACGTCCCTGGTCTATTCGCAGCGGGTGAGTGTGAGTATCAGCATCACGGTGCAAACCGTTTGGGCGCGAACTCTCTTGTTTCTGCTATCTATGACGGTATGGTTTCAGGTCCTAAAGCGGTTGAGTACATTCGCGGTTTATCCAAACATGCGGATGATACGTCATCGATCATCTATGACCGTGAGAAGAAACGTCATACAGATCGTTATGAAAGCTTGCTCAAAATGAACAACGGTACGGAGAATGCGTACGTACTTCATAAAGAGCTTGGTGACATGATGAATGCGAACATGACAGTTGTGCGTTACAACGATCGTTTGACAGAAACGATTGGCAAGATCAAAGACTTGAAAGAACGTTATAACAACATCAACATCACTGATACAGCGCGTTGGAACAACCAAGGTGTTGCGTTTACACGCCAGCTTTGGAACATGTTTGAGCTTGCTGAGGCGATGACTGTTGGTGCCTTGATGCGTGATGAGAGTCGTGGTGCGCATTATAAGCCTGATTTCCCAGAGCGTGATGATGATAACTTCATGAAAACGACAATCGCAGACTGGACGCCAGATGGTCCTAAGATTTCGTATGATGAAATTGATGTATCGTTGATTAAACCTCGTAAACGTGACTACTCCACGGAGAAGAAAAAGGAGGGATCCTGATCATGGCGGAGACACTAAGCGCAACGAAAACCGTGAAGTTTATCGTGACTCGTCAAGAGAGTCCGGATTCTAAACCGTATACAGAGGAGTTTGAAGTTCCTTATCGCGCGAACATGAACGTGATCAGCGGTTTGATGGAAGTTCAGCGTAATCCTAAGAATGCGAATGGCGACAAAACAACTCCGGTATGTTGGGAATCCAACTGTCTAGAGGAAGTGTGTGGCGCTTGTTCCATGGTCATCAATGGTAAGCCGCGTCAAGCTTGTTCCGCACTAGTAGATAAGCTTGAGCAGCCGATTCGTGTAGCACCAATGAGCACATTCCCTGTTATGCGTGACCTTGTTATCGATCGTGGACGCATGTTCAACGCGTTGAAAAAGGTTAAAGCATGGGTTCCAATCGACGGAACATACGATTTGGGTCCTGGACCGCGTATGGCCGAGTCGAAGCGTCAATGGGCTTATGAGTTGTCCAAATGTATGACATGTGGCGTGTGTTTGGAAGCTTGTCCGAACGTAAACGACAAAAACTCGTTTATCGGGCCTTCCGCATTGTCCCAAGTTCGTCTCTTCAACGCTCACCCAACAGGTGAGATGAACAAAGACGAGCGTTTGGATACGCTGATGACAGATGGCGGTATCGAAGGTTGTGGGAACTCGCAGAACTGCGTACGCTCCTGTCCGAAAGGTATTCCACTTACAACGTCGATCGCAGCGTTGAATTTGGACACAACGAAGCACTTGTTCAAGAAATGGTTAGGCGTGTAAGTTAAGTTGCGCTGACAGATAAAAGCCTGGCACCCTTTGGGGTGCCAGGCTTTTTTTTGCGGCGGAGTGTGTCCTTATTCATCGGTCTATTGGCACTATCCCTTTGGCTCAGAAGAAAAGGTTGCTGAATATTGGAATGAAATTTGTAACCTGAGCGAAGGGGATAGTAGAGATAGTGAGAATGAATAGGTGTATATTACGTCAGTCGGTGCCGGGAATCGGTACACAGATACTCTTGTCGAGTATTCACGTCTCGGAACAACAAAAAGACCTGAGTCAGACACTCAGGTCATCTTCATCATGTGTAGAGGTTAGTGAGCTGCGGGGCTTGACACGCTTACACTTGCATCATGATTATTTATAGGGGAAATCAATTGAGGGTGCTGGGAAGAATGATACGGTGACGTGAGTTCGACATAATGGAGGGAAGATGCCTCATCTACTACACGTGCCGCTGTAGGTTGATTGTGCTTCTTATCTAACATAAGAATGTGAAAATGAATCGAATGCATCACAACACCTCCGAGTAACTCACTTATATGTTATATAATATTACGTAAATGACTATTTTGACAATCTATTATTTATTTATGTTATATATATTGACATGATTGACTAATCTCAGTATGATATAGACAAAAGTAAGACAACGAAGAAACAACCGCATAGCAAACTTGTTTTCTAGGGTTCCGCGATAGAATGAAGGCTATCGGTCAGGTCCAAGAGAAGACACACGATGAGTAACTCATCGTGCACACGGAGGGATAAAAGCCCGGGAGGATATCAGGATATGATATCATTCCGGGCTTTTTCCTTATCATTTTATACAGAGAGGGAGTTCGGAGAATGAGACAAAAAACAATATTTCTGATGTTGGCGGTATTATTAACTTTTACAGTAATCAGCGGGTGTGGCAGCAAAGAAGCAAGTACGTCAGCAGGAGGCAGCAAGGAGCCAATTAAGTTGGCGCTTAGTCCATGGCCGGGCTGGTTCGTGTGGTACCTCGTGAAGGAGAAGGGCTTTTTTGAGAAGAATGGCGTGAACGTGGATCTGGTCTGGTTCCCTGTATACAGTGACTCCTTATCCGCACTCGCTTCAGGTAAAGTGGATGCAAATAGTCAAACGTTGAGCGATACACTAGCTCCAGCAAGCAAAGGTATTAAACTGAAAGCTGTGCTGGTTAATGATAACTCCAATGGCGGCGACGGTGTGGTCGTGAAGCCAAGTATTAATTCTTTGAAAGATTTGAAAGGTAAGAAAGTGGCGACGGAGCTTGGAACGGTCGATCATCTTCTCATGCTGACAGCGCTTGAGAAAGCAGGATTAGCAGAGAAGGATGTCTCTTATACGAATATGACAGTCAACGATGCAGGGCCAGCGTTCATAGCGGGCAATCTGGATGCTGCGGTACTCTGGGAGCCATTCCTAAGCAAAGCCATTCAAGAGGGAAAAGGGAAGCTGCTCTTCTCATCCAAGGATACACCTGGATTAATCCCAGATTTGCTCGTGTTTAAAGAAGAAATTACGAAGAATCGTCCAGACGATGTGAAAAAGATCATTAACGCTTGGTTCGATGCTTTGGACTACTGGAAAGCCAACCCAGAGGAGTCTCTAAAAATTATGGCCAAAGCCGCAGAGACGCCTGTCGATGAATACAAGGCTGGTGTGGATAGCGTGAAAATTTTCCAACTGGAGGATAACGTCAAAGCTTTCGCCAAAGCAGATTCCTATGAGTCCCTAGCCTTTACTTCTGTGAAAACAGCCGAATTCTTAAAAGGCTTGGATATGCTAAGCACAATACCGAAAGCGGAAACCTTCTTGGACGGCCATTTTGTTGAGGAAGTCATGAAGGAACGCAAGAAATAAAGGCTGAACAGGAGGACTGCAGATGGAATCACAGCTGAAAAAAAGACGCAAGTCCACATTGTTTGCCATACGAGGTGAGATAAGCCATAGAGCCTACTTGTCTGGTGTCGTACTTATCGTTGCCGTTGTCTTATTATTCTGGAGCGTAATGAGCTACGGCGAATTCGTAAATCGCACCTTCCTTCCAACGCCTGACCAGGTACTTCGGCAGTTTGGGATTCAATTACAGAACCCCGTATTCTGGGATCATGTTTGGATTAGTATTTTCCGAGTTGGCGGTGGATTCTTGCTTGCTTGTTTAATCGGGATTCCACTCGGGATATTGGCGGGAACATTCCGGTTTGCTGAGGCATTGTTCGTACCTGGCGCTGAATTCATTCGGTATATGCCTGCGACGGCATTCATTCCTTTGATTATGGTATGGGCGGGGATTGGCGAATGGGCGAAAATTCTCGTTATCTTCTTGGGATGCTTCTTCCAGCTGATGCTGATGGTTGCAGACAATACACGGTCGGTGTCCAATGATCTGCTGCAAACCTCTTATACACTCGGTGCGAAACGGTGGCAGGTGATCGAAAAGGTGCTGATTCCAGCACTATTGCCAGATTTGATGAACACGCTGCGCTTAATCATTGGGTGGGCATGGACGTATCTGGTAGTAGCTGAGTTAGTTGCGGCTAGCAGTGGTCTTGGATTTTCGATTATGAAGGCGCAGAGGTTTCTGAACACGGATCAAATTTTTGTAGGCATTATTGCGATTGGATTGCTGGGCTTATTAACGGATCGCACATTTGCATATTGTCATAAGCGGTTTTTCCCATGGTTGGAAGGAGGGCGTTAAGATGGAAGCTTTGAATCTAGTAGATAACAGCGTGCCCTCTTCTGGGAAAAGTGCAGCCGTGCGTAAAATAGATGCTGTCGAGGTTACGAAAGTATACAGTTCGAAGAAGTCGCAGTTCGTCGCTTTAGATCGTGTATCCTTTCATGTAGATGCCCATGAATTTGTTAGTTTCGTTGGTCCTTCTGGCTGCGGGAAGTCATCTTTATTACGTATCATTGCTGGTTTGGAGCCCTTGACGATGGGGGATTTGAGTATCAATGGTCATGAAATTGAGGGTCCAGGTGCCGATAGGGGTATGGTTTTTCAGAGCTATACATTGTTTCCTTGGTTATCCGTGCGAGAGAATATCGAGTTCGGCTTGACGCTGAAGGGGGTTCCTTTATTCGAAAAGAGAGCCATATCCGATCATTTCATGGAGCTTGTCGGTTTGCAGAAATTCGCAAAATCACTGCCGAAGGAGCTGTCGGGTGGCATGAAGCAGCGGGTTGCCATCGCGCGAGCGTTGGCGAATAATCCGGATGTGCTGCTGATGGATGAACCGTTTGGAGCACTCGATCCGCAAACCAAGAATGCCATGCAGGAGTTGTTACTGCGCATTTGGGAAAAGGAGAAAACGACGGTTGTTTTCATCACGCACGATATCGAGGAAGCCATCTTTTTATCGCAACGGGTGTATGTGATGCAGGCGCATCCTGGAACGATTCGCAGTGAGATTGTCATCCCGCACGGACTGCGGCATGTGGAGGATGTGAAGGACTCGGAAGCTTTTGTGAAGCTGAAGAAGCAGATCATCTCGTTGATTGGGCATCACGACGAGTAAGCGCAGCAGGGGCACCATTAGCAGAATGATCTGCATGTGGTGCCTTTATTTTGGTTGTGTGGTGTCGAGAAGCGTTATGTAGGTGCAGCAGCGAAGGTGAAGGGCGATTTGACGAGCAATAAGCTTCTAGCTACAATATGTTTAAGCGTTTCAAGAATGAGGGCATGGGATGAAAAAAAACAAACAAGCTACCATCGTCGATGTTGCCACTGAGGCAGGTGTGTCCATTGCGACGGTGTCGAATGTGATTAATCGCAGAAAAGTTCCAATGTCACCGGAAACGATCCGCAAAGTCGATGAAGCCGTTGCGCGGTTAGGTTACCGTCGGAACGTGATGGCGACCAATTTGAGCCGGCGGCGCTCGAATGAGTTGGGGCTAATTCTCCCGCATTTTGGCGGGTATTATGGCAGATTTGCAGAAAAGCTGGAACAGAGGTTTCACAGCTATGGCTATCATTTATCCGTGTTTTCAGCAGCAGGTATGGACCCTGAGGTTGAGACCCGGCATATTGAGCATTTATTACAACGGCGTGTGGACGGCTTGGTTTCACATGGTTTGGCTATCAGTATGCATTCCACGCAGCAGTTGGTCGGCGAAGGTACGCCGCTCGTCATATTTAACGGCTGGGGCTGGCCGAATGAGATTACGAAGCTGGCGGTAAATCTGGATTTCGCCAAGGCGTCAAGTCAGGCAGTACAATACTTCCTTGAACATGGCTGTCGAGCCGTCTTCTATGCAGGCAGACGTAAGGGAATGGGCGCCAATGAGCAACGGATTGAAGGTTTTCTAGCTGGGCTAGGCGATAAAACAGAGTCAACCGTGCATGCACTATTGGATGCTGGTGAGCTAGGAGTATCAGGCACCTTAGAGGAAGCCTTGCGTGTGAGCGGCGAGTTACGGCCTATTGGTATTTACACATTCAATGATGCCCTAGCGTTGGAGCTGATTGCTGAATGCCATGCGCGAGGTATCCGGGTTCCTGAGGACGTGCAGCTTATTGGGATGGATAATGAGCATTTCGCCAAAGCGAGCTTTCCGTCCATTACGAGCTTCGAGATGCCGGTGGAATTGCAAACTCGTTTAGTCGCGGCTTTCCTCATGCGGCAGATGGGGGAAGAGCTGGATGAGGAAAGTGTGAAGCAGCTAGATTCGTATTTAGCCCAGATGAAGGGGCACGAGCTACTCATCGATATGGAAATGGTTGTGCGGAACTCGACGCAGAATGAAACAAACCGTACATCACTTCGGGAGAAGTGATGTACGGTTTGTTTGTTGTTTTATTTGCTTTTGCTGTCGCAGAAAGTCTTTCCCGTATGTGCCATGCGGATTAATTTCGGCGTGCTCGACTTGAATCGTGGCATGCTCGATGCCGTACTTGCTTTTCAACGTTTCATTAATGGCCAGAATGACGCAGAACGGTTGAATGTTCGGGTTAATGAACACGTGGGCAGTCAGCGAATAATGGTCGGTCGAAACCGCCCAGAGATGCATTTCATGCACATCTTCTACGCCTTCTACCTTCGCGATCACGGAGCGGATTTCATCTAAATTAAACCTTTCAGGGACAGATTCCATCAGGATCATGAAGGATTCTCGGATAATTTTGCCCCCACCTGTAAAAATAATGCCCCCAATCACCATCGAAATCAGCGGATCGAACCAGAGAAGGCCAGAGTAATATATAACAATGGCTGATAGGATAACGCCAACAGAGCTTAGTAAGTCACCAAAAAAGTGCCACAGCGCGCTCTGCACATTCAGGTTATCTTCCTCCTTAACGCTGTTATGGAGAACTAATGTGAGCACGAGGTTAACGACGAAACCAATGGAAGCAATGCCAAGCATTAGTCCCAATTGAATAGGTTGAGGATGGATGACACGCTGAACGCCTTCAATAAAAATACCCAACGCGATGATACAAAGTGCTAACCCGTTCAAAAACGATGCGATAATCTCAAAGCGCAGAAATCCAAAAGTGAAGCGGGCGTTGGGCTGACGCGTTGCTAAATGTATGGCCACCATACTTAGACCAAGTGCAATGACGTCTGAAATCATATGGGCAGAATCGGACAAAAGAGCAAGGGAGTTCGAGAGCACCCCACCGACAATTTCAACAATAGTGAAAAATGCAGTTAACATAAGGGTAACCCACAGGGTTTTTCTTGACTTACTTTGTTCTTTCACATGATGGAGATGATGGTAGTCATACTCGACGCTCATAGGGTTCCTCCTTATTTAGAATTATTCTAATTAATATATATTTAGTATATGCCACATAGGTGAAAGGTGCAACTAAAATAGTGGGAGGATTTTGCAAATAATAAAGCGTTTTCTATTTTGTAACAGAAATGAAATATTCCTGTTATGGTTCCATAATGTTCACTTGGTAATATAATAAACAAGACCCCCTTTTTAATATAAACTTTTTAGAACCCGGCCCCGTTGGCTGGGTTCCTTTTTTTGTCTTTGGCGTGGCTAAAAGCATGAATAGAGGATCTAGAAAAGAAAAAAGAGAGCTTTCGCCCTCCTGAATGTTCCATTGCGTGGTAATCATGAACAGTGCTTGTGTGCATTCACACAAGCACTGTTTCTATCGTTAGTGGACGAAGCGCATGGCTCGGCGGTACACGACACCGATGTGCGCTTCGCGCCCCCAGACGATGACCTTGGCGTCTGGCCGTGGTAGTCAGACTACGAAGACACAGGTGTAGTTATATGCCTAGTGGTGCTGTCGCGGATGACCAATTCAGGTTTTTTGGGCATTTCGATGGTAATAGGCTTTCCTTCGATTCTCTGTAGGAGAAGATCAACAAGTTTGAAGTTGGACCAAGTAATGTCATAACATACGTTCGTTAGGTTTGGGCGTAGGCTGCGGAAAAAATCAGAAGGACCAAAGCCAATGACGGATACATCCTGAGGCACACGGTATCCATAATCCGTAAAGAAATTCAGGGCTGCGACGGTTGTAATCTCGTTGGATATCATAAGGGCAGACGGCTTTTGGGTTTGGAACAATTGATAGATTGCGTTATAGCTTTGTTCCATTTGCCCTGGAAGGGTCACGATCATCTCGTCTCTAAATGGCACACCGTAATTTTCCAGAGCTTTTTTGAAGCCGTTAATTCTGTCGATATTAAAAGATAAGACATTGCCTCGAACAATCCCGACGAGGAACCGAATGTCCGTATGGTTTAAATCAAGCAAATATTTGGCAGCCATATATCCGCCTTCAAAATCATCGGAGGATACATAATAGCGATCTTCGGGATTGTCGGAGTATTTCATGTTGAATACATAAGGAATTTCGGCTTCTTCCAGCAGGGCAGTCAACGTGTCATTGTGAGAGGGGCTAAAAATGATGAAGCCATCGGCCACTTGATTTTTAATAACTTCGAAAAAGGAATGAGAATCACCCTCCGCAGAGGTGATGATCAAAATATTATAGCCCTCATGGTGGGCTTTTTCGGTCAAAGCTTTGAACTGCGCCTGGAAGCCTGCGTTAAACATAATCTCGCTGAAACTATTCTGACTAATGACCAAACCGAGTATGTAGCTTTTGCCAGACTTGAACATGCGAGCCGCTTTATTCGGGATATAACCGAGACTTTCAATAGCTTCGAGTACGATTTGTCGCGTACGTGGTTTGACAAGCTCGGACTGATTCAATACCCTGGATACGGTTGAGGTAGTTACTTTCGCCTTTAAGGCTACATCATGGATTGTGGGCTTTTTAATTGTAACTCTCTCCTTATAATAAAAAGTAGAATTATTTAATGTAATCGTTACCATTATATCAGGTTTTTGTGACTTTTATATCTTTTTTTATTAAAATTATTTGCAGAAATCTCGTTGACATACCTCGAAAGTAGGATTAATATTGGATATGTAACTGCTTTCATTCTTTGTTTACCAAAATGGCAACGGTACCATTTTCGTAGCTCATTAAGAGTTGTGCTCTAGTTGAGATCAGCTCATGCAACAAGTAACTTGAATACATGTTTTCTTGGCAACGGCAAGTTCAAAGAAAACCGTAAGAGAGGGGTGCAAGCTGTGCAACGTGTAGATCAGGTTTTAGAAAAACCATTCCATAGAACGCATCATCTTGGGATTGGCACTACGTTTTACAATTTGGATTATGGATCACGCTCGAATCGACAAAAAGGGCTGAATATGCTGCAAAACATGTTTGCTTTCAAGGGAGATATGTCTAGGGATAAGCATATGACCTATGAGTACGCTTTTCTTTTTGAGTTGGAAGAGGGACTCTGCAGTACAATTATGAGAAGTACGACGAAGAAGATTCAAGGTAAACTGGATGATTTAGCGATATCACTGGCATCTATCCAACCTGATGATACGATTGCTGCCTTGCGCGTGTATCTTCACTTAACGCATGCGATCATACGAACCGTGTACAAAGCAGGGTTTAGCCTGGGCGAGATTATGGGCAGTGACATTGATCCTTGTGCACATATGGAGCAATTCGATTCCAAACATGACATTCATCAGTATATGGAAGGCATATGCCTGCATATCTGCAAGTATATGGCGGCTTTGCGCTTAGACAAGAATCAACGTATTGTGTGGGAAGTGAAAGCTTATATCGATGCTAATTTCACAAAAGACTTCGGGCTCGAAGAGCTGTCGGAATTGGTGAAATGCTCCTCCACGTATATTAACCGTTTACTCAAACAACACACAGGTAGCACGTTCTATAACCTGCTCACGGACAAACGCATCGTGCGATCCAAAGAGTTGTTGTTCTTGAACGATTGGACAGTGAATCAGATTAGCAACGAAGTCGGCTATAACAATGTACATAGCTTTATTCGCGCTTTCAAGCGTAGTGAAGGCATCACACCCGGACAATTTCGCGACTTGGTTGTTGACAATAGAATGGAATTTTAAAAGTTTCTCGTCGTTTACCCGGTACATGCTGCCGGGTGTTTGTGTTACCAACGTTGACGGTCTTATACGACAAGGGCACCCCGAATTACTTTGCAGATATGACAAATATCGAGTCGCAAAGTGTAATGGAGTGCCCTGTCGGTTAGTATGTCAGACTAGGAATTCTGCTGTAGCTTGGCAAACAAATCGATATAAACTTCACTACGATCAATATCTATAGCTTCCTTATAGAAGTGGCGTGAGTCATCGAAGGAATAGGTGAAGTTGGGATTGAGAATCGGCGTGCGGCGAACCATGGAAGGTACATTTTCCTCATTTAGTAGCCAAGCAATTGCTGAAACATCCCATAGCACTTTGGACCAACCACTGCGATCCTGACCGAATCGGGTAAATCGTCCACGGATCATGTCGCTGAAATAGGTGCCGAGCTTATTTTTTCCACGCAAGCAAGCGTCAATTTCATAAGGCGTCGTTAGTAAATGCGAGGCTACGCCATGACAGGGAAGCACGACTAACGGCACACCGCTGTCGTAAATGAGCGATGAAGCGTGATAGTCCTGCGATACGTTGAAGATTTTTTGCGTAGGCCACCAATGCGCATTAGGTCCAAGCCACACGACAACAATGTTGTGGATGATTTCAGGACATTTTGCGATGGCTGAAGCTACATTCGTTATAGCGCCGATCGCGACCACGTAAAGTGGTTCGGAGGATGACAAGGCCAGCTCAATAATTTTGTCAGCTGCTTCGCTGGGCACAGGCTCATCGTGACTGGTCATATACTGCGTGGATCCTCGATAAACCGGTGGAGGATTCTTCGCATCCATCAATTGGAAAATGTTATGAATTTCCTTATAGCTCTTCTCCATGCCATCTGCAGGGCTAACCGAGTTCCAATTGTAAAATGGTGCTGCTGTTACGGCTAGAAAATCGAGTCTTTCCGGTGAAAGCATCACGTAAGCCAAAGCGAATTGATCATCAACCTCATTGAAGGTATCCGTGTCCAATATCATGCGAACACGTCCTTTAGGGGAGGTAAGTCTCTTTAGCATGGTGCTGTCATCGAGCTTGGGCCAATTTGGTTTGTTCATCTGGTGTTACCCTCCCTATATATGTGCTTTTTGTGATAATCGTATTATAGGGGCAACTTGGGCAAACCTGGAATATTCAATTATCTAACAAAGCTCGATTTTAGAATTGCACATTTGTTCCAAAATTGCACAATCCGGTATGCAAACTGTTTATTTACTTCTGGCTATGGAGGGGACTATGATAAAGGTATCAACCAGAAGGGCATGATGAAGCAGGCATGGAAGATGAGGCAACTCGAAATAGCTGCTCTGTTGAGTTAAAGATGTAAGCGGTGTCAACAAGATTAATAGATTGCGAGGTATCTGTATGAGTGCTAAAAAGCTAGGTTCACAGCTCGGGGTGTCATCTTATCAACCGTTGGCGCTAAGAAGGTTACTAAAAAATCTTGTTCGCTATAAATACTTCTATATGATGCTAGTCCCCGGACTTCTGTATATAGCTATCTTCCATTATGCTCCCATGTTCGGGTTAGTCATTGCCTTTCAGGATTATCAAATTTTTAAAGGAGTGACAGGCAGCCATTTCGTCGGCTTCGATAACTTCGCGTATTTGTTTAAATCCCCTCAATTCCTAATAGCGCTGAAAAACACATTTATCATTAGTGCTTATAAAGTAGTTTTTGGTTTCCCGGTTCCGATACTGCTCGCGCTTCTTATTAATGAGGTTCGATACTTACTATTCAAACGCAGTGTGCAGACGATTCTCTATTTGCCACACTTTCTATCATGGATCGTGATGTCCGGCTTACTGTTCAATTTCCTCTCGGAGGATGGTCCCATCAATCGGTTGATTAAATCATCAGGCGATAAGGCGATTTATTTCTTCAGCGATGCGGTGTATTTCAGAAGTATTTTGGTCTTATCCGACATCTGGAAAGAGATGGGCTGGAACGCGATTATTTATCTAGCTGCACTCACCGTTGTATCCCAAGAGATGTATGAGGCGGCGAAAATCGATGGGGCAACAAGGTTCAAATGTATGATACATATCTCATTGCCGAGTATTATGCCTGTCATCATGGTCATGCTGCTGCTAAGGATGGGAAGCATCCTGAATGTTGGGTTTGAACAAGTATTCAACTTGTACAATCCAATGCTCTACGGTGTCGGTGACATCATTGATACCTATGTCTATCGGATTGGTGTTTTGGAGAATAAATTCCATATTTCAGCTGCAGCTGGCATGTTTAAATCAGTCGTCGCATGCATCATGGTCGTTACCACCTACTATTTCATGCAAAAAGTGGAGGATAAATGATGAAACCGGTACTTTCTCAACCTTCAGGACCGCGCCGTAGAAAATTCAATGTGAATGCGGATACCGTATTCGGAGCTTTTAACCTATTGTTCCTTACGGTGATTACGTTGGCAACGCTGCTCCCCATTGTGGTTGTCTTGCTCAGTTCTATAACGCCGATGGAGGATGTCATTGGGCATCCAACCTCGTTTATCGTTATCCCAAGGAGTATTACGTTCAATTACTATTCCTGGTTATTTCGTGGCAGCTCACGCATTATTGATGCGTACACACTGACCATTCTTAGAACACTAGTCGGCACCACGGTCTGCCTTGTTCTCACTATTTTGACTGCTTATCCTCTATCTAAAAAGTTTTTGCCAGGACGTGGCGGGATAATGATGATCTTTTTCTTCACCATGTTGTTTTCTGGCGGTATTATCCCTACTTTCCTAGTGGTTAACGGCTTACATTTGACGAATACCTTTTGGGCTCTGATTATTCCTAGTGCGTTAAGCGTTTATAATTTGATCATCATGCGGACCTTTTTCCAAGCGATTCCGGTTGAATTAGAGGAGTCTGCGATTATAGATGGCGCTTCGGAAATGACCACACTCATCAAGGTCATCCTCCCCATCTGTTTACCTTCTTTAGCAACGATCAGCTTATTCTATGCCGTGTTCCATTGGAATTCGTTTTTTGATGCCGTTCTCTATATTACGGATCGAGATCTATGGCCACTGCAGCTGCTATTACGCGATATTTTAGTTAAAAATGATATTGCTGATCTTGCGCTGGGAGGCTCGCTGAATGAGGCTAGACCGCCTAGCTCCGTTCTTATCAATACCACTATCGTAGTGGCTGTTCTACCTATTATGTGTGTCTATCCGTTTTTACAGCGTTATTTTGTGCAGGGGATGATGGTCGGCTCGATCAAGGGTTAAGTCATTTGTTCACATCCTCACCAAACAACGGCAGGCCCCGCCTATAGGCAGGTTTGTAATAAAAGCAAAATATAGGAGGTCATGAAAAATGAACGGAAAGCAAAAAATCAGCTTAGGTTTGTCCGCTGCCATGCTGTTAACGCTGGCTAGTGCTTGTTCTGACAAAGAAGCAGCCCCATCAGCAACAGGTTCTGGCAATGATGCTGGCCCGATCAAGCTTTTGTACACGAAGGGCGGTTTTGAAAAAGCGCCAGACGGCAATCCCATCAAAGCAGCTATTGAAAAAGGCTCAGGTGTAAAATTTGAGCAAGTCTCGCCGCCATCAGCCAACTATGCAGATCAAGTTCCGATCATTCTTGCTTCCAATGACAAACCAGATGTGGCGGTAATGCAAACCAGTCAAGCTGTCTTCGACTATGCGAAACAAGGCGCGCTGTTAGATTTGACACCCTACTTGAAATACATGCCTGATATTCAAAAATCTGTGCCGAAAGAAGCGCTTAACTATTTTACCGTAGACGGCAAATTGTGGGCCATCCCGATTTGGACCAGCCCGCAGCGTTACAATTTTGTCATTCGTGCTGACTGGATGAAAAAGCTTAATCTGACTGTACCGAAGACACTCGATGAGCTGCACAATGTGCTGGTTGCTTTTGCTGAAAAAGACCCCGACGGCAACGGTGTGAAAGATACCTATGGCATTAGCGGATTAGGACTCGATTCACTCGATGGTATCTTTGGTGCATTTGGTGTTGTAGCTGGCGATGCGCCATGGGTAAGCACAGCGAAAGCGAGTGTCTACTTCTATGAACAGAATGGCAAGCTGATCCCGCAAACGACACGGCCTGAAGCGAAAGAAGCTTTGCAGGTGTTGGCTAATTGGTATAAAGAAGGGCTGATTGATCCTGAGATGTTCACGCAAACTTCTGCGGTGAGAGACGATAAATTCATTAAAAACCGCTATGGCGTATCAGCCAATTGGTGGACGTGGGAGTCTAACATGCAGCAAACCATGAAGAAGACGGACCCTAATGTCGAAGTGATACGAATTGCTCCGCCGATCGGACCTCGAGGTGATTCGGGTCTACGCGGTCCAGGGATGGTTGCTCGTGGTGTCGTTGTTTTGAATAACACGAAACATCCGGAAGCAGCAGCCAAATTTATGAACTACTTCAATACAGATGAAGGTGCAATGGCTACTTACACAGGTATTGAGGGGATTCAGTGGGAGAAGAAGGACAATAAAATCCTGACGACACCGCAATTTGATCAAGACAGCAAGTGGATTCAATGGTATGCCTTATTTGAAAACGAGGCACCGCTGTTGAAAGTAGAAACGTATGCCGTTCAATCTCGTCGCGACGCTTTTAACTGGAAAACGATTAAAAATGCTGCGGATATGATGAATACCCAAGCTGAGCTGAAATATCAAGCCGATTTGCGCGGGCTGACAGCGGATTACTTCGCTCGATTCATTACAGGCAAAACACCGTTGTCAGAATTTGATAAATACGTGCAAGAATTCAATAAACGCGGTGGTCAAGAATGGACAGATGAAGTCAACAAAGTTTATCAAGAAAAGAAAGCTAAGAAATAAGTAAGGAATGAATCAAAAGGAGCGGGAAACATACATGGTACGATCCCAGATTCAAGCGTCACCTATGCGATCATCTAAAGTTTTCACAGGTGAAGCCACGGAGGCTGCTTTCCTTCTTGGAGGGATAGGGACGGGTAACGTCTCACTCGGCAGCCGAGGAGAGTTCAGAGATTGGGAGCTCTTCAACCATCCTGACAAGGGACTTCATTTCCCCAATTCTTATTTCGCGATATGGGCTAAAGAAGAAGGAGAACCTGCGATTGCCAAGGTGTTACAGGCACAATTCACTACGCCTCACAGCAAGCCACAGGGTTATTCCCCTTATGCTGGAGGAGGACTGCCGAGAATGAAGGCATCCCGCATGACAGGTGAATATCCCATTTGCCAGATACATTTCGAGGATGCTGACTTGCCGGTTCAAGTGGAGTTGGAAGCCTATACCCCTTTCATTCCGCTGAATGCCGAAGATTCTGGTATTCCTGGGACGATTCTGTCCTATCGGGTCAAGAATATCTCGAACCGACCTGTTGATGTTACTGTAGCTGGATCGCTGATTAATCCGATAGGCGGAATGAGTTTTAACGCTTTTGGCAGTATGGATTTGCCGAATTCAGGACGTAATGTGAATGAATTCGTGCAGCGAGATGGGATCAGAGGACTTTTTCTTCATTCGCATAAATTTGCGCGTACAGATCTGCTCTATGGCAATATGTCGCTGGCTACGAAGAATCCCAACGTCACCTACAAAAGGGTGTGGATGCGAGGTGCTCATTTTGATTATCTCCAGGAATTTTGGGATGATTTTGCTGAGGATGGCCGTCTGAACGATCTTGGTTACGATACACCTTCGGATGAGCACAAAACGGATACAGGTTCTCTAGGCATTTATGAAACGCTGGCTCCTGGTGAAACCAAGATGTTTCAGTTTATTCTGAGCTGGTATTTTCCGAATCGAATTAATGGCTGGGGTGAGCAGTTCCGGGTCAGAACCAAAGGCAAGGAAATTACGCAAAATGAATACGCCAACCGCTTTGACAGCTCATGGGAGGCAGCAGCTTATCTCATAGAGCATGGTGAGCGATTGGAAAGGGAAACGTATCTGTTCCGTGATGCCTTATTCAGCAGTACATTGCCTGACTACGTGCTGGAGGCGATGTCCGCTAATATGACGGTTCTTCGAAGTCCAACCTGCTTCTGGTTGAAGGACGGCAAGTTTTTCGGTTTTGAAGGCAGCTTGAATCAATTAGGCAGCTGTGATGGCTCTTGTACGCACGTTTGGAACTATGCACAAACAGTGGCTTTTCTCTTTCCCGCATTAGAACGCAGTATGAGGCGAACTGAGTTTTTGTTGGAAATGCAAGAGGATGGCAAAATGAATTACCGTGCTACGAAGGTGTTCGAGTCGGAGTTCGTATGGCCTGGCAATGTCACTCCACCTGGTGCAGCTGATGGACAGATGGGTGCGATCATGCGCGTATTCAGAGAATGGAAGCTTAGCGGGGACCATGTATTTATGCAAGAGCTGTGGCCCTCCGTTCAGAAAGCGTTAGATTATGGCTTGACCCATTGGGACACGGATGGAGACTATGTTTTTGATGGGCAGCAGCATAATACGTATGATATTGATTTCCATGGACCCAATCCACTGACAGGAACTTTATTTTTAGGCGCCCTGCGGGCGGTTGAGGAGATGGCGATCTATCTCGGAGAGATGGATAAAGCACAGAAATTCCGAAATATTTATGAAAAAAGTGCTCAAAAACTGGATGAACTAATGTGGAATGGCGAGTATTACGTTCAAAAGGTGGATGATGTAGATCAGCATAAACACCAGCTTGGACTAGGCTGCTTGTCCGATCAGATGCTAGGGCAGCAATTTGCTCATCTATATGGTCTGGGGTATTTGCTCCCGCAGGAAAAGGTGAAAAGTGCTTTGACAGCTGTGTATAAGCATAACTTCCGAGTTGATTTCTCACAGCATGCCAACTGTCAGCGGGTATACGCTCTTAACGATGAACAAGGATTGTTGTTATGCTCTTGGCCGCAGGGAGGCCGTCCACGATTGCCTTTTGTTTATTCGGATGAGGTCTGGACCGGTATTGAGTATCAAGTAGCGACGCATTTAATTTATGAGGGCTACTTGGATGAAGGCTTGAAGCTTGTTCGAACCGTTCGTGATCGGCATGATGGGATACGACGAAATCCGTGGAATGAAGTAGAGTGTGGTCATCATTATGTGCGATCCATGGCCAGCTGGGGGTTGCTGATTGCGCTAAGTGGTTTTAAGTATGACATGGTGCAGTCGAGGATAGCATTCACGCCAGTCATCCACCAAGACAACTTCACCTCCTTCTGGAGTACCGGCAAGGCGTGGGGAACTTACACACAACGGATGAATGAGGCGGGCGAGTATGACGTGGATGTCCAGGTGCTTTATGGTGATGCTGCGGGAGTGAACGTGTATGCTTGCGGTAAGGAATGTAAGTTGTAGGCTCCTTTACACACAAAAATGGCAACGATACCATTTTACCGTAAGTGAGACAGATTCTATTGAAAGAGGTGATGACACACTAGCCTACACGTCTTAAACAAGTATCATCATTTCGACTACGTGAGTCCATTGAAAGATCATATACCACATTGAGGAGAGTACAATCTATGAGCGAACAAGTAAGCTTAAAGGATAAATTTTACGGATGTATAGCTGGAGTTCATATCGGTTCTGCGATGGGTGCACCTGTAGAAGGCTGGGATTTCGAGCGAATTGAAGAGAAATATGGCATTTTGGATCAATTGTTGTCCTACGAGCATTTTAACAACGGCTGGGTGCGTGAAGCGGGTACGACGGAAGACGGTGTGGAGAGACAGAAGTTAATGATTTCCGCCATTATGGAAAAGCAGGATCGCATTACGGCAGAGGATGTCCGCAGAATGTGGTTGGCCAAAATTAAGCCAGAGTCGGCGGGAATGATCTCGGAGCCGTTCGAAGCGGTATTGCTCGCCATGGCGAAAAGCGGTATTCCCGCAAGAGATATCGGCAAATATTGCGATTATGCTGGACTCAACAGTATCTCCCGTTCCTGCCATCCGATTGGATTAATTAACGCTGGGGATATTGAGAATGCCATCCATGATGTGAGTGAAGTTGGACAACTGTATCAGACTTCGAATGGACGCGGGTTAAAATGGGCATCTGTAACGGCTACGGCCATTGCTTCAGCTACGAAAGCAAACGCGACGGTTGATAGTGTAATCGGAGATATCTACAATTACTGCGATCCCGATGTGGTTGTCAAAGAGATTGACCGAGAGCTAAAACGCACGGCAAACATCACGGATATTCGCGAATTGCGGAAAACCTTGTATGAGTCTTACAGCATCAGAGGTGTTCCTTACGAAGTCAGTTATGCGAATGAAGTTGTGACCAAGGCGATTTGTATTTTTAAAATGGTCAACGCCAATGTGAAGGACGCGCTGGTTGCCGCTATTAATATGGGCAGAGATACCGACTGCGTGACTGCGGTTGCCGCAGGAATTTCCGGAGCATTAAGCGGAACGAAATCCATTCCTGAAGAATGGATCAAGCAAGTTGACTACGCGACTACGCTGCATGTCGTTAGTAATTCCCATAGAACGATGAAAGAACATGCAGAAGGCTTGTACCAAGCGTATCATTCCAGATTGTTAAAAATGAAAGCTTACTCGGACCAAATGTCTGCGATCTAACAGATCAGGCTTATATCTAATGAAGTGGGGAGAGTTCAAACAATGAGTGAACAAGTGAGTCTGAAGGATAAATTTTATGGTTGTATTGCGGGAATTCAGGTTGGAGCTTCCATGGGGGCTCCTGTGAAAGGCTTGAGCCATCAGGAAATTGAAGCCAGATATGGCGTTCTGGATCAACTTTTGCCATACGAGCGTAACAATAGCGGCTGGACGCGCGAAGCGGGTACAACGGAAGATGGTGTAGAACGATTTAAGCTGATGGCTACGGCTGTTATCGAGAAGCAAGATCGCATTAATGCGGAAGATGTCCGCGCGATCTGGGTCAGAGACATTAAACCAGAAGCGAACGGCACGATCTTGGAACCTTTTGAATCCACCCTATTGGCTGTTGCCAAAAGTGGTATTCCAGCTAGAGATTTGGGCAAATATTGCGATTATGCCGGTTTAAGCACAGCATCCGGTTCTTGCCAACCGATTGGCTTGATTAATGCAGGTGATGTTCGCAATGCCGTCGCTGACGCATTTGAAATCGGACAGCTGTATCAGACGTCCAAAAGCTACGCAGTGCGGTGGGCAGGTGTCTCCGCTGCTGCGATTGCTTCCGCGACTAAGCCAGGTGCAACCGTGGATGGCGTGATCGGTGACATTTTCAGATATTGTGACTATTCTGATCTGGCACTGAAAATTGACGGATCTAAGTATGGCTATCTGCGCGATAACGTGATTCAAGAGCTTGATTCCGGTTTAAAACGCACGGCACATTGCCAAGATTTACAAGAATTGCGACTGGCATTTGATAAAATCTACTATGGTAGTGGCGTACCGTATTGTAATAGCTTTGCGAATGAAGCTTTAACGAAAGCGATTTGTATTCTTCGAATGGTAAATGGGAACGTGTATGACGCCATTCTAGCTGGAGCTAATATGGGTAGAGATACCGATTCCGTCGCTTCTATCGCTGGCGGGCTGGCTGGTGCGCTGCGAGGTTCCGCGACGCTGCCGGCAGGACTGATCAAGCAAGTTGATCTAGCCACCAGCTTGAATCCATACACAAATAATCAAAGTACGATTCAGGAACAGACCGACGGTTTGTACCGAGCATTCCATGCTAGATTGCAAAAAATCAATGCATTTACAGAAGCCATGCTGGCTGTTTAATCTGGGCTGAATAAAGGTATGGATAAGTGGAGTGAGCGCGGATACGCCGCTGCCAACAGACGGGTTTGCTGCTGGCAGCGGTTCACCCACGCTTTTTCCTAATGAAGAGCGAGGGGACGATCATCGTGTCGAAATTAAAAGTTGGTATTATCGGTCTTGGCGAAGTCGCACAAATTATCCATTTACCTGTCTTAGAGAGTCTTTCAGACCGTTTTGAAGTCACCGCGATCTGCGACATTTCAGCTAAGCTTTTGCAGGTCATCGGGGACCAATATCAGGTGCCCAACCGATTTATCGAGGCCCATGAATTAACGAAGCTGCCGGAATTGGATGTTGTGCTTATTTGTAATAGTGATGAATATCATGCCGATTGTGTGATTGCTGCGCTCCAAAACCGAAAGCATGTATTGATCGAAAAACCGATGTGTTTAACCATACAGGAAGCTGATGAAATGATCCGCGTCCGCGATGAGATGGGCGTTAAGGTCATGGTTGGGTACATGCGCAGGTACGCTCCTGCATTTGTGCAACTGGTTGAGGAAGTCAAAAAGTTGGAGAGCATTAACTACGTGAGAGTACGTGATATTATCGGGGGAAATCATTTATTTATTGACCAATCCAGCCAAGTGTTTCGGTTCGATGATATTCCGGAGCATGCCAAAACAGATCGTGCTGACCGGGCAGCTCGTTTAGTCCATGAGGCTATCGGAGACGCCCCCTCAGACCTTGTGTCAGCATACCGCTTACTTTGCGGATTAGGCAGCCACGATTTATCTGCGATGCGGGAAGTGATCGGATTTCCAAAACGTGTAGTTTCGGCAAGACAATGGAACAAAGGCAGATTCATGAGCGCAATCCTGGAGTATGATGGATTTCAAGTTACCTATGAAACAGGGATTGACCAGATTCGTCGGTTTGATGCGCATATTGAGGTGTACGGCAGCAATAAATCACTGAAGGTTCAGTATAATACGCCGTATATGCGGCACCTTCCAACAACGTTACAGGTGAATGAAACAGTTGGAGAAGCCTATCATGAAACGATGGTTCGTCCTACTTTTAAAGATGCATATGTCTGTCAATTTGAATATTTGTACGATGTGATTACACAAGACCTAACGCCAAAAACAACACCAGAAGATGCGAAAGAAGATTTGAAGCTGTTCCGCATGTTGATTGACGCGATGAGAGAAAACGAGTAAAAGGAGGAACGGCTCATTTGAAAATTGCATTAGGAAGCGATCATTGTGGGTATGACATGAAGGTGGCCTTGCTGCCGCTATTTACCAAGCTGGGCGTTGAAGTGACCGATTTTGGCTGCCATTCCACGGATCCGGTTGATTTTCCAGACGTGGCTAGAACGGTGTGCGATGCCGTACGCGGAGGGGAATACCAGCGAGGAATTATGGTTTGCGGTACGGGGGTTGGTGCGTCCATTGCCGCCAACAAGATCCCGGGTATCCGCGCTTCCGTGTGCCACGACATTCATTCGGCGCATCAATGTGTGGAGCACGATGACGTGAATATGATGTGTATGGGTGCACAGATCATTGGTCCTTGGCTCGCTGAGGATTTAGTCCGCTCCTTTTTGCAAGCTGAATTCAGTACAGAAGAACATTTCCGCAGACGTGTCGCTAAACTTCACTTATTGGAATTAGCAGGCGCAAGGGAACTGATGGATGGGAAATAGAGCCAAGCAATCGCTGCCCCTTGCTTTACTAAAGGGCGGCGATTATTCATTTACAGCAAAAGGAGATTGACGAATATGAAGGCAAACATCGTCGTAGTCGGCAGTTTGAATATGGATATCGTCATTCAGGTTAGTGATTTCCCCCAAGAAGGAGAGACACTGATGGGAAGCGGGATGACAGAATCAGCAGGAGGGAAAGGAGCCAATCAGGCCGTAGCGATGGGGAAGCTGGGAACAGCGGTGAACATGATCGGCAAGGTCGGGAAAGATACCAACGCCTTAAAGCTGATAAGCTCGCTTCAACAAGCTCATGTAGGTACACCTTATATGTTGTCATCTGAGTGCCCAACAGGAACCGCTTTCGTTACGGTCAATCGGTCTGGTCATAATCATATTGTCGTGATACCTGGCGCGAATTATGATCTGTCGGTGGATGATATTGACAATCAAAAGCGGGCCATCGAGCAAAGTGAAATCGTAGTGCTGCAGCTTGAAATTCCACTGCAAACGGTTGAGCATACCCTTCGCATGGCGAAAGATTTGGGTAAAACAACGATATTGAATCCGGCACCTGCGCAAGTGCTTAGTGAGGAAATATGGGAGTTCGTGGATTTCTTAATCCCGAATGAGCATGAGCTCCAGAGCTTAACAGGGATACAGATTACCGATCAAGCTTCTCTCCAAAAGGCAGCCCAGTGGTTGTTAGATAAAGGGGTTCGTGCTGTGCTGATCACATTGGGTGAGAAAGGCTGCTGCTATGTAGATAATTACGCTACGAAGATATATGCAGCCCATAAGGTCGTAGCGAAGGATACCACGGCTGCTGGTGACAGTTTTATTGCGGGCTTTGCAGCAGATTATTTGAAGCACCGAAACGTAGATAGAGCCATCACATTCGCACAGAAAGTAGCCGCCATAACAGTCACAAGGCATGGTGCACAAAGCTCGTTGCCGACACTGGAAGAGGTTGAACAGTTTGGTTAGGGTGTGAGGAATCGGATCGGAGTGGAAAAACGTTTCACTAAAACTATGTATCAGGAGGTTATTGAATATCTATGCGACCCCTACATGTCGGGCTTATTGGTTTTGGATTTTCAGGGAGAATCTTTCACGCTCCCTTCCTTGATGCGGACGCTCGATTCAAGCTGCATCGGATTAGTGATAGAACCGGAAAGGGACAAGCGCAAGGCGCATACCCGCACGCAGGTTGGACAGCTGACTGGGAAGAGGTACTCTTTGACGCTCAAATTGATCTTGTAATCATCGCAATGCCCAATATCCTACATTATGAAATTGTTGCCAAAGCACTGCAAGCGGGCAAACACGTAGTCGTCGAGAAGCCTTTTACAGTCAATTCACTAGAAGGCGAGAAGCTGATTCGCCTCTCGGAAGATGTTAAGAAAGTCCTCTCTGTTTATCACAATCGGAGATGGGATGGTGATTTTATTACCGTACAACGGCTTCTTGAGAGTGGATGTTTAGGCGAAACGGTTGAGTACGAGTCCCATTACGATCGATTTCAGCCGAATCCAAATCCACATTCATGGAGACAATCTTCACCGTTTGCCTCTGGGACCTTATTTGACCTAGGCTCACATTTAATCGATCAAGCTGTCGTATTATTCGGGATTCCCCATGCCTTAACAGCGGATCTTCGAACACAGCGCACAGGGATACAGGTTGTTGATTATTTCGACATCACCTTTCATTATGATCAGATGAAAGCAACATTGAAATCTAGTATGCTCGCCAAACAATCGCGACCGCGGTTTTTAATTCATGGCACAGCTGGCTCATATGTGAAATTCGGCATGGATCCGCAGGAACAGGCGTTGTTGCAGGGCTTCTCACCGTCTTCCCCAAATTGGGGGAAAGAAGCTGCATCGGAGTGGGGACGGCTGCACACCACTTTGCAAGGATTGGAATTTGAAGGTCATATTCAAACGAGTGCTGGCAATTATGGTACCTATTACACCCAATTATATGAGGCTATCGTACATGGAGCTAAGTCGCCTGTTTATCCCCAAGAAGCCAATGAGACCATTAAGCTTATTGAATTGGCTATTGAAAGTCATCAACAACAACGATCGCTCCCTGTTAAGTGAGAACAAAGAAAAGTCCAATTGATGGGCTTTTCTTTGTATTGAGCAATTTTAATGAGAGTTTCCTTCTGAGTGGCATAAGGAATTACGGTTATTTTTTACTTGCTAGTAAGATAGCACCATTGCTATAATCAAGTTAGTAAGTTTAATGAATAAACTAATTTATTCGATCTAAAGGAGAATATGGACATGACTACACCTGTAGCGCCAAAACAACCGTTAGTTACACACATTTTTACTGCCGATCCTTCAGCACATGTATTTAACGGAAAAATTTACATTTATCCTTCTCACGATTTAGATCATGATGAACCTTCTAATGATAACGGAGACCAATATAAAATGGAGGACTATCATGTCCTTTCCATGGATGATTTTAATTCTCCTTGTGTCGACCACGGTGAAGCGCTGCATTTGAAAAATATTCCATGGGCCAAGCAGCAATTATGGGCTCCGGATGCCTCTTTTAAGAACGATACCTACTACCTCTTTTTCCCGGCAAGAGATCATGATCAAATTTTCCGTATCGGGGTTGCTACAAGCTCTTCTCCGACCGGACCTTTCACACCGCAAGAAAATTATATTCCGGGCAGTTTCAGTATTGACCCCGCTGTGTTCGTGGATGAAGATGACAAAGCTTATATGTATTTCGGCGGTCTGTGGGGAGGCCAGTTAGAGAAATGGCAGACGGGTGCGTTTATTGCGGATGCGGCCGGTCCTGCTGGATCCGAGCCTGCATTGGGACCGCAAGTGGCGGAACTGTCTGAGGATATGCTGACGTTCAAAGAAGCGCCTCGAGAAATTTCGATTGTCGATGAAGAAGGCAATCCAATCGTAGCTGGAGACGAGGATAGAAGATATTTTGAAGGGCCTTGGATGCACAAATACAATGACTACTACTACCTTTCCTATTCAACTGGTTCGACGCACTACTTAGTATATGCAATGAGTAAAAGCCCGACGGGTCCGTTTGTTTTCAAAGGCACGATTCTTAAGCCCGTTATTGGTTGGACTACCCATCATTCCATTGTACAATTTGAGGATAAATGGTACTTATTTTACCATGACAGCTCCTTGTCCGAGGGCGTTGATCACAAACGCTGCGTGAAATACACCGAACTCAATTATAATGAAGACGGTACGATTCAAACGATTGATCCCTATAAAGATTAACTAACTAAACTGCAAGTTCATTGAAAAACCCCCAATGCGATTTTGCGTCGAATTGGGGGTTTCATTATTGTTTGCCTCAAGAAACCAGCTAATCAAATTGAACTTCTTGATCTAAGATAATTTCTTTGGGTGGAGATTCCATCGGGCTGGCATACGGGATTAACGAAAAATGTAGTCCCTCTACATGATCAGGTAAACGAGGTGTGACGAGATAGGTGATTTGTGTCTGACCCCCACCACCCCTTGAACCATTTCTGATGATACGATAGTTCTCACTCCCATGAATATCAAGCTGGAGCTGTGGACGGAAGTTGCTGAAATGTGCATCGATTTGACAGAGCTTAATTTCGACGTAAACAATACTACTGTGCTGATGCTGCATCGCATGTGTCAATGTATACGAAAAGTCACCAACCACCGATGTCTTCATGATGGGCATCACATGCTCCAAATCGCCGGGCTCATTCGGCATAGTTGGATAGTTCTCATTTAAATTGTTCAGCAGCCAGTTGATCTGTGGGATCTCGATCCCGAATCGAGCAGACCATTCTTGCAGGACTTCCTTCTCTGGGTAAAACCGTCTTCCTTTTGCAAGGGATTTGCGCTCTGTTAAAAGCTGAAGAAGGGATTCATCAATCTTCCTCATTGCATCACTGTATTCATTAGGTACCTTATGTAATTCAGACCAAGCCATTGTCTACACCTCCATCTACCAGTTGTATCCATTTAGTATAACGGTAAAATAGCAGCTGGAAAAGTTTTGTGAAAATCCGGCCTATTCTTCTGGACGATTCCCCATGTTTTTGAGACGGAAGCCCAAGCAACTCTTAGGCAAATGATGCTACGCTGTAGATAGTCATTTAATAAGAGGGAGCTGCTAAAGCAATGAATTCTACGTATGCAAACAACGCGAAAAAGGTATGGCAAGAAATGATAAAAGATCATTCCGGTGAATGGGGAATGGATATTCATCACTGGGACTGGGTACCAGGTGTGGGTGTGATTGCGATGTTGGAATATTACGAGGTGACTCGTCATTCAGAGGTATTGGCCTATTTGCAGGAATGGGTGAAGCTTAATAGTGAAAAAGCTAAAGGCACCAAGGTGATCAATTCGATCGCGCCTTATGCGATTTTCCCAGCGCTATATCGTGCTACGAATGATGAGTGGTTCCGAGATGAAGCGGTTCGCGTAGCTGAATGGCTGATTAAGGAAACGCCGCGAACAAGGGAAGATGCCTTCGAGCACACCGTTACGGAGAATGTGGCATTCGCTGAACAGGTGTGGGCGGATACAATTTTCATGGCAGTTCTGTTTCTAGCGCGAACGGCTTCTTTAGTCGGCAATTCCACTTATGCAGAAGAGGCGTTGAAGCAGGTGTTGATTCACCTTCGTGTGCTGCAGGATGACGAGACGAATGTTCTTTTCCATGGCTGGAATTGCGCCTCTGGCGATCATATGTCGGCCGCACATTGGACAAGAGCGAATGCCTGGATCGCGGCAGGTATTCCAATGATCGTGGAAGAAATTAAACATTTGGTTAAGATCCCAGATGAGCTTTCGGAGAGATACGGACGCCTCATGAGCGGATTGCTTGCCTACCAGCATGAGGATGGGCTGTGGAGTACGGTCATGGATCAACCTCATTTTTATAAGGAAGTGTCGGGAAGTGCTGGTATTGCCTATGGTCTATTGAAAGGGATGGAGCAGGGCTTAATTCCTTCTCAAGATAAGACTTCTGCTTCGGTGGAGCGCGTGTTTACATCCATTGTCCCCTATATAACGGAGGAAGGTGTCGTGAATGGGGTGTCCGGCGGCACACCCGTGATGCCAACGATTCAGGCTTATCAAGACGATATCCCAACGTACCCAACGCTTTACGGACAAGGTCTCGTGCTCATGCTGTTCGCGAAACTACTTCAAATGGAGATGGTAGAACATGGATAGAGATGAACTATTAAAGGCTATTCAAGCTAAAGAGGAAGATTACGATGATAAGATTAAATTAATTCGAACACCACTCACGGCAACGTATCATACGGCACTCAAGCCGCAGACGCACCCGTTTGTATTCGCTTTGTATCCTTCTTTATGTTATGCCTACAATTTGCTTAGCTATGGCAGTGAAGACTATGTGCATAGAGCAACCGAGATTCTCGAGGTCGTCATTGCTCAACAGGATCGAGATGCAACTCGTGCTTCTTATGGGATCTGGCCTTATTTTTATGAAGAATCATTAGATGAAATGGATCGTCCGGACTGGAACATGGCAGATTTCCATGGAAAGCGTTTGGTTCTTATTTTGAAAAAGTATGCAGACTCCCTCCCGCAACCATTAATTAATCAGATTCGTGAAGCTATTTATCACGCCTGCCAAGCAATAATGATTCGAAATGTTGGACCTCATTATACGAACATTGCGATCATGGGGGCATTTGTCACACTGGTTGGTGGCGAGCTGTTGGGGGATCATGAGATTCAGAGTTATGGGGAACAGCGCTTGAAGCGATTCCATGTGTTTACTTCAGGTATTGGTACGTTCTCGGAATATAACAGTCCATGTTATTCGCCACTGGCAATTGAAGAACTGGATAGCATCTATCAGGAGTCGCAGTCAACGGAGGCTGTAGCGCTTGCTGAACAGCTATTGGATATTGCTTGGGGGATGATTGCAAAGCATTACCATCCAGCTACTGGCGAGTGGGGCGGCCCATACAGTCGGACTTATTCCACGTTGATGACAGCGCGAGAGAAGCATTTCCTGGGAAATGCGCTTAACAAGGAACCGAAAGGGATAAAATGTCCAGAGCATTATCATGCTTTATTTAGCTTAAATGAGGAACGGTATTTCATGGAGCCAACGTTGCTGGCAGCAGAGACTGGGTATCAAAACTATGCGACTACGTATCAAAATGAAAAGCTTTCGCTCGGAAGCTACACGATCGGGAGTATGTGGAATCAACGCCGTAACTTATTAGCCTTCGTGGATGTGGGCGGTAAGAAAGTATTCGTTCAGCTGCAGTTTTTAAAAGATGGACGTGACTTCTGCTCTGCCATTTTCACGGGCGTGCAATCACGTAATCAGGTGCTGTATAGCTTTAATTTGGCGACGGATAATGGCGATTGGCATCAGGATTTGGATGTGATCAACGGCAAGTTCCAAGCGAAGGATCTGCGCATGCGATTGTTGCTCGGCGGTGACCTGCAAGAACTCGAGCTGCCTAGTTTGGTGGAGGGGAAACGCCTGACGACGATACTTGGAGATACGCAGCTTCGTGTAGAAGCTATTCTGGAGGAGTCCGACTACGGCTCACTTGAGGTAGCTGCAGAACGCAGTGGAGATGAGCTTTATTTGGATTATGTGGTGTATGCGGGTGAGGAGAAGGCGTTCGATTTCCATGCGCTTCAAAAAGCCATATGGCTATTCCAACTTTCCCTTGGCGATGCGGATGACCAACTGCCGGAGGTTGATGTTCGACAAGAGGGGAATTCTGTGACAGCTACAATAGCGACCAAGGAAGATCAGATGTCGATTACGGTGCCAACAGTACCGGGGAAGACAAATGATTTTTATCGGAATAATCGGGTACAGCTGCCGCAAAGTTTACTTGAGCAAGTGACGTAACTGTTAAAAGATCAGCTAATGCTGCTCGCATCGCCTAGACGATCAATTTGGCTGGAATCATCATGACCAAAAGGTTTTGTTCCTCCGTTTAAAAGCCTCAACACGATACTGCTTAGGCGTAAGGCCGGTTACTTTTTTGAACACGTGGAAGAAATGCGACATGTCGCCAAACCCGACGGTTGATGAAACCTCAGAGACGGCCAAATCCGTCTCCATTAGCAAGCGCTTCGCCTTATTCAGGCGATACTCGATCAGGAATTGTTTAATGGTCGTACCGGTAGTCTCTTTAAATAAGGTGAATAGTTGAGAACGTGAGACAGGAAAGCGTGTTACGAGATCTTCAATCAACAAGGGTTCTTGATAATGACCAATCAAGTAGGAGAGTACATCATGGGCAAGGTGCTGGTAACCTGTATGTGTCGAAGCTTGCTCACCTTGCTCACCCTGCAAGCCAAATACGATAAGAAAAAAGTCGGCAATGCTTCTCAGCACAATCAGCTCATAGCCCATCTCACGTGTTAGTAAAGCGTGTGTAAGCTCAGCGAATATCGACTGGACACGATCTAACTGCTGGGCGCTCAGGAAATAATGACTAGAATCCGGATGATGATCGGAAAGTTGTCGTGAAATGGATAAATTCGATAGCTGACAAATGGCGTGCAGGTGATCCAAATAAGTCTCATCTATGGATAAGACATAGCGGTGAAATTCTTTGCTTTGTCCATGGAACGGTCGATGAATGACATGGGGATGAATGATCGTTAAGCTCCCTGCATGCAGCGGATATATGCGATCGCCGACAATATAAGTGCCGCTGCCCTGTAGGACAAGGTAGATTTCATAGCCATTATGTGAATGCAACAGCTGCTGTTCGAGAGGAATCGTTCGAAATTCACAGTGCACAGGATAGGCAGCTAGGAAATGATTCGTATAATCATCGATTGCATAGCTGAACGGTTGCTCTTCCGAAGCTTCAGCACTCTGTAGCTCTTGTAACTTCTTCATATCACTTCGTTCCCTCACTTTGCAAAGGTAAAGTATTGCTGGTTTGAGTCCTCCGAATAGGAGGGCTCATTTCTTTTCGTTGATCGATATTATTTAAACCAACCTTTCTTCTGAAACCAGCCGAACATGCCTAATCCAATGCCCACCATCACGATGAGAACGGCGAAATATCCCCAATGCCACTCAAGCTCAGGCATATAAGTAAAATTCATCCCATAGATCCCAGCAATAAACGTCAATGGCATGAAAATCGTTGTAATGACCGTTAATGTTTTCATAATCGTGTTCATACGGTTCGAGTTAAGTGAGATGTAACTGTCACGTATGTCAGCTGTAATCTCGCGATTCGAATCAATCATTTCAGATAGCTTAAGTAGATGATCGTGGATATCCGTGAAAAAGACGAGATGCTCGCGTACCTGCTCAATCCGATCCGTACTAATAATTCGGTACAGAAGGTCACGCATCGGGACAATTGTTCGGCGTAACTGCAATAGCTGGGAACGAATTTCAAAAACTTGATTCATTAACGCATCAATAGCCTCAGCCTTCATATTGTTTTCCATATCATCAAGTGCGTCTTCAATTTGATAGACACCAGGGAAATAATGATCGACAAGATTATCTAGTATTAAATACGCGGCATAGATCTGACCCTGATTTCGCATGTTTACTTGCTGGGAGACGCGAGTCCAGGCATCTTCTATTTCTCTGGATTCATGCAAGTGAAACGTGACGATATAGTTGCTCCCGAGGAACATATCGACTTCTTCCGCATCCAGGGTCTTCGCATTAATGGCATGCATGACAAAGAAATGAACATCCGTATAATGATCGATTTTTGGTCGTTGCATGAAATGAAAGCAGTCCTCAATGGCGAGGGGATGGAAGTGAAAATGATCCTTGAGCTCTGCGGCTTCCTGCTCATCTGGGTTAAAGAAATCAACCCAGTACCAACGAATTGATGGCGCGGAAAGCTCCTCAAGAGGGAGATCGTGTATCACAGAGTAGTCGGTTGTGACGGCAAGTGTTCGTATCATAGTGAGACTCCTAGTTATATCATTTTGGCTACTACGGACTTCAATCGTAGTTTTTTACATAGGCATTTGCTTCATTTTACCATACAATAGGGAAAGATTAGAATGGAAAGAGGGATTGGGATGAAGCTCTCCGTTTGTATGGATGCGCTCTATAGAGGGCGTGATTTTAGGGAAAGTGTGAATGAGTTGAAGGAGATCGGTTACGATACGATTGAATTCTGGTCCTGGTGGCAAAAGGATGTGGACGTCGTTGCTGAAGCAGTAGCTGAAGCGGGTGTCTCCATATCGACATTTTGTACAAAATTCGCGAGCTTAGTGGATCCTGCGCAACGTAGTGCTTATCTTGAGGGACTCATCGAATCGATCGCCGTTGCAAAGCGATTGAATTGTACCCAGCTCATTACCCAAGTAGGACAAGAACTTGAAGACGTGTCGCGAGAGGCGCAGGCGCAATCACTGATTGAAGGACTGCGGGCATGTGTGCCTATTTTGGAAAAAGAGGGCATAACGCTGCTAATTGAGCCGCTGAATACGCGTGTCAATCACCAAGGATACTTCCTAGCTTCTTCAGAAGAAGCTTTCCACATCATAAAACAAGTTGGAAGCCCATTTGTGAAGATCTTATTTGATATTTATCATCAACAAATCACTGAAGGAAATGTCATCGCTAACATTCGAGAGAATATTGCTTGGATCGGCCATTTTCATGCGGCAGGCAACCCTGGCAGACATGAGCTCGACAATGGTGAGTTGAACTATGAACAGATTTTTAAAGCTATTGATGAGACTGGCTTTGAGGGGCATATGGGGCTGGAATATTTCCCGCTCGAGGCACCGCAGGTTGGTCTTCGAAAATTGTTGAAGTAAGACCACGGGAAGTGTCGGCTGGGAATTTCAAACAATTTGTAACACAATTGGAACATTCCCGTTACAGTTCTCTAACATAAGAAGGGTATTATAATAAACAAGACCCCCTTTTTTAATATAAACTTTGGACCTGGCCCCGTTGGCTAGGTCCCTTTTTTTGTTTGGGGTGAGATGTAAGCAAGGACGTCTCAGTCCGACTCATGCGTAGGGATCGAGACGTCGAATTTGGACGTCTCGGAGGGGAGGCTGGTGCGGAAGAGCGACTGAGCGAGCGATTTCGGACGTCTCACACGAGAGTTTCGTCCGTCCGGCTCATGTGTAGGGACCGAGGCGTTGATTTTCGACGTCTCAGAAGGGGACAGGTGCGAAAGAGCGACTGAGCCAGCAATTTCGGACGTCTCACACGAGAGTTTCGTCCGTCAAGCTCATGTAGGGACTGAGACGTCGAATATCGACGTCTCGGAGAGAGGCTGGTGCGAAAGAGCGACCGAGCCAGCAATTTCGGACGTCTCACGCGAGAGTTTAGTCCGTCGAGCCCATGTGTTGGGACCGAGACGTCGAATTTCGACGTCTCAGAAGGGGACTGGTGTGAAATAGCGACTGAGCCAGCAATTTCGGGCGTCTCAAGCGAGAGTTCGTCCGTCGAGCCCATGTGTTGGGACCAAGACGTCGATTTTCGACGTCTCGGAGGGGGACTGGTGCGAAATAGCAACTGAGCGAGCAATTTCGGGCGTCTCAAGCGAGAGTTTCGTCCGACTGGCTCATATGTAGGGACCGAGACGTCGAATATCGACGTCTCAGAGAGAGGCTGGTGCGAATAGGGTATGATTCAGGCAGAAGGAGGTCGAATCCTTGTAGACGCTACAGACCGAGTCTATTAAAAAAGAGCAGTCTCAGCTGCTCCTTCAGTTCCTATGATTGTATGCGAAAACGTTGCAGCAACAAATATCCGCTTATGCTTGTCGTTCTTTTCTGGTAGACGATTCTGAAATCGTCCAATAAACAGCTTAATGCCGTACTAAGCAAACCATTGGTTACCAAGGTAGCCCGGCAAGGTTGTGAACTGCCAATTACACGTACAGCAGTAATCCTTCGCGGAGAGCCTGCAATCAAAGGATTTCTAGACCAACGGATCAAAACTAAGTCAGGTTGACGAACAGCTCTAATTTTAACACAAGCCATTCCAATCACCTCGTTTCTAGTTAGCATCTGTAACAGTATATAGAATGCATACTAGATTGACGGTGTGCGGGACAAGGGCGGAGTCCGGAATCATTAGATAATTTTGCAACCTTTTGGATAAAATAAGGAGATGTCTTTTATTTCTGAAGGAGGATATACATAGTGAGTGAACCAACGTTATACGAAAAGCTTGGCGGAGAAGGGGCTATTACGGCTGTAGTGGACTACTTCTATGAGCTGGTTTTGGCAGATGAGACCGTCAATCACTTTTTTATCAACACGGATATGGAAAAGCAGCGCAAGCATCAGGCGAAATTTATTAGTTTTGCGGTAGGGGGACCGAACCAGTATACAGGGGCATCCATGGCTAAAGTGCATGCTGGGATGAATCTGCAGGAGGAACATTTTACAGCGATTGTGACACATCTTCATGATGCGCTTGCTCATTTTGAGGTGGGGGCAGATAAGATTGATCAAGTGTTGGCGAAGGTGTCTACGTTGAAGGACGATATTTTACACAAATGAGATGACCAAAGTCGCGTAAGCGCATCTGAAAAAAACAAAGGAGCTAAGGGCAACATCCCCTTAGCTCCTTCTATTTTCTCCTACCGTTCGGAGCGATAAATCTCCTTCACTAAGCGATAAGCCAATTTCGGCTTGCGATACTCGCTGAGCAATCCTTTATTATTGAAGCTCCGCGCGCGGTCGCGGAAGTAAGGACGGTCGCTCCGCACATCGACGCGAATGTCGGCAAAGTGCCAGATCAGCGTGCCGACGATGCGCGGATCGTCGCGGAAGATTTTCAATGCGCGCGTGACGACGTCAGCTTGATAATCTTCACTGAAGAGGCGTGGTTCCCAGCCTGCGTCTCCGAAAATGCCCGCTGCGCCGAACTCGCTCATGATCACAGGCTTGCCGCCAGCGCCTTGTTTCTCGGCATTCTTATAGTAGTTCTGCAGCATAGTACTAAATCCGTCAACGCTGCCTTCGTACCAGCCATAATATTTGTTAATCCCAATGACGTCAAAGTAAGATAATACGATATCTTCCTCAGGTTGCATAGTCGCATAAGTGACGAGCCTGCTAGAGTCCATGCTGCGAATTTTGCTTACGAAAGCTTTCGTCAGTTCCAGCGCTTCCTGAGTCCGTGTATCGATTTCATTGTGCGCGCCCCAGAAAATGATAGAAGGATGATGGTAGTCGCGGCTGATCATTTCGCCCAGCATGTGAACGCCGCGCTCTCTGAAGATCGGGCTTGCCAGCGTTTCCACACTCATGAAACAACCCCACATCGGGATCTCGCTCCAGAGCAGCATCCCGTGCTCATCAAGCAGATCGATCCAGAACTGGCTTTGTGGATAATGAGAGCCGCGAACGATATTGCAGCCCATATCGGTCAAAATGTCCAGATCTTTCAACATCAGTTTCGGTGGAAATGCGAATCCCCACTCTGGGTGCTCTTCATGACGATTCACACCTTGAAGATAGAGCTTTTTGCCATTTAGTAGGATATCACTGCCCTGTACTTCAATGGTACGGAAGCCAGTCCGATCGATGAGATCATCATCACCAGCTTTAACCGTAAAAGTATAAAGCGCAGGTTGACCAACGTCCCAACGCTTAATATTAGCTAGGCTTCCACTTAGGGAGACGCTAGTCGTTTGACCAGCACCGACCGTGACATGAGCAGCGGATAGGGAAAGTTCATCTGTACTAGCACTTACATCAATTTGGCAATCTTCTTGGCTTAAGGAACTTACTTGAATGTGCAGCTGAACATCAGCCGTATTGTTATTTAATTGATAATCTATTTTCAGCGAATCAATATAGACGTCAGGCAACTCTTGTAGCTCAACAGAACGAATAATGCCCCCGTAAGAGTGCCAATCGGCAATGTCCGTCGGCAGTGTTTGCCAATCCACCGTATTATCAACACGAATCACAAGCTCATGCTTGCCTGTTGCGAGGTGTGGGAGAATCATGGAGAATTGTGTAAACCCGCCAAAGTGGTAACCGATATGTTGTCCGTCTACGTAGACATCTGCATGATGAAGAATGCCTTCAAAGACCAGTCGAATATTCGCTTCTTGCAGGGTATCAAAATATGTGCGGTACCAAGCTGCGCCAATATAATCATAAGTACCTAATTCATTATTCCAACAGGAAGGAACGACGGATTTTTTTGAACTCGCTGGAAAGTGAGAAGCCCAATCTTCGGAAACACCTTTATTGTTAGGATCTGTGATGAAATCCCATAATCCATCCAAAATTCGGGTAGGTCGCAAGTTATGCTGCTGAAAAGTACGTATCACGTTCATTAAGCCCCTTTCATGTATGTTTCGTATAGCGTATCATAGAAGAAGATTTAATTTGAATGGATAAACCGCAACGCTATTTGTCAAAATCGCTACAAGGTTGGTGAATCATTCTTTTGAATAACCACCGAATTTATCATCATCGACTCTCGTACGAGAAGCCACCAGTCCCCGGTTGGAAAGATATCCGTAATACGACAGATGTACACTCGCTGTATTGGATTATGAGTGGTGAAGGGGAATTTCGCCATGAGACTGATGATGTGCCGCTGCACGTGCACGCTGGGAATTTGTTGTATTTAAAGCCTGGATTTACACTCACGATGACATCTTCTACAGACAAGCCGTTATGTATTAGGATGCTCCTTTTTGATGCCTGGCATATTCCCTATGAAAACCTTAATTGGTTGAAGCCAATTCCTGTAGATTCGCTGCCGATTCCCTTCTATAAACTGTACACCGTTGAGCAATCGGATTGGCTGGAAGCACAACTTACCCGCTTATGGTCCTTGCATGGAACAGATCCAGAAATACGGCAGGCTGAATTCCAGTATGTCTTAGTGCGGCTAATTCAATTCATGCGCGATACAGATACGTCCAGTGACCCTTATATGAAAGCCTTTCAACAAGCAAAGATGTGGATCGAAACTTGCTATCATCAGCCCATTCGTCTGGAGGAGTTGGCGAAAACATACCATATCTCTGTCTCGCAGTTGCGTAAAATGTTTATGAAGCACGTGGGTATCTCGCCAAAGGCGTATCTAAATCAGGTTCGGAATGAGCAAGCGAAGACGATGCTTTTACTGACCGATGAGCCGATGAAGGCGATCGCGGATGCTTGTGGATTTGCAGATGAGTTTCATTTTGGTAAAATGTTTCGAGTATGGAACGAGATTTCACCGGTTCGTTTTCGAACAATGAACAAATAGAGAGGGGCTAACCGAATTATGGGTGCCGAGATTGAAAGAAAGTATTTATTGCCCGCATTTCCTGCGGCTGCACTAGCGAATAACGAGTTGACCCAAGTGTCTAAGCAATATATTTATCAAACCTATTTGGCTTTCTCCGACGACCAAGAAATTCGCGTCCGCCAGCTCATTGATAGCTCAGGAGAATCACAGTATACGCATACCTTCAAATCGGGACACGGGATGGTGCGAGAAGAAGTCGAGTACAGCATTACGGAGTCCATCTATAAACAGTTGCTGGAGCGTACGGGATTAATTCCGTTAGAGAAAATTCGTACGACCCTTGAAGCGAATGGATTTACTTATGAAATCGATGAGTATAAACAAATTGATTTGCTTGTCGTTGAAGTCGAGTTCCCTGATTTGCAGGCTGCGCAGCAGTTTGTGCCACCTGCCTGGTTTGGAAGAGAGCTCGGTTCGGAGGAAGAATTCCGTAATAAATCAATGTGGGTTGCCTTACAGAAACGCTAATTCTAATAGGGGAAAGGGGGAGGTAGCATGGCTAGACCGCAATTGGTTCTTGATGTTGCTGGCGTGCTCGTAACGAATTTCTCACCGCAAGCTTGGAATGGATTTTCTAGTGGCACGGAGGGCGAGTCGTTAGTTTCCTTGCCTCATCGCTTTAAAGAAATTAAGGGCGATCTGTGGGTTGGTAAAATGAAGGAAGAAGACTTCTGGATCTGGTTAAACGATTTGTTTCCAGAGCTGAACAACAAGGTCGATCGTTCATGGATACTCCAACAATTAAAACCGTTAGCGGCGATGCAGCATCTGGAAGCTTGGAGTCAGCACGCGGATATTCACTTGCTCAGTAATCATCGAATCGAATGGCTGACACATCTGCTGAATCCCATTCTCCCCTATTTAAAAAGTACAACGATTTCGAGCGAGGTGGGGTACTGCAAACCAAATAGTGAGGTGTACGAGCTAGTTCGCACGTATTTTGCCAATGAGCAAGCGGCGATCTTGTTCGTGGATGATCAAGAGCGAAACCTTGCGCCTGCTAGAGTTATTGGTTGGCATACCTTACTGGCCGATTCGGAAGAAACTTGGATTAGTCGGGTTACGGCATTTATAAATGAGAATAAGTAACAAGTCCCCACGCCATCTCGGATTCGTTAGGGAAGTGTGAGTAAAAAACATGCTTCCCTAAAATGCGAGATAGAAGTTTCACAACACTTTCTAGATATGATCTAAGTAGTGTTAGAACTTCTAAACGAATTGTGAGGGCCATCTATGAATTTAATCCACTATTATCGTCAGCAATTTATCGAGTTAACAGCCCAGTTCGAGCAAGTGTGGGAGGAAGACTCGCAGTATAAATTCGGTTTTCTTTGGCGTTTACAAGGAAACACTCCTTATAAAGAAATATTTCATATGAACCAAACCGGGCAGGAACCACTTTATCTAATGTATGCCATTGAGCTGCCGGAGTCGTATAAAAGAACAAACATTAGCGATGTTATCAAGAATGTCGCTTCTGACTATGAGTTGTCCATGTACGTGTTCTCAAGCAAAATTATGTTGACGTCTTGTATATCCATTGAATATCTACAACAAACGTCATTAGGCTTTATTCATCATGCTCGTGCTGAGTTGATCGATTTAGTCTTCTCCGTAATCCAACAAGTAGATTATGAAATCGTATAGATCTTGCATTTTTTGATATCTATAATAGTGATAGATGGATGAGCGCAATCCGATGGGGTGAGTACGATGCTGAAAGACCTATTAAACAATTTTTCGATCGTAGCGGTATTTGTATTTATTTCTATTCAGATTTTTTTCTCTCCTAAATTAAAGGCAACAGCTCGATGGAAATTTCAACTATTGGCGGGTATCACGCACGGGTTATTCGGTGTTGTACTTGCCTTTCTCGGTGTCCATGTGGGCGAAAGGCACATTTTAGATTTGAAAGCGATTGCAATACTGATGGCCACGTTCATTGGTGGAGGCGTCTCGGGATTTATCACAACGGTTATCATTATTATTGGTCGAACGATGATAGATCCTGCGGTTTTGCTGCGCGTATCGATTTTGGGCTTTATTATCTATGCGGGATGTACGCTTATTCATTACTACATCCGGAACTTTGCAGTCAAATGGTTGCTGCTCGTGTTATGTCCTGTCAGTGTTTTATTCGTCGATATGGTAGTGATCTATCAGCTTCCTGCCACTGAACTTGTGATTCCGAACTTACTCCTGCATCTAGCAGCGGGCCTGTTCGTAGCTGGACTTATCCGCTATTTCCTACGTGCTGAAGAGCTTAGAGGGCAAGTGCGTCATATGCAGCAAGAGCTATCGGATATTCTGCGATTCCAGCCTGGGCTTACGTTTAAGCTCAAAAAAGTACAAAATAAATTGGTATATACCATTATCGATGGTCAATTATTGCATCAGCTCGGGATTAAACCCGACGACTATTTCTATCGAAATGTCCATACGATTCCCTATTTTTCAAAGGATGTTGCGCTGTTCTTACAGGCGAAGTATGAAGAAGCTTATGAAGGAAAGCCAGTGGCTTATGAGATGGACGTCCAAGGGAAAGTTATCTTCACTACTTTACAACCCGTATTTGATGGTGAACAGGTGGTTGAAGTAATAGGCTCGGCAACAGATGTTACCGAAAAGACTTTGGCGGAGCGTCGCATACAGGAAAGTGAGGAACGGAATCGGATTCTCGTTGAGAACTCGCAAGAAGGGATTCTTGGTTTCACAACCGAAGGTGAAATTACCTCGGCCAATCAAGCGGCTTGTCAACTCTCACAAAGCAGATTAGAGGACATGCTAGGCGTAAAAATAACCGCATTTCTCCCCCTTTCGGAGCAGAAGATTTGGGAGCAGCATTTTCAGAAAGTGCTTATCAGTGAAGAAAATGTGAGGTTTGAGATGACACTTCCTTCATCAGAGGGAATACGAAGAAACTATCGGGTTACACTTTCAGCCTATCATCACGCAACAGGTGAAGTGAAAGGCATTGTGGGTACGCTACACGATTTTACGGAAGCCTCTATGCGTCATGCGGCTGATCAAGCGAACCACGCGAAAAGTCATTTTATTGCTAAAATGAGCCATGAAATTCGTACGCCTTTGAATGGAATCATCGGGCTATCACAACTTTTAGGGAAAACACCACTCTCTGATCATCAGAAGGATTACTTAACGAATATTACCTCTTCCTCACACACTTTATTAGGGATTATCAATGATGTGTTGGACATATCCAAAGTAGAGGCAGGGAAATTAGAGGTAGAACGAACAAGTTTTCATCTGGATGGGTTGTTGAAGGAGCTCTCTAACATTTGCAGTGTGTTATCGAAGAGCCATCCGATTGAGCTTATTTTTAGCACACCAGCCGAACTGCCTAGACAATTACTAGGAGACCCGTTGCGATTGAAACAGGTTCTGCTGAATCTCTGCAGCAATGCAATTAAATTTACTAGCGCGGGCTATGTCATGCTTCATATCGAGCTGTGTCCGCAGTCAACATCTGAAGAGATACGACTGCAGTTTAGCGTAGAAGATTCCGGTATTGGCATATCGACAGATCGCCTTTCTTTCATATTTGAACCTTTCTCTCAAGCAGATGGCTCAACGAGTCGCGAGTATGGCGGAACGGGTTTGGGGCTTCCAATCAGTCAACATTTGATCAGTCTGATGGGCGGGGTGCTTAACGTTCAAAGCACAGTTGGAAGCGGGAGCCGGTTCGCATTTACACTGCCATTCCAAGTGATTGAGCAGGACGATCCTGATGAGTGGGATATTGGCGAAGGGAATACCCCTTATCGCATTTTGGTTGTCGAGGACCATCCGCTGATGAGAAACAGCTTGCAGGAAATGTTGGAGTCATTTTCTCTCCTAGTCACGACCATTCCTTCATGGTTTGCGTTATTTCAGCAACTGAGAGACCAAGAAGAAAGAGAAGATGAATATCCGTGCCTCATCCTCGATATGGAAAGCGATGACATGTATGGTTTAGAGACATGGGATACGCTCCTTACAAACATTCATCGAGATCGTACGCGTATCATTTGTTTGACATCTTCCATGGGGAAGGAAGAGCTACTTACACTTCCAGAAGAGATCAGACCTGATGCGGTGCTTGTTAAACCGATTAGCCGACTAGAACTGCATCAGACGCTGAACTATTTGTTCCATGCTAATGATCAGACGCAGGAAGCTACTTATGGGCCGAAATTGAATGACTCACTTGCTAATCAAGCAAGGGGGCATATTCTTCTTGTTGAAGATAATGATATCAATCAACAAGTTGCTACGGAGCTCATTGAGGAGCGAGGCTATAAGGTCACCCTAGCGACAAATGGTGAAGAAGCATTGGATAAGCTGGAAAAAAGCGAGTTTGCATTGGTTCTTATGGATATCCACATGCCTGTTATGGATGGTGTAGAAGCAACGAGACGGATTCGGTTGAATCCAAAATTTCGTGAATTGCCAATTATCGGACTTACAGCTAACGTGGTCAAACAGGACCATGAAGCCTATATCCGAATGGGTATGAACGATATCGTTAGTAAGCCATTAGATGTGAAGCATCTGTTCCGAGTCATTCATAAATGGATAGAGCCTAAGATGGGGAATGAACGAGAAAGAAACATGAAGGAACCTCACCTTGTTGAAGAAACGCCTTATTATCAAGGCATTGCTGCGATAGACTGGGAAGGGGCTTTGGCCCGCGTAGAGGGGAAAGAAAGTATCCTTCTCGTTATGCTGCAGTTGTTTAAGAAAAATTACAGCGATTTTGCTGATCAGCTTCGGGGATATCAACATGAGGAGGATTGGGTGGCTGCCAAAAGAGCAGCACATACACTCATCGGTGTAGCCGGCAGCTTGTCGGCCGATGCTCTGCATGCGGAAGCGGTTAAGCTCCAATCCGCGATTGTCGAGAAAGCAAATTACGTGGAGCAGCTTGCTGAGATTGAAGCGGAAATTAAACGTATTATCGTGTGTATTCCGGATGAAGTGTAAGCGGTGTTGAAGGAGCATGCATATCGCACCTTAAGTTGGTACTCATCAAGATTCTCTAGGTTAGGAGGGGAGGATGAGATCATACTTAAGGTTTTTTGTTGTATGTGGCCACATTAGCAGACCACTAACAATTCCCGCCTTCGCTGATTGACGTTCCCAGTCACCGTGTATGCGATCATCGCTTGCATCCATTCTTCGTACTTTTGCTTGCATTCGAATCACCCTCCTGCAAATTATCAAGTATAAACAAACAAAAACCGTTCCATGGCATAGCTCACAATGAGCGTTATGCAATGAAACGGCGTGTGCTTCACTCCGTCTAGACGAACAAAATCTAAACGCCCGAATAGGCCATAAATCCGCCATCCACAGGGATCGTCGTACCCGTAACGAAGCGGGACATATCGGAATCGGCCAGCCATAGCAACGTGCCTAGTAAATCTTCCGGCTTGCCAAATCGGCGCATGGGGGTGTGGGCAATGATTTTATGCGAGCGGTCCGTTAGTGAGCCGTCTTCTTTCATTAACAATTTGGCATTTTGCTCTGTCAAAAAGAACCCTGGTGCAATGGCATTCACACGAATGCCGCTTTCTGCCAAGTGAACAGCTAACCATTTCGTAAAATTGTCGATAGCTGCTTTGGCTGCGCTGTAGGCAGGAACTTTCGTCATTGGCGAAGGCGCGCTCATGGAGGAGATATTAATGACGGTTGCGCCATCTTTGCCATGCATATGTTTAGTAAACACTTGCGTTGGAATCAATGTACCCACGAAGTTAAGATCCAGCACGTTGCGGAAACCAGGGATGCTTAGATCATAGAAGGATTGTACATCGGGATTCGCCACATCCTCCATTTTGAAAATCTCATTCGTCGTATTCGCACTGGCATGATTGCCGCCTGCGCCATTAATCAGAATATCACAAGTGCCCAGCTGCTCGATTACAGAGGCGGCGGCTTGCTCTACACTTTCAGCTACTGTGACATCGCAGGCAACAGCAATCGCTTCGCCACCAGCCTCCTCAATTTCACGAACCACAGCTAAGCCTTTCTCGTGGGTGCGATTTAGAATAGCAACACGTGCGCCTTGTCTAGCTAGTTCGACAGCCATCACGCGGCATAGGACGCCAGCGCCCCCTGTAATCACGACGACTTTCCCCTTGAGGGATGGAAAATTAGTTAATAGGCTCATATTCAGTGACAACTCCTTTTTGTGATGTAACGTCTTGGCGACACAGCATGTCCCAAAGTCCCCATAAATACATGATTCCTAATGCGCGGTCATAGAGCCCATACCCAGGTCTGCAGCGCTCATCCCAAATATGTCGGCCATGATCCGGACGGCAGAAACCTTCGTAATTGTTGGCATGCAGCGCCTGCACAATACCTGACATATCCACCGTGCCATCCTTCGTACGATGAGAGGTCTCGATGAAATCACCATTCTCATATACGCGAACATTCCGCAGATGGGCAAAAGGAATCCGATCTGCGAATTCATGCACGATCGAGACAATATCATTGCTCGGGTTCGCACCGAGTGAGCCACTGCACATCGTAAGCCCGTTATACGGGCTGTGATGTAAGGCTAAGAAGCGGCGAATATTCGCTTGGCTCGTCATCAATCTAGGCAATCCAAAGACGGACCATGGCGGGTCATCCGGGTGGATGGCCATTCGGATGCCGTGCTCAGCGGCTACAGGAATGATTTCATCTAAGAAATACTTGAGATTTGCCCAGAGATGCTCTTCGGTGACATCTTTATATGCGTCAAAAAGTTCCGTCAAATGAGCCAGTCGCTCAGGCTCCCAGCCAGGCATGCTGAAATCAGGATTGGCATTAATTCGACCGACATGCTCGGCAAGATCGAGATTGGCAATTTTACTTTTTTCATAAAATAATGCCGTAGAGCCGTCTTCCAGCTCCTTATGTAAATCCGTCCGTACCCAGTCGAAGACAGGCATGAAATTGTAGCAAATGACTTTGACTCCAACTTGTGCCAGTGTTGCGATCGTTTTCTTATAATTAGCGATGTAGATATCACGACTTGGCAGTCCTAATTTAATGTCTTCATGAATGTTGACGCTTTCTACAACTTGCATATGCAGGCCAGCGGTATCAGCTTCGGCTTTGATCTTCTGAATCTTGTCTATCGGCCATTCTTCACCGGCAGGAACATCATGGAGTGCCCAGACAATGCCTTCTACACCAGGAATTTGTTTAATTTGCTTAAGCGAGACCGTATCGTTGCCCTCTCCAAACCAGCGGAATACCATTTTCATAACTGTGCACTCGCCTCCATTGTTATCAACCTATTTGAAATACGTAGGGAATTTCTCTTTCAATAACGCTTGATCGGCAATGCCGACGTGAAGATGAGCACGGATTAATTGCTCTGCCGTATCAGGCTTCTGCTCCTTGATGGCATCAACAATTTGCCTATGTTGCGCATAAAGCTCATCCCAATGATGATCCGTCGCTAAGCGAAGCATACGGGTACGGTTCAAATGTACATTAATTTGCCCAATGACCGCCCATGTGTTCATTTTCTTGCAGCCTTCGAAAATCGTTCGATGAAACGCTTCATCAAGCTCGAACATTCTCTTGTAGTCTTGTTCATCCATGCACACTTTCTGCGAGGCCAAATTCATTTGAAGTAAACGCAGAGACTCGTCTGGAAAAGACAAACAGGCCAAGCGAATAACAGCGCTTTCTAGATGTTCGCGAATGAAGCGTGCTTCATCCACTAGCTCCAAATCAATGCGAGAGACAACCGTACCGCGTTGCGGGTAGATGTCGAGCAGACCTTCCTGTGCAAGTTGGACGAAGCTTTCACGAACAGGCGTCCGACTCACATTGAAGCTTACCGACATTTCTTTCTCCGAAATGGTGGCTCCTGGGAGCAGGGTAAGACTTAGAATTTGATCTTTTAGCGTGTGGTAGACAGCATCTCGGGTTGAGCTAATCAGTGGTTTTTTGAAAAAATCCATGCGGGTCTCCTTTGCTACACGTAACCTAAACTCATATTACCATACTTGTATGGTAGTGTGGTAGTGGGTGATTGTTCGGATTTTAACTTAACTTTTCCCCGATAGTTGCTTATAGGTAAACTCGCCGACTTCCTTTTACAGGAAATGTATATCAGATGTAGAAATGTTGTAGCTATCACAGAAAAGATGAGGAGTTCACCTATGTCGATAGACCCAATACAAGAGAAATGGCTGATTGAAGCAGATATTATAAGCATCCAGGAAGCGATGACGGCGGGGGTGGTTACCTCGGTGCAGATCGTGCAAATGTATCTAGCTCGTATTGCGAAGTATGATTCCGTATTGCATGCAATTTTGGAAATAAATCCAGATGCACTGCACATTGCGGAAGCTCTAGACAAAGAAAGAAGTTCCAAAGGAGCGCGCGGGATATTGCACGGTATTCCTATTCTATTAAAGGATAATATCGATACGCAGGACAGGATGCATACGAGTGCTGGCTCGCTATCCCTTGCCAATTCGTTTGCTGCTGAGGATTCTTTTGTCGCGTCTCAGCTTCGCGCGGCTGGCGCCGTCTTACTTGGTAAAACCAATATGACCGAATGGGCTGGTTTCATGTCCGGACAAATCTGGGCAGGGTATAGCTCTCGAGGCGGATTGACCCTGAATCCATATGGCCCAGGTGAGTTTTTCGTCGGTGGGTCAAGCTCTGGTTCTGCGGTAGCAACGGCAGCACATTTTGCAGCTGCTGCCATTGGCACGGAAACATCGGGCTCGATTATTAGCCCTTCCAGTCAAAACAGTCTCGTTGGTATTAAGCCGACCTTAGGGCTTGTTAGTCGATCAGGCATAATTCCGATTGCGCATAGTCAAGACACTGCGGGCCCTATGGCTAGATCGGTTCGGGACGCAGCGATCGTACTTGGCGCTTTGACAGGAATAGATGAGAGGGATGCTGCTACGTTATCAAGTAAGGGGCATTCGGTTCAGGATTATACCCAATTCCTTGAAGATGGTTTTTTGGCAAAGGCTCGTATCGGAATTCCCCGTTTTTATTATGAGCATTTAGATGAAGCTAGACTTGAAATCGTTGAAGCGGCGATTGCCGTTTTGAAGAAAAAAGGGGCATCGATTATCGATCCGGTCGTACTGCCCTGTGAACAAATAAATTGGGATTACAATGTCATGTTATACGAGTTTAAAAAGGGCTTGAATGATTATCTAGCAAAGCTGCCCGAACATGTACCGGTTCATTCTTTGGCTGAAGTCATTGCCTTTAATGATGAGCATGCGCCTAAGACACTGAAATATGGGCAAGGAAATTTAGTGAGGTCAGAGCAAACAAGCGGGACATTAACGGAGCAAGCTTATACAGATAGTCTGAGGAAAAATGGGGAGTATGCTCGTGCACTCGGCATTGATTATGCGCTTCAGGAGCATCAGCTTGATGCGCTCTTATTTCTGGGGAATGAAGGCGGTGCTGACCTCGCTGCTAGAGCGGGCTATCCTTCGATAACGGTTCCTGGCGGGTACGCTGCAACAGGGATTATCGCACCAGGCGGCTATATGACCAAAGGTCCGCAAGGCATTACTTTCATTGGAGCGGCGTACAGTGAACTTACGTTGCTTCGAATTGCCTATGGATTCGAACAATCAACAAAACACCGCATCCAGCCCGTGCTTTCCTAGGTAGGATAAGCGTGAGTCACATGCGGCGTCTGTAATCATTACTGCGAGACAGCGAATACTTGAATCTTTTTCCAAGCTTCCAATTGTTGTTCCAACTGTTCCACTAACGTCGAGACGTCCTGTGAGAACAGTTCTTTTTGTTGTTCATTCATCTCATCCTGCGCCATAGCTAGTTCGCTTGGAGCGGGTGGAGCAGGAAATGTGCGAATCCATTGCTGCAGTTTAGCATGAAGTGGGTTTACAGTGACTGCGTGAACGCCGGGTTGCTCAGAGGGAGACGTAGTTGGTGCTACGACTACATCTTTGACTTCAACTGCAGTTTCACTAGCTGTCTCCGCCTCATTAACCTGATCTTTAACCTTCTCAGCCTTGGCAGGTGCCTTGGCTGTAATGGGTTTCGCTCGCTCTGCTCGATTGTTCTGGAAGGTGGACCAGGTTTCAATTAATTCAGGCCCAGACTTATAAAGCAACTGGCCTTTGATTCTGTCAGAGATGTCCTTGTCCTTAAACATCTTCGCAATTTTCTTCACATCACTGACTGGCATCTCATCACGTGCCATGATCAGCGCAATAGGATCACGATGCTCCATTGGCAGATCCTTCAGCGGTAACAATTGATCCTCTGTGAGCTTGTCTTTACGGATCTCGGTTCCAGAAACGATGAGCTTCTTAATGGCGTTCCCAAACTTGAGCAGCTCACATTTGTTTTTGATATAGGATTCAGGCTTGCCCAGCTTGCTAGAGAGATATTTAATGGAAGAGCTAAACTTCGAGTCATGCATGAGCTTATGAAAAGCTTCGGCTTCCTCAATCGGAGAGAAGCCTTCTCGTGTTAGATTTTCAGCAATCTGTTCCAAATAAATTTCCATCTCATCCGTTACCGTGGATACGATACAAGGGATTGTTGGAAGACCTAGCATTTTACTAGCTTTGTAGCGGCGATTTCCATAAATAATCTTATACCGATTGTCAGTGGTAGTGCGTACTTTAATCGGAGAGAGTAAGCCAATTTCACCAATACTTTTCATTAATTCTTGTAATGCCTCTTCATCGAATTGATAACGGGGTTGGTCCGTGTCTTCATCAATGAGGTGCATAGAAATTGTATGTATATCCATCTTCATGTCTCCATTCGTTCAAGGTCGTCTAGCTTAATTATATAACAAGGTTGGAAACGTGGGAATCCATTCCATAGAAAGCATTCTCAGTTAGAAGGAACGTAACGATTCCAAATCATCTTGGGCAGCAAATAAATATATTGCCAGTAAGGGAGAGAAGATGAAATAATAAAGAAAGATGTCGAATCGTGTCATTTGTTCTAATTAAATATGGGAGGAGAGACCTATGAACAAATTGCAGTATATCTTCCTATCCCTCATCTTTGTCCTTCTCTTTACTTCGTCTGAATCGGTTCTCACCACCTATAAAACATCGCTGCTTAATGAATTGCAAAGTACAGAAAGGGCTCAATTGTCCGCTAAAGCGGTTGCCCTGCAGTCTGTCATTAATCGCAACTTTAATTTGATGGTTAGTCTTGAAGCCTACGTAAGTGCCAGCTATTTGCAAGATAAAAGTGATCAAGAAATTCAATCTTACATCGAAGCTTTGTATGCAGGTTCACAGGCTTCCGCTTTGAATGTGGTGATTGCACCACATGGGGTTATGAAGTACGTCTATCCTTTCAAAGGTAACGAAAATATTATGAATTGGGATCTACTCAAGGATCCTCGAGCCCATGTACAGGCACAAGTTCTGGTGGGCTTACAAACGAAAGAAATGACAACTGATGGTCCATTTACGTTGCTTCAGGGCATGCAAGGTTTGGTAGCTCGTAAAGCACTTTTCCAAGATGGGGTTTTCTGGGGCTTCGTATCGGTTGCAATCAACGTAGACGAATTACTCAGCGAATCAGGAATTAAAGACAAGAATTCCGAGGGTCCGAGGATGGCTATTCGAAGATCAGGTATGACCGCATTTTATGGGGAAAATGCCACCTTCTTTCAGTCGCCTTTGATCTCAGTAATCGATCTTCGGGATACACAATGGGAGTTAGCAGCGACGCCTCCCGTCCATGCAATCAAAGCGATGAATAATCAGATTCTAATTACCCGCTGTGCGATACTTCTTGTTTTGCTTCTAGGCTTATTCTTCTTTATTAATATGATTCGACAACGGGATCGATTGGGACAAGCTGTAGATGAACGAACGCAAGAGCTGCAGATTGCGAATGAAGATTTGACCGCAGCGAATGAGGAGTTGATTGCAGGTCAGCAGGAGCTTCAGGAGTCTACGAAACGGATGCAGGAATCGGAGCAAATGTTATCCTACATGGCCTACCATGATGTACTGACAGGTATACATAATCGCGCGCATTTTCAAATCATATTGAAAGAGCAGATTGCTTACAATGAGAAAAGAGGCACCTCGCTAGTCGTCCTTTTCTTTGATCTAGATAATTTCAAAATGGTTAACGATTCCCATGGGCATCACATGGGCGATCATATGCTGCAAGAGGTAGTCTACCGCATCCAGCAATCTAATTTGGCTTACCATACCTTTGCTAGATTTGGTGGGGATGAATTTGCTATTTTGTTAGAGAACAGTCCTAGCGAGCAGGATATCCAGGCATTTTGCGGTCAACTTATCGCTGTCTTGAAACCGCCTTGCCTACTTGCGAATCGCGCTTTCTTTATTAATGCAAGTATAGGTATCGTCCAGTATCCACATGGCGGCACAACTTGGGATGCTTTGTTGAAGAATGCGGATATCGCGATGTATATGGCTAAAAAAGAAAGCGGAAGTTCCTTCTGCTTCTTCAATCAACAGATGGAGATGCTCTCGATCTCGAAGTTGGAAATGGAGAATCATCTTCGCCAGTCACTTGAACGTAACGAACTCGAAATTGTCTATCAGCCGCAAATTGATTGCTTGCAAGGGACTATTATTGGAGCAGAAGCACTTTTGCGCTGGAATCATACGACAAAAGGATACATCTCGCCATCTGATTTTATTCCCTTAGCAGAAGAGCTTGGGCTAATCGATGTAATTGGCGAATGGGTGCTCCGCGGCGCATGCGAGCAGATGAAAGCCTGGCATAGCCTACAAGATGTTCCTCAGATGATTTCCGTTAACATATCTGTTAAACAGTTAAATGATGTTCACTTTGTGGATAAGGTTATGGCCATATTGGAAGAAACAGGACTGGAAGCACGCTACCTAGAGATGGAGATTACAGAGAATGTTGCTATGCTAGATGAGAAGATGGGGGTCCTATACAAGCTTCGAGAGCTAGGTATCTCCATTTCCGTTGATGATTTCGGTACCCATTATTCGTCTCTCAGTTATTTGAAAAGGTTCCCCGTCACGAAAATTAAACTGGATCAGTCGTTTGTCCGCGGCATTCAAACCGATAGCAAGGATCGGGCCATGATCAAAGCGATCATTTCTGTCGCGAATGCCTTTCAGCTGCAAATGATTGCAGAGGGCGTCGAAACTGAAGAACAGGTGGGATTCTTAGTGGCGAATGGCTGTTATCAAATCCAAGGGTATTATTTTCATAAACCGATGAGAAAGGAGCAGCTGCAAGCTGTATTCTGTAAAGGTTTAGAGGAGAAGCTAGCTTTCTTAGGCGAGAAATCTGTTCATACCTATGATATTTAAAAGTAGGATACATAAAAGAGGTGCCCCCATGTTGATAGCACCTCTTTGGTTTATTGAAGAAAAGTCCGCTACAGCGCGACGATCTGTTTCTGTTTCTTTTCGAAATAGACCCACTGCTTGAATCCAATTTCTTTCAAGGTTTTCTGTACTTCTTCCCAATCGTCAGCTACCCGACTAGGGATATGGGCGTCAGATCCGAAAGTAACCTCAACCCCATAATGGAGCGCACGCTCCAGAATTTCGTGTGAAGGGTACCAGCCGCCGACATCTTTTGTTTTGCCTGACGTATTAATCTCAATCGCAACGCCGGATTCTCCAATGATTTTCAAAGTCTCATCGACCTTTGGCGTAGCAATATCTGAAAAGGCTGGGTAGAAGCCTTTCATAGCATCGATATGTCCAAGAATTTGGAACATACCTGATCGCGCGGATTCAGCAATAAGGCGATAATACTCTTCCTTGTGCTCGACGTGCTCCGCTGCGTTCAATTTCTTCCATCTGTTGCGATTGAAGATACTCACCCCACCGGAGAGATGGACAGAACCGATAATGTAATCGAACGGATACTTGGCATATTCTTGCTTATAAATTTCCACGTGCTCTGGGAAATAATCAGACTCTACACCTAGCAGTACATTGATTTTGCTTGAATATTCTTCTTTAAGCTGAAGCACTTCCTCAATATAGCGAGGAAATTCGCTTTTTGCCATCGCGATGGCAGGTTGTGCACGATCTTCGGAGCTTCCAAAGTATGGGGAGTGATCCGAGATGCCAATGACTTGCAGGCCAGCTGCAATGGCAGCCTCAATATAGTCACGTATAGTATCTTGCGCATGTCCGCACCGCTCATGATGCGTATGTAGATCGAATTTCACAGCAAGTCCTCCTAAAAAGTAAACTATTCTGAACCAATAAATTGTGTTTCAGGCATTCCTTTGAGATCGCGAAGAAATTGTTGCATGGCAGAATTCAGGTATCGTCCTGACTTATATACTACGCCTACCGGATGGGTAATATCCAATTCGTTTACTTTTACCATCTTCAATGAGCCATGTCGCAGTTCATCAGCAACAGACATTTTGGAAATGATCGCAACACCCAGATTTAACTCCACCATGCGCTTCACTTCCTCACTGCTAGACAACTCCATGACGATATGAGGCGAGACATCATAGGACTTGAAGATTTGATCGACGAAACGTCGACCCGCAGTTTCTGGGGAAAGCATGATAAACGGAATGTTTCTAAGTTTTTCGATTGATAAATGTGTGAAGCGGCTTAGAGGATGGTGCGTGGAGACGATAAGTTCAAAATTATCATAGTAAAGCACGGACGTCTCCAGTGCTGGATTTTTCTCAAACAAATACGTGATCCCAATATCGATATGACCATTTTCCACGGATGTCATGATCTGAGATGAAGTCATGGAATGAATTGTTGTTTTGATCAGCGGGAATTGATCTTGGAAATAGGAGAGGACCCTGGGTAATATCTGCATGGCAATGGAAGTCGTTGTGCCAATATGGATATGCCCTTGTGGTGTTTGGCTAAGATCGGAAAGACGCTGTTTCAGGTCACTCGTGATCCGCAATATTTTCTCTGCATGTTCTAAGAAAAGTTTTCCACTATCCGTTAAAGTGACGGGCTGATTACGATCGATCAGAATCGTACCGAATTCATCCTCAAGACTTTTTATTTGCGCGGAAACGGCAGGTTGGGTCAAGTTTAGAATTTCACCAGCTTTACGGAAGCTCATCGTCTTGGAAATCGTGAGCAGGGTTTCTAACTGGTTCATATTCATGAGATTACCTCCTGCAAGTTAGATTTAGGGTGTTGAGGTACAAATAAAATTTATCGAAATTGTAAAGGGAATAAAAACCTTTTCTTACTTTATTATATGATAGGAAGTGCTAAGTAGGCAACATGGCAGGATAAATGTGGAGAATGGCGCATAAGTTAGCGAAGTGCAGTGGTTAATAAACCCAAATTTTCAATTGCAAATTACTCAAATTTGAATATAATAATTTATGTAATTAAAATAATAATTGAGGAGACTCACAGTATGTCTTTAACGCGTAAATCAAATCCGACTTGGACCGTTGTGGGCTTGATGCTGGGGCTCTTGCTGGCTTCTTTGGATCAAACGATTGTATCCACGGCGATGCCAACGATTGTATCCAAGCTAGGTGGCTTCAGCCAATTCGTCTGGGTATTCTCGGCCTATCTGATTGCCAATGTGGCGGCGATGCCGATATTCGGTAAATTATCCGATATGTATGGCCGCAAATTATTTTTCATTATCGGAATCGTCGTCTTCATGATTGGATCTGCCCTGTGTGGAACAGCATCATCCATGACGCAGTTGATCATTTACCGCGCTATTCAAGGGATAGGTGGCGGTGCTTTGATGCCGATTACCTTTGCTATTATTTTTGATATTTTCCCTCCAGAGAAGCGGGGTAAAATGCAAGGCTTGTTCGGAGCTGTCTTCGGATTATCCAGCGTGCTTGGCCCTATTATTGGTGCTTATTTCACAGATCATGTTACTTGGGAATGGATTTTCTTTATCAATTTGCCGTTAGGTATTATTTCACTGCTTATGATCATTTTCTTCTACCACGAGAAGGTTGAGCACAGTAAAGCTAAGATTGATTGGGCTGGAACCGTTGTTTTAACAGCTGCTATTGTTTCTTTAATGTTCGCTTTAGAGTTCGGCGGTAAAGAGTATGCGTGGGATTCCATGCTGATTATTGGTTTATTTGCTGGTTTTGTTGTGCTGCTTGCTGGCTTTCTGCTCATTGAGAAAAATGCAGCAGAGCCAATTGTACCGCTTGATTTGTTCAAAAACCGTTTGTTTACTTCAAGTATGGGCGTAAGCTTTGCTTATGGAGCTGTGCTAATTTCAGCCGGTACGTACATTCCATTGTTTATTCAAGGTGTATTCGAAGGATCTGCAACATCTGCTGGCTCGACATTAACGCCTATGATGCTTGGTGTGGTCGTAAGTAGTGCGTTAGGTGGAAGATTTATCGGTAAATTCTCCTACCGGAATGTACTACTTGTCTCTGTGGCACTTCTGCTGGTTGCGACATCGCTGCTTGGCGGCATTTCCATTTATTCCGAGCGATGGGTCATTACAACTTATATGATTATTCTAGGGTTGGGGATTGGCGCTTGCTTCCCAATTACATCCATGTCCGCACTTCATAAAGTTGATTTCCGTCGCCGAGGTACAGTAACCTCCTTAGTTGCATTCTTCCGTTCCGTTGGTTCTGCCATTGGCGTTGCGATATTCGGTAGCATTCAAGTGAACGCATTGAAAGATAACATTACCACTTCACTCAATGATCCAGCGATGGCAGAAAAGTTTCATGATGCGCGTATGCTGCTTCAACCCGAAGTGAGAGCGAATATTCCAACTGAAGTCTTGCATAAACTGCTGGCAGCTTTGGCAGATTCCATTGCCGTCGTCTTCCAAACCACGATCGTGTTAGCTGTACTAGGTCTCGCGTTCATTTTATTAATGGGAAATGCTAAACTAGAAGTTGGTAAAGCGCCTATTAAAGGAGATGTACCAGTAGGACACTAGGAGGTTTACACATATGTCGATGAAGCTGGTCATTCTCGGACTATTAATGGAAGCCAATCGGCATACCTATGAGATTCGCCAAACGATGAAAGAACGCGGCATGACGAATTATATGAAGCTGCAGGATGGCTCGCTGTACTATGCAATGGATCAGCTGCATAAAGAGGGGCTTGTAGAGGCACTAGAAGTCGTGCGGGATACGAATCGGCCCGAGAAGACCATTTATCAAATCACAGAAGCGGGTAAGCGAAAGTTCCAAGAACTATTGTCTCATCAATTGCATGAGGAGATTAAGCACTATCATCCTCTTTATGTCGCTCTGCCATTTACCGTCCATGGCGACCAAGCCAAAATTGCGGACATCCTTGAACATAAAATTTTGGAACAGAAAATGATTATGAACAAGATGAAAAGCTTATACCACGAGCATATAAACATTGTTCCACGTGTCGTTCTGCAAATGTTGGTTGGGAGCTATAAACGTGCTTTTACCGAGTTAAAGTGGCTAGAAGAGTTGCAGCGTGATGCCCGCGAGGGACGGTTGCAGGAGCGGGATTCGGAGCTCGACGTGGATTGGGATCGGATTGAGTGAGGGATAATGGAAGAGAGGCTGTTCAAAAAGTCAATTTAGACTTTTGAATCAGCCTCTTTTCTCGTTAATGACCGTTAATGACCTAGGAGTAATGAACCTGCTTCAACTGCTTCCTGCAAACTAACTGGATTTTCTCCATCTATTTGAAGTTGCTCAAATTGAGCGGGAGATATGTAGCCAATGGTGCTATTCGACCTTGTCCGGTTGTAAAAGAACTCAAGATACCTGTACAGCTTCTGCTGGGCTTCTTGTTTTGTC
>NZ_JCAUAP010000011.1:0-298487 GCF_059692015.1 Paenibacillus sp. J22P165 | reverse complement strand
TTCACGTTTAAAAGTTTCATTATATCGTTGTCTTGAATCGCTCATGGACAAACACCTCTTAGTTCATAGTTAAGATTATTATTACTTCTACACTAAGAGACGTCCACTTTTTATTCTAGGTGCATTTATCGACTTACAGCGCGCCCGCGGCGGCATTGCACCCCTGTAAGTCGATTTTATCGACTTACAGCTCGCTCGCGGCGGCGTTTCGCCCCCGTAAGTCGATTTTTTCGACTTACAGCGCGCCCGCGGCGCCATAGCACCTTCATAAGTCGATTTTATCGACTTACAGCGCGCCCGCGGCGGCATTGCACCCCCGTAAGTCGATTTTATCGACTTACAGCGCGCCCGCGGCGGCATTGCACCCCCGTAAGTCGATTTTATCGACTTACAGCGCGCCCGCGGCGGCATTGCACCCCCGTAAGTCGTTTTTTTCGACTTACGGCCCTCATCCAGTTCCCGATCCCCAATGTTAGCCTGTGGGGATCGCAACGCGAAAAAGGCTGCTTACAAGTAGTCAAACTACGTGTAAACAGCCTTTACATCTAATACCTATTTCACTTCGGAAAGTAGGAATTTATCGTTCACTTTTTTCGTTGTATACGTAGCGCCATCTTTTGTCGTGAATTTCACGAGATCAGCAGTGTTTGCTGCGTCAAACGTAATGTCTTCTTTTTTGGTCGACAAGATATTGGAAGTGAAGTACGACTTCGTGTTTGTTAGGAATGCTGTACCAGCTTTTGCATCTGTTACATAATGATTCACTAACGTATCGAGCATAGCGGCATCGACGTAGCTTGCTAGAAATTTCTTTGCTGTCTCTTTATCTGTCGCAGCAATTGGATTTACTACGAAAGCGCCGTCTGCAGATTTGGCTTCAGCGAACAAGTAATCTACTTTCTCGCGAGCAATTCTAGCTGCAATATAGCCTTTCATATTCGTTACATCTTGCGATACGGCTGCTGTTGCTTGTGGAGTTGCTGTTGTTGTAGTAGCAGGGGTTGGAGAAGTTGTGGAATCTTTGGAAGAACAAGCAGCACCTGTAATTGCCATAGTAAGTATAAGAAGCCCTGCAGCTGTTTTTTTCAATGTCATTTGGGTACACCTCATCATGATTTATCTGCTGACTGAATTTGTTAAATCATCCGAATTCTATGTGAATAGGATAGCCAGCAAGATAAAAATATAAACGATGATGTTCGGAATTGCAAACCGGAGCAACTGATTTTGGCTTAATAAATGACAAAACATCTGCATGATTTCGTTGGAAACGCTTGTAATTGTGACGGTCTTTGTGGTAGCTACCGGTAATGTTTTCAATTTACGGAATTTCAAGGTGTGAAAACAGCCCTTTTCAGCTATAGATTACAAAATAATGGATAAAATATCGTTAAATGGGTCTATTTTTTGTCTAAATTACGAATATATTTCGAACTCAGGTTTCAAATGTAATTAAATCCTGTTCTTTGTCCTATGTAGCCCCTCTATAAATAGGGGGTCTGAGATAAATCTAAGATCTCTGCTTGAAGTCCAGTACGCAAATCAGTTTTGGGTTGATAGCCAAGCAAGGATTGAGCTTTTCGAATATCTGCCCAAGTATGGCGAGGCTCTCCAGATGCTTTCCCCAGTAATTGCATGTCTACTTTCTTGCCAAAAAGATCTTCAAGAATAGCGATACAATCCAGTACGGATGCACGTTCTTTTCCTCCGATATTGATTGTCTCACCTATGATATTGGCTGCGTACGCCGTTGCGGCGATGGCTTCTACGCAGTCACCAACAAACGTAAAGTCACGCGTTTGTAGTCCATCACCATTGATAGGGATTGGTTTGTTTTGTCGGATGTGTTGGATAAATCGATGAAAGGCCATATCCGGACGCTGTCTAGGACCGTACACAGTGAAGAATCGTAAGATAACAAGGGGTAACTCATCTGTTGTCGCGTAAACCTTACAGAGCTGCTCTCCAGTCAGTTTGGTGACCCCGTAGGGCGAGAGAGGCTCTGTCTTAGCATCCTCATTCACTTGATTCGTTTTTTCGCCGTAAACGGAGGATGTCGATGCATACACGAATTTGCTAACGGGATACCTCCGACAACCCTCGAGCAATCGTTGCGTAGCCTCGATGTTATTCGTGACGTAGGTTTTGAAATCTTCGCCCCAACTTGAACGCACGCCAGGCATCCCAGCCAAGTGGTAGACGATATCGACTCCTGGAAGAATTTCTGACAACGGAACTTGCAAAAGATCTTGGTTAATAAAAGTAAATCGATCATGCGCTAGCAAATACCGAAGGTTATATTCCCTAACTTGAATAGGAGTTGGTGATTTTTGTACTAACGCATCTAGTCCAATGACTTCGTGGTTGGGGTCTTGGAGAAGCTTTTCGCACAGATGTGATCCGATAAAACCTGCTGCTCCTGTAACGAGTATTTTCATTCCAAGTAACTTCCTTTCTTTCAGCTTATTATCTATTTCCGATGCCGAAATAGGAATAGCCTAGCTTGGTCATTTCTTTGCCGTCGAGCATATTTCGTCCATCAAAAATCACCTGTTTGTTCATGACGGTTTGTAATTGCTGCCAATTGGCCTCGCGATAGTCTTTCCATTCCGAACATAAGATGACGGCATCGCATTGCTGCAAGGTGATCTCGATAGTATCAAACTGTTGAACCGTTGCAGAACGCAGATGTTCTGGCAGCTTAGCAATGGGATCATGTACACGGAGGTTCGCTTGCTTATCAATTAATTGTTGAATGATGGCAAGTGCAGGAGCTTCTCTTAAATCATCAGTATTGGGTTTGAAGGAGATTCCGAGTATCCCAATGGTTTTATCATTGAAGCCACCGAGCTGTTGCTCCCACAGGTTCAGGAAATGGGTAGTTTGTGAGTTGTTGACCGTAACCACTTTTTCAAGAATGCTTAGATCTACTTGCTTTTCTTTTGCTGTATATAAAAGCGCCATGCTGTCTTTTGGGAAGCATGATCCGCCATATCCGATCCCTGCTTTTAAGAACTGAGGGCCGATCCGTTGATCCATCCCCATACCTGTCGTGACGTCGGAGATGTTAACACCTAGAGCTTCACAAAGTCTTGATAATTCATTGACATAAGAAATTTTCGTTGCTAAGAATGCATTGGATGCATATTTAATCATTTCCGCAGTTCGAGGAGTCGTTACAAAAATGGGGGCGTTGATTTGATCATATAAGGATTGAATGACAGTTGATGCATGTTCAGAAGTACTTCCTATCACAATACGGTCAGGATGAAAGGAATCGTACAAAGCACTGCCTTCCCTCAGGAACTCTGGGTTAGAAACAACATCGAAGGGGTGGGGGTAGCTTTGTGATTCTTGAACCCATTGCGCCAATTTACGGTTTGTATCTATAGGAACTGTGCTTTTCACAGTAATGATTTTATATTCGTTCATGAATGCACCAATACTTTGGGCAACCCCCCGCACAGCCTGGAGATCAGCGCTTCCATCTTTATCAGAAGGGGTGCCAACACAGATAAAAATAATGGCGTTTTCACGAATACCTTTCTCCGGAGAAGAAATAAAGTTAATATTCCCGGATTCAATGTGTTTTTTTAATAAAACATCTAGCCCTGGCTCATAAAAGGAGAGCTTTCCCTCAGATAAAGACTGTATTTTTAACGTATCCGTATCTAACCCCGTAACTTGCCATCCAAGCTCAGCAAATAACAATCCAGTTGTAACGCCTACATATCCCATACCCATCATTAAAATGTTCATTTGCCTGCCCCTCCATCTTTTTGAACAAAAACTGACTGTGGACTGATAATGGAGTTCGTCATTGGATAGTGGTTAGGATTCAAAATGGCGTACTCTAACAAAATACTGTTCTCTAATGTACAGCTTTCGAGTCTAACATTGGGTCCGATCGTCACATAAGGTCCGATAACACAGTTGATTAATTCTGCACTAGGATCAATACATACTGGCGGGATAAACGTAGTTCCTGGATGGTGTTCCGTCGGATTTGAGAGTAAACCCTCATCATCCATAAGCTGTAGCATCCACCTGTTCGCTTCGAGCCAACCTTCCATCGTTCCGACATCGGAGAAATTCTTTGTTGTCATTTGGTAGGTAACTGAATATTGTTGTTGAATGAGCCACTGAATGGCATCTGTGATCTCGTATTCGCCTCTGGCCGAGGGTTGGATGGCATGTACGGCTTTGAAAATGCTTGATTTAAACGCATAACTCCCCAGAACCGCAAGATCTGACTTGGGCTCTGAAGGTTTTTCTTCTAGACCAATGATTCTATCTTTATTTACTTCAGCAATTCCGAAAGCTTTGGGATTCGCTACTTTTCTTAATAGAATAGCAGCATCGTGATTGTCTTGGGTGATGGCATGACATAATTCATGGAGATCTTGTGTAATCAAATTATCCCCCAGAAGTAAAATGAAGGGCTCGTTATCTATGAAAGATTCAGAGTATTTCACAGCGTCAGAGATGCCTAACGGATTCACTTGGAAAATATATGTGATATTTACATCCCACCTTTCTCCATTACCTACTTCTTCCATGAACATGGTGTACAGATTGGGCCGGATGACGATACCGATCTCGTTGATGCCTAATTCAACTAGTTTTTCAATTCCATAATAAATTAAGGGTTTATTCGCCACAGGAAGCAGGCCTTTAGGTTTAATATTAGAAAATGGTTGGAGTCTAGTACCCTTGCCTGCACAGAGAATTAATCCTTTCATAAGCTTTACCTCCCTGTCTATATGAAGACATTATTAATTTATGATGAAACTTATGAAAGGTAAGGGCTTTTAACAGGGAAAATACGCTGATATGTAGAGTTTTAGTATAATTTGAGTGAATCGGACAATCATAATCCGCGAATCTACTCTATCAACAGCCTAAGCAGGCGATACGAAATATCATAGTATACAGGGGGAGACAATAAAGTTTCTAATTTAGGCTGAGAGGAATGGTTATTTTGCAAAATTTAGACAAATTAATTAGTTATCTGAAAAGCAATCCAGAAATCACAGAAATTTCTTTGGAGTACGTTGATGGGGAAAAAGCTAAGGTGGAATTTGAGGATATCGACGAATTAATGAAAGACATTGATTGGGATACTGTTGACGAGGCTGAGGTGGAATTAGCAGACGGATCCAAATTAGAGTTTGGTGAAGAAGATGGAGAAGACGATGATGATGAAGATGAAGAAAATGATGATGAAGAAAATGATGATGAAGAATCAGATAATGAAGATGACGAAGATGATGATGAAGAATCAAGCGACTTAGTTGAAGAGTCAGATAATGAAGATGAAGAAAATGATGATGAAGAATCAGACGACGAAGATGAAGACGACGAAGATGAAGAATCAGATGAAGACGATGAAGTAACGGTATCAGCAGTGGATGAAGACGAAGACGAAGACGAAGATGAAGATGATGACGATGACGATGACGATGACGATGACGATGACGATGACGATGACGATGACGATGAAGATGAAGATGAAGATGATGACGACGACGACGACGAAGCGTAAGCATTAGCATTAGTTGATTTAAAGCCCGAAACGTTACTGCAATTTAAATAAAATAACCTCTTACTCTTGTAAGGGCATCTGCACGTGCTTGCAGAGGTACCATACTCGTAGTTAGGGGTTTTTCTATTAAATAATAAATGAAAATAGGCTGACCTTAAGTAGAGTTGACTACTTATTGGACAGCCTCTTTCACAAGTCTCTGATTTGAAAAGAGATTAAATCAACTTATCTTTGTTCCCAGACATCTAGGATTTCCTGAGCAACACGTTCCCAAGGATAATTCTGCTCTGCCAGTCTTCGACCGTTAAGTCCCATATGACGTGCATGGTTCATATCAGATAATAACGAGTTTAATTTTTGTGCATATTCACTTGGATTTTCAGGATTCTCGATGAGTAATCCATTGTTGTTTTTTACAATCTCTGGATTGCCGCCTCTAGCTGTTGTGAGGAATGGTAATCCAGCGGCCATCGCTTCGTAATGCACACGTGCCAACGGCTCCTGCCAAATCGATGTACAAACGAAGACATCTCCTGCGCAGAACCAGCGGTGAACATCTTGAGCTTGAACATAGCCTGTCGTAATGACAGGAAGAGGCGAGCGGACGGCAAGTGCTCTGACATATGCGATATAATCACTAATGGAGTTATCACTGAACCAAGCGCCGCCAACGACAACTAGAACAGCATCGGAATGTTTGATTTCATTCATCGCACGCACTAAGACATGTGGCCCCTTATTGCGGGTCAGTCTTCCGACAAATAGGATGACTTTCTTGTCAGTCAGATTGTGTTCAGCCCTCAGACTATCTCGAGCGCTTCTTGCCTGTTCGGACTCTTGCCATGGCGCAAAGCGATTCAAGTCAACGCCTGAATAAATCGGTTTTATTTTGCCTGCTGCTTGAGGATAGTAGTCACAAATGGCCGTTCCAATATATTGACTAATGGTGATAATACGCTCGGTTTGTTCGATAACGTTAGTCGCCTCGGTACGTTCGATCTTGTAAGGATTGAACATATCATTATGCATACTTAGAATAATCCGGGATGTTGGCGCAACATTTCTAACGGGAAGAACTAGTAAAGGGCGGTTGTATATTTGAATAATGTCATAGTGTTCAGCCGTATTTTGTAGAAATTGGACTACGCCTGCAGTGTATGCTTCAAGTAAACCATATGATTCTATACGAACATAGCGGATCCCATTGCTGACTTCATCGTTGGGTAAAGCGGGGTCCGATCTTCCTAATATGGTAATTCTATGATGTCTACTTAGTAGTGTAGCTACACCATCAATATAAGTTTGGATAGCTCCTCCTCGAATATTGGGGACGGGCAGCTTTTCCGTACAAATCATCAGAATGTTCACAAGTTAACAGCTTCCTTTCTCAGGCAGTCCGTCTTCTGGGTTGAATCTGCCGTTTTTTAAGCGGTTGTGAGGCCTTTTGATCTTTTCGCGGTATTACTATTTTTTTCAGATATGGCTTAGTTAATTGTTTAATAGGCTTCTTAACTCCACTACTTCGTTTCAATTGATTCTTCTTTGGTCTGAGGAGAGACCGCAGTTTTTTCTTAGTACGCCATTTTTTGCTGCTCTTGATGAACTTTGACCCAGAAGCATACTTCCATTTTGCAAGCCGTTTGCGTTTTCTGCGATATAAATAACGTGTTTTCTTGATAATTTTTGTTTTTCTCCGAGCACGTCTCTTTTTCGGAACACGAAGCGTAAATCTCGTCTGTTCTTGAGCCGGTAATGAAATAGGTGCAATTCCAGGATCCGTCAAGAATGGGATATCTGCTGGCATCTGAGGAATTTCATGAGCAGATTGAAGTGGATCACTTAAAGGCGCATCTGAATAGACAGGTTCTTGGATAGAAGATTCCTCATGTTTAACTTGTTTAACAGGCTTTCTGGAATAAATTGGATCCTTAATTGGTGTGGCGTCAACCGTATCTGACATATCAGAATAAATTGGCTCCATGATTGGTTTAGCGTCAACCGTATCTGACATATCGGAATAAATTGGCTCCATGATTGGTTTGGCAGCAACCACATCTGGCGTATCGGAATAAATCGGTTCCATAATTGGTGTGGTGTCAACCATCTCTGGCATATCAGAATAAATCGGCTCCAAGATAGGATCGGCAGCAACTTTATCTGGCATATCGGAATAAATCGGTTCCGTAATTGGATCGACGGCTATCGGTTCCATGATTGGTGTGGCAGCAACCAGGTCTGGCATATCGGAGTAAATTGGCGTCAGCAACTCGCCTGGAACAACGATTGGGCTTTGAACAATTGGTTTGACGTAATCGGATGAGTATTCTCCAGCAGGGTAGTTGGCTTTATCCTTTTCAAGTTCGCTTAATGCTTGCCATTTACTTGCTTCTGTTGTCATCACTCGTTGAAGAATAGGTGCGAGCTCTGTATCAAGGAATACTTGAGGATTGAACACGATTTCTTTGACATGCTTATAGAATTCATTAGGGAAAGCCATATCGATCCATAAAATTTCGAACGTTTCTTGGTCGATTGGATTAGCCTGATGGTAAGCTTCAATCATGCCACGAATCCACGTTATATCCCACACGCCCATGTCATCCATGGTGCTAGTAATGAGTTTCCGTAGATCTCGAATAGGCAGATCGTAAGAAACGCCGTCTAAGTCGATAACCCAGATCCCGCCGGGTCCCATTTGACCGTTCGACCACCCGAAATCTTGATGGGCAAGCCCCCAGTGAGGTTCACCTTTGGCTAACATCTGGTTGTAAGGGGAGTTTTGGAAACGGAGATACATCTCGTTAGCTTGCCGCTTGAATTCCTCAATGACGGCTAGCAAATCTGCGCTACCTGCAGTATCTGAATAGGCATTGGCGATATCCTGGAACCAGTTGATTTTGGCAATAATTTTTTCGTAATATTTGCCCCAACCGAAGATACGTGAAGACTTCTCCGATCCACTGGGTGGAACATAACCTTTGGAGTTCTTGTGAAACTCGCCGAGACCGAAGCACAGTTGAGATGCGCCTTCGAGGTCGACTTTGGATACAGGCACCAGAGGTTCGATCCAGTCGGTAACGATCCACAGCTTACCACCAGCTTCGACATACATGTGCCCTTCCTTGGTAGGAATGAAAGATGGAACCCGGTAACCTAATCCAGACATGTAGGCTTGAGCGCCGACACTGAAGAGACTTCTTCTAGGCCGTCTATGCAAACATTTGATACTGAGATTACCCTTGCTTGTGCCGATTTTCCAAATTGCGCCGCCTTTATCCGGTTTAGAGGTAATCAAGAGCATATCATGCAACTGCAAGTCATAATTACCCAAGACTTCTCGCGCCAGATTTTCTAAACCAGGAGGTACATACATGTTAGCTACGATTCCAGGATCTAAGACGTCATTAATCCATGGAACGACTTGATAATTGTCCACCACCATCACTCCATCACGTATTTTAAAGTGAATTGTACGTTCTAATACATTTACAAATGCTGCGGTACTGCTCTTGTTCTTTCTTCTGTACGACAACGCACTTCATGCAAAACGAATAATCACCTCACATAAACCAATTTAGGTTTATCTAATTCTATGCATATGTCATTAGGTGAAAGGTTGATATGTACAAGAGTGGAACTTCATGAAAAACGAATAGACTTTTGCATACATAAGGACTGAAACAATGGATTGACGTGAAACCAAACGGTTGTATATAATATAAAACGAAACCAAATGGTTTCGTGAAATTCGAGGGACAAGAATAGGGGATTTGCGATGTTGCTGAGTTCGATTAATTATTGGGCAGTCTTGGTTACAGGAATTTTATCGTTAGTGTTAGGCTTTTTATGGATGGCAGTCTTATGGGCGAAGCCCTATCAGCGACGCATGTATGGCAACATGAATCAAACGGATTCAACCGTGAGCACGTCTGTCAAAATTCAATCTTTTGTCCTGTACATTCTGGTATCCTTCGTCACCTCTATCGCATTTGCTGTCTGTTTAGAGCTGTGGAAAGCTGGTGGACAAGCATTCGCGTACGATGGAGAGCGATTGTCTAATGCGTTCTGGTTTACTATGTTACTAGCAGCGGGCTACACACTTCCATTTACAATTGGCAAAAAGGTATGGCAGTTTAAAAGCTGGATCGTCGTAGCCGTAGACACTTCCTATGAGATTGTTCGTTTCACGATGCTCTTGCTTATTTTCTGGTACTGGGTGTAATACGCTAAGCGTGATATCGTCAACTAATCTGAAGATACGCTAACTTCTTCTAAGCTTACGATAAGCCTCCGGATCCTATTTCAGGATATAGTTAGTGTGTAGATAAGATCACACTTTCAGGAGGAATTACAATGAGCAAATTAACACAAGAAGAAGTCGCATTTTATAAGAAGAATGGGTATTTTCTGTATGATAAGCAGTTATTCTCCGCTGAAAAATTAGCTGAGTTAACGGATGTATTTGAGGATCAGTTGAAGCAAAAAGGCAGCAAACTGTCTGATGAGTTAGACACGCCGCATTTCCGTGAGGATCGCTTGTTGAACTTCTTATTATCCGATGATGTGTTGGATCTTGTTGAGCCAATTATTGGACCTAACATTGGTCTGTGGTCCTCCCATTTTATTTGTAAGGATCCGTTTGTTGGCAGAGCAACGCCTTGGCACGAAGATTCTGCTTATTGGAAAGGCCGTGTCAGCAGCTTCGATAACATTATTACCGTATGGTTGGCTATTGATAATAGCACGAAGGAAAACGGCTGTATGCAAGTCATTCCTGGAACGCACAACAATGGATTCTCGGAATATGAGCAAGTAGACGGTGCTAGAAATCTTTTTAATACACAAATTAAAAATATGGACACCTCCACAGCTGTTCATTTTGAATTGCAAAGAGGTCAATGCTCCCTGCATGATTCACGTATCATTCACGGTGCTGACCCCAACAAGAGTGAATTCCGTCGCTGCGGCTATACTATGCGTTATTTCTCAACAGATACAAAGGTCTTTCTAGATAAAAATCCAAATCACAAAGTATGGCTCGCTCGCGGCAAAGATCTAGCTGGAAATAAATATGCAAATGTAGAGTAGAAGGGATTTTTACTGCCACTAGCGAAATCTTATGATATACAAAATTAGAAATGAGGAGGACGCGGATGAAGAAACAACCAGTGAGACTAACGAATGAACAATTTATTCAACCTGCATCCTCCTTTCAAATTTACTTTCAGTATATCAATGAGCGTCATGAACTTCATTGGCATGAATTCTATGAGCTTTGCTTCGTAGTTCGAGGCAGAGGTATGAATATAGTGAATGGAACAGAACGTGAGCTGCGAAATGGCAGCTTGTTTCTGTTAACTCCTGCTGATTTCCACGAAATCTATTCGTATCCGAATGAGCCCATGGAGCTGTATAATCTAGTGTTCGATGAGGATTTGCTGGATCAAGAACTGCGAGAGTTCATGTTTGGGCAAGTGGCGGAATATATGGTAGATCTGAACGCAACACATCATGAGATTATAGAGTCTGAGTTTCAACTGATTCGTGATGAGGTTCAAATGAAGAAGCCAGGACATGCTATTTTGATCAAAGGAGCTTTTGAGCGAATCCTTTTGTATTTATTTCGAAATTACCATGATCAGAAAGAACAGCTAGAGTTGCCAATCACGCCATCTCCGTCCTCAACGCTTCAACGAGCGCTTGTATACATGCATCATCATTTTCGGGAACCTCTGCGTTTGGAGGATGCTGCTAAGCAAGCGGGATTGGCGCCGAATTATTTCAGTCTCGTATTTCATAAAATGACAGGCATTTCGTTCCAAATCTACTTGCAAGGTTTACGGTTGCAATTTGCCAAGTCACTGCTGCAAGCCTCTGATATACCGATTACGGAAATTTGTTTCGCATCAGGATTCAATACATTAACGCATTTTGAACGAGCATTTAAGCAGAAATATGGCAGTTCACCACGAACCTTCCGTTCGCATTAAGGTGTGTGCGGTTCTCCAAATGTGTATAATAGAGGTATCTTATTTACATAAAGGGGACAACTTCTCATGATTACTTGCAAATCGTGTGCCAAACCAACAGAGCTCCAGATGCAGCGTTGTACACACTGCGGAGCTATGCTATCCTACACGGTTGCTGAGAAATTCGATTTGATGGCCGAGATGGTGGAACAGGCGTTGAAGCAGGAGCTCGAGGCGAGAAGAAAATTGAAGCACTAGAAGATAGTAGAATGGCATAGAAGAGGCTGGGGCTACCCAGTGTAAGACACCTGACGTGGTCTGGTGTTTTTTTGTTGTGGCGGTTAGGGGAGCGGCCGCGAATAAATGGATTTCCTCCAGTTAATTTTAGTGAAATTCAGTCTAATGGGACATTAGATGGATTTTATGCAGTTAAATGTAGTCTTTACTGCCGAATTGATCAATTCAAGTAGAATTAACAACATATTTTCCATCTAAATCAAATTTTTCTACTAATTGCGCTAGTTTAGCTGTAGGTTTTCCAGTTAATTTGCTTAGAGTGCCTCGTAGTATTGCGTGGGGGGATCGACGGGTAAAAATTAGCTTGTTGGGGGTTTGAGAGTAGAGTGGGGTAGTGTGGATGTAAATTCCAGTTTAAGGTCAAGTTTTTGATGCTGAGTCCAATTCAATCTCAGAATGAACAGCGTATACTTGTTTTGTAGGCGCTTACAGTGTCTTCAAAATATGATGACTGGGGTGATAGTGATGGACACAGGTTTAAGAAGCTTCAGGAGCAGATTGAAAATCATAGCGTGGATTTTACCGCTCTTGCTGCTGTGGGGAATTGTGTATACGCCGCCAGCGGCTGAAGCGGCCGTGACGGGCTATGTCACGCGATCAGGCAATCAGCTGCAGTTGGATGGACAGCCGTTTCGGTTCAGCTCAGCCAATATTTATTGGCTAGGCTTGGATGAGAATGTACCGACAAATGGTACGATTGATTTTCCAACGAACTTCCGAGTTGATGACGCACTTGCGACGGCCAAAGAAATGGGAGCAACCGTTGTACGCTCACACTTGGTAAACTCCTTTGGTTGTGCGAAATGTATTATGCCCACACTCGGCAATTACAACGAAGCAGCATGGCAGAAGGTGGATTATGCCATTAAAGCCGCCGGAGATCAAGGCATTCGACTCATTCTACCGGTCATTGATATGTACAATTACTATCATGGCGGTAAGAAAACGTGGACCAAATGGTACGGGTATCCAGATGATGGTGTCATTTATACAGGGTACGAATTTTTTAGTGATGCGAATATTATTACAGCATTCAAACAACATTTAAGTGTCATGTTAAATCGGGTGAACACATATACGGGAGTTGCCTACAAGAATGACCCGACGATTCTGGCATGGGAGACAGGAAACGAGCTAGGGTGGTACGACAATCCGACGCAATTGAAAAATTGGACGCAGCAAATTGCAGATTACTTGAAACAGCAAGATGCTAATCACTTAGTAGCCGATGGGAATTACGGTATTGCCGATGCTCATTTGACGATATCGAGTATTGATATGTATTCAGATCATTTCTATACATGGGGCAATAAAGGATTATCCGTCCCTGTTCTCCAGACACAAGCGAATAAAGTAAGAAATGCTGGGAAAGTCATGTTCGTCGGCGAGTATGATTGGAAAAGCGAGCAGTTCGGTACCTTGGCTGCCTTTCATACGGCTATTGAGAATGACAGTGTAATCGCAGGCGACATGTACTGGGCGTTATTCGGCCATAACGATAATTATGGCTATGTCCAACATCCGGATGGTTATACGGTCCACTATCCAGGTGATACCACCTTCATGCGCACACAAGCACAGCAAATGAGGAATCATGCTTACAAAATGAGAGGCATCACAACGCCGCCTGCACATGGCATTCCTGGTGCACCTACCATTACCGGTTCCACAACCTCCGGTGGTAAATATGTACTGAGTTGGCGCGGTTCTGTACCATCTGATACCTATACGGTCGAACGCTCTACAGCAGGCAGCAGTGGACCTTGGACTGTCGCATGTAATCAATGCGTCACCGATAATCAAACACCTTGGACCGATACGGGTTCCACAGCAGGTGCGGCAACTTGGTACAGGGTCAAAGGACACAACTTATCTGGCACAGCTGGCGCTTATTCAACGGTGTATGCCATATCTGGTACACAGCTCCAAGCACCTGGAAGCTTTACGCAATCTGCTCCAGCCAGCGGAGCAACAAGTGTGAATGTGACACCATCGTTTACATGGGGCACCGCCACTAATGCTGCTACCTATACACTTGTTGTCGCTGATAATACGTCGTATTCGAATCCAGTTATCAATGTGAGCGGACTTACGAGCACAAGCTACTCACCTTCGAATGTGCTAACGAACAACAAAACGTACTATTGGAAGGTAACCGCTGTGAATAGTACCGGCTCAACGAATGCTTCCAATTCGGGAATCGCGTTCACGACGGTGGCACTTCCAGCACCAACATCGACGGTTGATAATTTCGATGGCTATGCCTCCGATGCTGCATTGCAGGCCGCCTATGTGAAAAACGCAAGTGGCAACACCTTTACGATGACCCGTGAAGCAACAACGAAGGATGCAGGCGCGTATGGTGCCAAAATCGTCTACACCGTCAACGCAACGACCAGTTATGCAGGTGCTGTACACACACTCGGCAATGCCAATTGGACGGGGAACACAAGCTTCAATCTGTGGGTGAAACCTGATGGATCGAATCGTACGTTAACGATTCAATTTAAGGAAACCAATGGTGAATTATGGGAAACGTATTATACCCTTTCCGGTACGACTGCAACGACGTTGTCCATTCCTTTCACGAGCTTCCAGCACCCAGGTTGGTATAGTGGAGGAAATGGTGTCATTGATTTGGGCTCCATCGCAGAAAGCAATCTCTATATCAATAAAGGTTCAGGTGCAGATGGCAGCGGCACCATTTATGTAGATTCCATTAGCCTAGGCAATGGCACAACACCTCCACCGCCAACGACAGTTATCATCGATAACTATGAAGGTTACGGTGGCTCCAATCCGAGCGTGCTTGCAGCATATGTGCGTAACACGGATGGAAACGCGATTACACCAACTTTGGACGGGACGAATAAATCGCAGGGTTCCTATGGGTTAAAGCTAGCGTACACCATGGGGACACCTAATTTTGCAGGCGTTGTGCATAGTATTAGTCAGAACTGGTCAGGTAAAACGGGTATCCAATTGTGGCTGAAGCCAGATGGGTCGAACCGTACCTTAACCATTCAGTTCAAAGAACCGAACGGCGAGCCGTGGGAAACCACGTATACGCTATCTAGTACTACAAGCGGAACGATTCAATTTCCGTTCACAGCGTTCCAACATCCACCTTGGTACTCGGGAGGCAATGGGACGAAAGATTTGGGTTCCATTTCTGAATTTAACTTATATGTGAATCAAGGCTCAGGCGGAACAGGCAGCAGTACGATTTATGTGGATGATATTCAAGCTTATTAAGCAGGAGTGTTCGTGATCACAACTGAAGCCGTCATACGGAAAATCCGTATGATGGCTTTTGCCTATATGATAGAATGAAGGGGACCAGAGTTGTATGCTGGAATGCCCTCAAGGGTGGGATGAACATGATCCGCATCATGGTTGTTGAAGATGAGAAGGCAATTCGATTGGGCATCGTAAGCATGATAGAGCAAATGGAACTTCATGTCAGTGTGATGGGTTCGTTCGCAAATGGCTTGGAGGCGGTTCAGTTTCTAAGCAAACAAGCCGTAGATGTCATCATTACAGATATCTCAATGCCAAGGATGGACGGGTTCGAGCTTGCAGAGTATGTCCGACTCACGTATCCAGAAACCAGCATCATTATCTTGAGTGGTTACAATCAATTTGATTATGTGCGTCATGCGCTGCGGTCAGGAGTCAGTGATTATTTAGTCAAACCCGTGAATAAGAAGGAGCTTCACCAAGTACTTCAGAAGCTAATAAATCAAAGAATGCAAGAGCGAATACGCAAGGGGCACACAACAGATTTGTTGTTAAAAAGCTATTTAGCAGGCGAGATGAAGATCGATCAACTAGAGGTGCTCTGGGAATCGTTTTCGACCTTTAGCGGATGTGCCATACCTTGTGTATTTGTCGTGGGCAAAGCTAAACACACCATAACCTCAACCATTTCACAGAGGTCACTTATGGGCACATCCCTGCCTGAAATGATTGCTTGCACACTAACACCTAATCTGCATCTGTACATCGTATTTGGCGTAGGAGATATCGAAGCGTTAGCACAAAATATAGGGGAAGATGAGACTGATATCCGAGGCATATCGTCCGTCATTTCGCGCTTCGAAGACTGGCCAAGAGGATACTTGGAAGCGATTTCTGCCTATTGTTTGCAGTGGCATAACGGAGGTAAAGATCATATCATTCCTTATTTAGAAGCTAATTACCATCGCTCTGAAATTACAATGATGGTATCTCTGATCGATTCTATGTTGCAGAATTCTTCGAAGTGGATGGACCGTCAGGAACTGAATAAATTAAAAGATCAACTTTATCTAAGAGCAAGTCGCATTCAGATTCATTGGTCTGATTTGTGCCGTGTACTCGGCTACTTATTGTATCAGCTGCGAATGCGTATTTCGGATGCGACCAATCGGTTGCTTCATCCTCAACCTGACGCGAACGAGCTTGAACTTCAGCTATGCGAGCATGCGGTTTTGCAGGATGTCTTTCATGATATTTTTGACAGAATGGATCGGATGTTAGGGGATATGGAACTGGAGCCCAGCGCCTATGAACGTAAAGTGGTGAGCACAGTAAAAAAGATCATCGAACAAACCTACAATCGTGAGATTGAATTGTCTGAATTGGCGAGTCAAGTGTATTTAACAGCTAACTATGTTAGTTTTCTCTTTCGCAAAGAAACCGGAATGACGATCACCGAATACATGATCGATCTTCGAGTTACGAAAGCCAAGGAGCTGCTCCTTAACCAGTTGGAAATGAAAACGTATGAAGTTGGGCAAGCCGTTGGCTATCCCGATGCTGCTTATTTCAATCGTCTTTTCAAAAAGGTCGTAGGCACCACGCCTCGCATGTACAGGGAACAAACACAAATCATACAATTACCCAATTAACGGAAATGGATGGGAGGACAATAGAGTCCAATAAAATGCCAAGCCAGTACATTTCAACTGCCACATATCCCTCCTATAATTAAAATGATACAAAATGTTGGATGCGAGGGGGATAACGTTATGCAGTTGAAAAGCATGTGTGCGAAGCTTGTAGTTGCGATGCTGGTGGTGTCTATACTCATGAGCGGGTTTGTAGGCATTCCAGAAATGAAAGCGGAAACAAACACCGTGCTGAACCACTTTATTACCCGATCTGGTGATAAATTGATGGATGGCACCAATGAATTTCGCTTTATTGGGGCGAATGTACCAACATTGACGATGGTTGAAGATGGCTATTGGCAAGTACCCACAGAATGGGAGCAGCGAGATGCTTTTGAAGCTTTGAAGCAAATGGGAGCGACAGCAACAAGAACGTATGTCCTTTCTGTTAAAAAGAAAACCGATTATCTAGGCATGATACGCCATGTGATGGGACCAAGACTATTCAATGAGGAAGCATTTGTTGCGTTAGACCGTGCACTTGCCCTTGCCAACGAGTATGGGATACGTCTTATCATCCCATTTGTTGATCAATATGAGTGGTGGGGCGGAATTGGCGAATACGCGGGGTTCTACGATAAGAACAAGGAAGCGTTCTGGACAGATCCGACGATTAAACAAGATTTTAAAGACACGATCTCGTATGTATTGAATCGTAGAAATACGATAACAAACGTACTGTACAAGAATGATCCTGCCATCCTTGCGTGGGAAACGGGAAATGAATTGACACCTTCTAGCTCGACATGGACGATGGAAATGGGGAATCACATTAAGGGGATTGATACGAATCACCTCCTCATTGACGGCAAATATGGGATTGATTCTGCCTCGTTAGAGGAAAGTTCCCCGATTGATATCGTAAGCAATCACTATTATCCAAACCATTACGCAAGTTTTGCTTCTCAAGTTAATCTGGATATTGGTACGGCGAGAGGCAAAAAGCCTTTTTATGTGGGCGAGTTCGGCTTTATTCCTAAGACGGAGTTAGAGCCATTTTTAGAAAATGTTGTTGAAAACGGTACCAGTGGTGCTTTAATCTGGAGCCTGCGGTATCACAGTGAGGATGGGGGCTTCTTCCGTCATACAGAAGGGACTTATGGCGGTACATTTTATGAGGCATACAAGTGGCCAGGATTTCCGGCAGGAGAGCAAGGCTTTGAAGAGATGTCAGTGCTAAATATCCTTCGTGATAAAGCGTATGAAATTCGCGGAATAGCCACGAAGCCAACTCTACCTGTTCCAAAGGCACCTGTGATGCTGCCGATAGACACCGTTTCTCGAATTGGTTGGAAAGGCTCAACAGGTGCAACATCTTATACGGTTCAGCGTTCAGTGTACGAGAATGGACCTTGGGATATTGTCGGCGCTCAGGTTTACGACAATTACAAAACTGATTTATTTGACGATATGACCTCAGTGACAGGAGCTACTTACTTCTATCGAACGAAAGCTCGAAATACCGTGGGTGAATCCACGTATTCACCGGTCGTAGGTCCAGTCATCGCCAAGCATGCCATTCAGGATGAACTCATCGATTATAGCAAAATGTATCAATTCTCAACTGATTTGAAATTCACTACAGATGATCTGGATCCAGCTTTATTCGGAGGAGATCATTACCGACTTAAATTGCAGCCGAATGCGGTTGATCAATTCGTTGCGTACGCGCTTCCTTCGACACCAACGAATTCGAGTGCGTTGCGAGCTTTGTCATTAAAGACGACTGTATACCGGAATTCGAATCATCCAAATAATGAATTCAAGTTCTGGATTTCTGCAGATGGAACCAACTACACAGAACTTCAGGTAGACAAATCCGAAGTTGGCGGTGGTGAGTGGCGTCGAATTGTGTATAGCACGAATACGCTGCCAGTGTCTGCGAAGTACTTTAAAGTTACCTTCCCAGGTGGGGATGGAGATTCTCAGTTAGGCGATATTGAGATCGTATACAACCATACCAGTGGCGAAGAACTCATCTATAAAGATGCGATTTCTAGCGTAGCGATTACAAATGGTGTACTGACAGACGAAATGAATAATATGCTGAAAATGGCAGATCACTCGCCTAATTTAGGCTTCGAGTCGGGTGGCGCGTATTTTGGCAACGATTTGAAACGACTCGTACGAACAGCTAATACAGCAGAATCTTTCGTGTACAAAACGGCAGGGGATATGAATTATTTCGTCATGACGAGCTTTGCTCGACAAGAACCAAGTAAGTACCGACTTCCCAATTTCACCATTTTAACATCGCCAGATGGCGAGCATTACACGAATGTTAACCAAGTTCAAGTAGATGAGGTGCCAGGCGAGGGTTGGTGGAGCCGAATGGTCTACACTGCCTACACTTTGCCAGTTGGAACGAAATATTTGAAGGTTGTGTTCCCCGTTATTCCAGCGAACTTCGCTTCCGAATATTGGAGTCCACAAGTAGGCCGCATCCAAATTGGTGTAGGTTCAGAAAAGTTAGAGCCACCTTCTAATGTAAAAAGTGATATCATTGAGAACTTTGAGAGTTATACAGGTTCTGATAACATGCTCAAAAGTGCTTATTCCGTGAATACATCCGGTTCACCACTCCAATTAAGTTTGGACAACGATCATAAATCCGAAGGAAATTACAGCTTGAAATTGACCTCATCGCTGAGTAAAGGCTGGGGAGGCATGGAGAAGCAGATTACAAATACGAATTGGTTGGGCAGCAGCGGTATCTCTTTCTGGGTACAGCCTGCCGATGCTTACACAGGAATATCTATTCAGTTCAATGAAGGAAGCGATACGAAAGGTGAGGTTTGGAAAAAAGATATTGGGGTATCTGGCAGTGAACCGCAGTTAATTAAGTTACCTTTCAGCCAATTTTATGTCCCTGACTGGTGGAAAAACTCCCATCAAGGTATAGGGAACAACGTCGTAGATCTTTCGTCTATTACGACATTTAGTATCAACATCGATGGAGCAGCCAACGTTCCACGCTCAATCTACTTGGATGATTTCCAATTGTATAAATCACCTGTTGTAGACAATTACGAGGACTATGGTTCAGATAATACGAAACTGCAAGCTCAATATAATCGCAATACGAGTGGGGATGCCATAACGGCAACTCTCGATGGTGAGACAAAGCAATCGGGGGCATATGGCCTCAAGCTTGCCTTTGATCTGACTGCTGCGAAAGGATACGCGGGTGTAACCAAATCCATCGGAGGAGCAGATTGGTCGGCCAACAACGGTATCCAGCTATGGCTGAAGGCAGGGGAAGCTGGACGCGGTGTTACGATTCAATTAAAGGATGCCAGTGGCGAGTATTGGGAAGCCAAATTGTTTTTAGAAAATACGGAATCAACCGTTATTCAGATTCCTTTAAGCGCTTTTCATTTGGCAGGTTATCAGAATGTGCCCACGAATGGCATACTTGAACTCGCATCCATTAAGGAGTTCTCCATTTATGTAGACAAAGGTTCCATTGGCAATGGGGCTGGTACGCTGTATGTAGATGATATTCAAGCTGTTTCACTTCGTGAAATTGATAACTTTGACTTCTATTCAAGTGATGCACAGGTGTTGAAAGACTATGTGAAAGATCCGTGGGGAGACGATATTACAGCCTCACTTGAGAATGGAACGAAGCAAGCGGGGAAACATGCGCTTAAACTTAACTACACGTTGACAGATGAGAAGGGCTATGCGGGAGTCAAGCGCACACTCGGTGATCTCAACATATCCAGCGGTGGTAATGCTCTTTCCTTTTGGTTGCAATCAAGTCAAGCAGGACACGGTCTGACGTTCCAACTGACCGAAAATGATGGCGACATTTGGGAAGCACAAACGACGATGTCTTCTACGAATGGAAGTGTTGTCAAAATTCCTTTTGGTGGGTTTGCTCGAAATAAACAATGGTCAAAAGGTGATGGCAAGCTCAATCGTGCAGCAATTGAATCCTATGCCATTTTTGTTAACAAAGGGTCAGGGCAAGCAGGGTCGAATATCATTTACATCGATTCAATTGCAGTTGATCAAGTCCCAACGATTGATGATTTTGATTATTATGGCGGCGGTGAACTTGTGTCAGGCGGTACTTACACGACGAACCCTTGGGGGGGAGACGTCAAGTTGACACCAGTTAGTGATTACAAGGAAGCAGGTCCAGCTGGAGGTAAGTATGTCTATGACTTCAAATCGTCTAACTTTGCCGGCGTAAACAAACAACTAGGTAGTTTGGATTGGCGCGAGTATGATGGCATCTATGTATGGTTGAAAAAGGATGCCTCCAATAATCGATTGGTTATTCAATTCTTAGAGTCAGATGGTACTGGATGGGAATCCAATATTATGTTAGATAATGACAATTCAGGTGTATGGAAGTTGCCATTTAATCTGTTTACGAAAGCATCTTGGAGTAGTGGTGATGATGTTATTGATCTTGACGCGGTAAAAGAATTTTCGATTTATGTGAATCAAGAAACAAAAGGCACTCCTACTCAAGGAACACTGTACTTCGATTCCATTAAGGTTTATAAGGCAGGGGAGGAACCAAATCCTGTAGATCCAGTTGACACAGTAGATCAACCATCATCCGGTGGTTCCATGCCTGCACCAAGTGTAGTTGAAAAGGAAAATCAAGTGGAATTCACGAACGAGGCATTCAAACGCCAGACGGTCACTGATAACAAAGGAAAAGACGTTCGTCAAGCCATCATCCAAGAAGAGGATATGAAGAAAGCATTGGAGCTTCTATTGAAGAAAGAGCAAGGGACACCACTTGTGTTAACCTACAGCGCTTCGGACATTGATGAAGTCGTAATACCGAGCGCGCTCTTGTCGAAAGCACTCACAGCGAATCCAGAGGAGCTTGCTAATACGGTAATCCTACTTAAGAGTAATGTAGGTTCGTATGAGATTCCTTTACACATCCTTTTGAATCCCGCAGTACGTAAAGCGTTGGGTACAGATACTGAGGATTCTGCTTTGCACATTGCCGTCACACCTGTCTCACCAGAGCAAACTGAGCAAGTTCGCAAAGATGCTGAGAAGCAGGGAGTAACACTGATCGGTACGCCAGTTTCTTTCCGCCTTCAGGTGTCCAGTGGAGGCAAACAAACCGAGATTGATAATTTTGGCTCTCTGTTCGTCAATCGAAGCATGATTACGGATGCCACCGTCGATCAGCGTACAGCTACAGTTGTGGTGTACGACGAAAGAACAGGCTCGCTGATGTTCGTTCCAGCGTCTTTCCAAACACAGGATGGTGTTCAAGAGGCAAAGATCCGTCGAAACGGCAATAGCGTGTATGCAATTGTCTCTCATCAGGCTCATTTCACAGATGTTCCGCTTACACATTGGGCTCAGTCTGTGATTGAAACCTTAGCTTCCAAGCTGCTGTTGACCGGCGTGACGGAAACCACGTTCACACCAGATCGTGCAGTGACACGCGCAGAGTTTACCACGATGCTAGTAAAAGCCTTGGGCATCGTACCGTCAAAAGCCGCACAAGCTAAATTCAGTGACGTAGCTCCACAAGACTGGTACGCCTCCGTGATCCATGCTGCAAGTGAGTTAGGTTTGGTAGACGGCTTCGAAGACCATAGTTTCCAGCCGAATGCGACCATCACAAGAGAGCAGATGGCTGTCATGCTCAGCCGAGCGCTGGCCTTAACGAAGCTGTCTCAAACTGTGAAACCCTCTGAAACACTTTCATTCACAGATGCTGCAACGATATCCTCTTGGGCAGAGGAAGCCATTCGTCTAGCGACAGCTGCAGGCTTGTTAAGCGGTAATCCGGACGGAACCTACCGACCTCAAGCTGTTGCAACGCGTGCGGAAGCTGCCATTGTCTTCTATAACTTGCTGCATAAGCTCGATATTGTAAAATGAGTGTAATGGGGGCTACGGCCCCCATATTTTACCTCTTTTCCGCTGAAAAGTGGAAATACAGTACAAGGAAAAACAAATGCGTGCCATTTTACTCCAGACAAGGACGTTTTATAATTTAAATGTAAGCGCTACACAAACTAGTTCATTGGGGGAAATAAGATGAAGAAGACATTAGTAGCCACAACATCAATTTGTTTACTTGCCACTTTACTCGCAGCATGTGGATCGGAATCAACAACGACAACAGCTAGCCCATCACCTGAAGCTAAAGCTACGACGGCAGCGGCTACTCCAGCTGCAGCGACAGAAGCTCCCAAAGCAGCGAATCCGAATGATGATATTAAAGGTAAGATCGTGTTCGCAACGAACCGTACAGACTTAATTGATACGAAGCTGAAAGAATACAAAGCAGCGTTCAAGAAGAAATACCCGAATGCCGACGTGGAATTTGAAGCGCTGAAGGATTATGAAGCCGCTATCAAATTACGCTTGGCTACAGCGGAAGTGCCCGATGTTGTTTTGATTCCGAACATTCCGAATACACAGCTCCCTGATTATTTTGCCCCGCTGGACGATCTTGGCCTGAATGATAAAATTCGTTTTAAAGACTACAAGACAGCAAATGGCGGCACTTATGGTCTCGTAACTGGCGGTTCCACGACAGGAATCGTTTACAACAAAAAAGCATTCGCTGACGCTGGGATCACAGCGCTTCCGAAGACATTAGATGAATTCTATGCGGCATCTGAGAAGCTGAAAGCGAAGGGAATTGTTCCTCTTGCAACTAACTACAAAGACAAATGGCCACTCTACACATGGCAGCACGTAGCAGTAGCTATGTCGGGTAATCCGAACTTCTGGAATGATCGCATCAAGCAAGAGAACGCTTTTGACCCGAATGGTGCTTTCGCCAAGTCCTTAGGCATCCTCAAAACGATGATCAGCAAGGGTTACGCAGAGAAAGACATCAACTCATCCAACTGGGAGCAGTCCAAGAAAGATGTAGCCTCCGGTAAAATGGCGATGTACCTGCTGCCTAACTGGGTTATCCCGCAAGTGATTGAAAATGGGACTGAAAGCGCGAACGTAGGATTCTTCCCAATGCCATTCGATAACTCAGGTAAACTGACAACGTTAATGACACCAGACTATTTCTATGCGGTTAGTAAAAATAGCAAAAATCTGAAAACGGCAAAAGCCTTCGTAAAATGGCTCATTGAGGAATCTGGTTACGATGATTTCGCTGGCTTCATTCCGTCCTTAAAAGATAAGAAGTCCTCTGTGACGCAATTGTCAGACTTCCTAGCAACAAAAGATTTGAATTTCGTTGAAATCGCAGCCGATAATAGTGACGCAATGGCGATCCAAAACAAAGCCCAAATCGATCTAAATGATATTGCACAAGAGGTTGCTGTAACGGATGTGGCCAAAGTATTTGATAAATACAATAAAAAATGGGTAGAAGCGAAGAAAGCGCTAGGCAAATAGGAGAAGACATAGGAGGGCTGAATGGGACTTGGGAAGCATTCGGCCTTTCTTTTCAAATTAACAAGCAATGAGGTATGGAGATGAGCTACCAACAACAAAAAATCACATTGATCGTATCCTTCCTAATCGTGCCACTTGTGCTGTTGCTGACATTTACTTACTATCCGGCCTTGAGGCTCATTTATTTAAGCTTTACGTCATGGGATGGTTTAACTCCGGTCAAAACTTGGGTTGGATTCCGTAATTATCAAGAAATCATGGGGAATACGGAGGTTTTCTATATTTTCCTCCATAATGTTGCTTACTTCGTTGGCGGCATTCTGCAGAATGTAGTTGCCTTTTTCTTCGCTGTCCTGTTGAACAGTAAGTTAAAGGGGCGAAACGTATTTCGTACGGTATTATTTCTTCCCTACATTATGAATGGGGTCGCTGTAGCGTTTATGTTTGGCTATGTTTTTGATACCAATACGGGTTCCTTAAATTATTTCTTAAGTTTGTTTGGTATGGAACCTATTTCTTGGTTAGGTAAGCCTGGTCTTGTCAATATTTCTCTGGCTTCGATCAGCGCGTGGAAATTTATGGGATTTAATATGGTGGTCTACTTAGGGGCTCTGCAGTCATTGCCTGAAGATCTCTATGAAGCAGCTAAAATAGACGGTGCACGAAGATGGCAAGTACTTCGCTACATTACATTACCTGGTATGAGGAAAATTATCGAGCTTAATCTGTTTCTGACTGTGATTGGGGCTTTGGAGGTATTTGACCTTCCTTTCGTCCTAACCAAAGGTGGCCCCTTGGCCGCAAGCAAAACGTATGTTCAGCAAACAGTGGAGACCGCGTTCCAATATAACAACTTTGGACTCGCTTCAGCGATGAGTGTTCTATTGATGATCGTTGTCATCGTCGTAGTATCTGCACAACGGAGAATTGTTGGAGGAAAGGAGGAGTGACAGCATGAAAGCCAGACCGATGACAACGACATTGAAATATACGCTTTTGTCCTTCGCAAGTTTAATTATCTTTTTCCCGTTGTATATTTTGTGTGTCAATGCGTTTAAGGGAAGTAAGGAATACGGCTTGTCCAGCGCGTTTTCACTGCCGAACTCCTTTCTTTATTTCGAGAATTTCCGCATCGTATTTGAGCGAGGGAATCTAGGGCAAGCATTTTTGAATACGAGCATTGTGATTAGCTTATCCCTGATCGGGAATATCGTCATGGGGACGATGGTTGCTTACGTGCTTGGGCGATTTAAATTTCCAGGCCGATTTCTTATTCTGGGACTTTATACCGGAGCAGCGATTATTCCAGTTATCACGACACAGGTAGCGATTTTCTCCATTATCAAATGGTTGGGTTTATTCAATACACATTTCGCCCCAGTGCTCTTGTACATCGGTGCGGACGTCGTTCAAATTTATATTCTTCTTCAGTTTATTCGGAATATCCCGTATGAACTTGATGAGAATGCCATGATTGAAGGATTATCCTTGTACGGTATCTTCTATCGTATCATCATCCCGCTTTTAACACCTGCCATTTCAACGGTCATTATTTTGAAAACGATCTCTATTTATAACGATATGTATACGCCATATTTGTATATGCCTTCGCAAAAATTAGGCGTTGTTTCTACGACTTTGATGAAATTCACAGGAACGAATAGCGCCGAGTGGCAATTAATATGTGCGGCAATTTTGATCATATTACTCCCAACCGTCGTTCTGTATTTATTTTTACAACGGTACATCTTCTCGGGGATTACGAACGGTTCTGTGAAATAATAAGTTTGCAGGACACGGCAATGCGTAAGTCGAAATAGTAACCCAAGGCCCTTGCTAAGGAGCCATGGGTTTTCTTGGCTTTATAAAAGAAAGGGCTTGCATTTCTGTTGGATAGCTGGGGGGAACCTGTTGTGTTAAGCGATATATGGCATTGGATTATAAGACTATCACTTACTCAAAAGCTGATTACGGTTTTTGTTATTTTGATCACGGTGCCGATTGTTGCGATCTCGATGATCTCCTATTCTAGTTATTCTAAGTCTATTGAGACGAACACGGCCCTCTACGTGAACCAAATTTCGCAAAAAATTTTGGAGCGGGTTGACCAGTACGTATCTGATATTAAGCGTGTGACGGGTAGTCAAATTTATATGCAGGATATTCAGGAGTCGCTTGCCAATCCCAATAAAACGGTCGAAGAGAATAACCGCCTCCAGAACTTCGTCAAAGGTTTGAATAGCTTGAAGAATGATACGGAGTCTGTGTACATCTTTGATAATTATGGCAACATGTACGACAGTACCAAAAATGATACGATTCGGGCCGATATTCGGCAGCAGGCCGTAGATTTACGACAACAGGTGCGTAATGCACAGGGCTCCTCTATCGTGATCTCAACTCAGAAAATAACCGTGGGTCATACCGACAAATATTACTTTTCGATCGCGCGAGAATTGAAGAATACGAATTCCCTGGAAGGAATTGGGATGATCATCTTTGATTCCAGAATTCAAGTTATTGCGGATGCCGTACGTGAGTTGGATGCGGTAACGACAGGCAGGACGATGGTTCTCGATGATCAGAATACAGTCATCTACGACAGTGAACAGAAATGGATTTCAACGAACGTAGCTAGCAATGAAGTGGTGCAGAAAGCAGTCGGAGCTCAAGGAAGCTTTAAGGTGACGATCGAAGGGAAGACATATTTGACCTCCTATACGACCTCTGAAGTAACGGGCTGGAAGCAAATCGTTCTCATTCCAGTGGATCATTTAACAGAGGAAACGAGGGTGACACGGGATTTCACGATGATTCTCGTTTTACTATCGATCACCGTCGCCCTAGTGACTTCCGCCATTATTGCAATTGCGTTGACGCGGCCGCTGAGGACGCTGATGCGGACGATGAAGCAGGTGAATAAGGAGAATTTGGATGTGCAAATCCCCGTCAAGTACTCTGACGAATTTGGCATACTAGCGAAGCATTTTAATAATATGATTAGAAGAATTAATGAGTTGGTGGAAGAAGTCTATCAGACGCAGAATCGTAAAAGAGAGGCAGAACTGAGGTCGCTGCAGCATCAAATTAATCCTCATTTCATCTATAATACGTTGGAAGTCATACGCATGACGGCTGAAGTAAAGCGAGATTATGAGATTTCGGAAATGACCTACAATTTGGGTGAACTGCTGCGGTATGGCATATTGCGAGGAACGGATCAGGTGACGATAAATAAGGAGTTAGATCATTTAGAGAAATATTTGGCGCTCCAAAACTTTCGATTTTCAAAGGACATACAGCTTGCTATGAACATTAGCCAGGCACATCTTAACTACCCCGTTATTAAGCTCTTATTTCAGCCGATTGTGGAGAATGCGATTTTACATGGTTTTGAAATGAAAGAAGAGGATTGCCTCATCACGATTAGTTCCTACGAGGATAAACAGGCTATCTATTTCACGGTTAGTGATAATGGGTGCGGAATGGAAGAGGCGCAACTGAGAATTATCCGAAACGCAATGCTAGGTTTGCAGCAAGAAAATCGTTCTAACATCGGGATTGCCAACGTGAATGAGCGTATTATTTTGCAATATGGTGCTCCTTTCGGTTTGCGAGTGGACAGTGAAATCGAGGTTGGCACAACTGTGACTATTGTCTTGCCCGTTCTAGCGGCATGGAAGGAGAGTGCATGAGATGACGATGAAAATGTTGATAGTTGATGACGAACAGCGGATTCGACTTGGTCTGCAGGCGATGGTTGAAGCGATGGATTTACCTATTGAAATTATTGGATTATGTGCACATGGCATTCAAGCCTTAGATAAAATGAGTGCCTGGGAAGAGGCGGATTGCAAGGTACTCCTCACCGATATCAAAATGCCCATGATGGATGGAATGAAGCTGATTGAGAAAACGAGAGCGGAATATCCGGATGCGCACATTATTCTATTAAGTGGTTTTAATGAGTTTGAGTATGCCCGTCAAGCGATTAGGTTCGGAGTGGAAGAATATTTGTCGAAGCCAGTGAACAAAAAGGATCTATTTCAAGTGTTGAAAAGGGTTGGAGAGCACCTAGTTGCGCCTGTTACAGCTGAAAAGGAAGTCGCTGATCACATGCCTGCTGAACCTAAGGTGCATAAGAAGCAAATTATTGCGGATGTCATCCGCATGCTGGAGTCGGATCTCAATCAAGCTTTTGAGTTGAATGAGCTTTCTGCGAAAGTAGGGCTGAATCCTAGTTATTTGTGTAAATTGTTTAAAAGAGAAACGAAAAAGACGATCACGGACTACGTCACGGATTTGCGAATGGTGAAAGCGAAGCATATTTTAGAGGATCACCCGGATGTGAAAATGTATGAAGTCGGCTCACTTGTGGGCTATTCGGATCCGGTTTATTTTACGAAGTTGTTTAAAAAGTCAGTCGGCATGACACCAAAGGAATATCAAAGTGGACAGTGTGCTTTTGGCAACCAAAATGCCTGTTTAGACTAAAGATTTTCTATGTTTCTTGCAGTAAAGTAAAGGTATGAAAGATTTCTGAGGAGGTTGTACGTATGAGCCAACAAGAGATTAAAATACCTGAAGCTGATGCTTTATTGCAAGAGGAGATCACGAGTGAACAAGCCCAATTTTTCCTGGATAATGGTTTTCTTGTCATTCGTAATGTAGTGGTCGGAGAAGAGCTTCGACTCTTACAGGAACAAACGATGAAGGCCGTAGAGATTGGGATGGCTGGAAGCGGTGATGAGGATTATATGTACCGTGTGAGGAAAAATGGTGAACGCAAATATTGGCGGACAGAGTATATTATCGACAAGCAAGAGGCGAATAAGGTGTTGCTTGCTCATCCGTTCATCTTACGTTCTGTTGCGAAAATTCAAGGGATTAACTTCATTCCTACTTGGGATTCTTTAGTTGTCAAAATCCCGAATCAGGCGGCCAGCGTGCCTTGGCATCGCGATGCTTCAGTACCTGTGGGCTGTTCAGATCCACGACCGATTTTCAATGTTGATTTTTATATGGATGAAGCCGATATGAAGTCCTGCTTGTGGGTTATTCCTGGTTCGAACCATTGGACAGCTGAGGTTGCAGAGGAACGTATCGGGCGTCCAGGCTTCGATGTCAGCGATGCGGTACCCGTACCCATGAATCCTGGAGATGTCATTTTCCACAATATTCAATTGCTCCACGGTTCACCTGAGGGAGACGGCAATGCACTTCGCCGAACGGTCTATTACGAGTTCCGTCCAGGTGAGATTGAAGCGGAATTTGGGCCGCATACACTTGAGTATCTATCGCTGAAGCAGCATTTGCTCGTCGAGTGTATCGAAAAGCGCAAAGCAGCGCCCTATACGTCGGGAGAAACACCATATGACTATCAGCCAACAGGCGCATTCGCGATAGGGAAGAAGCAAGCGCCGAAGACGTACCGATATGCGCATTCTGATTATTGGCGTGCTTAAGTAAAGATGAAGCTGTTCCTCCAAGTAGATAGATCTAGGGGGGACAGCTTTTTGTTGTGTTCAATGCCAGGCCCGGCTGAAGATCTAAGAATAAATCAAATTCGAACAGAACTGGGTTAAACTTTGCCCTGTTTTTTTCTTGAACATGCGGCCAAATGTGTGGACATCCGAATAGCCGACACGATCAGCGATTTCACTGAAGGATAAGCTGCTGTGTATAGCCAACTCCTTCGCCTTGTTGATGCGAATCCAAGTCAAATACTGCATAGGGGACATGCCGACATGTTGCCGGAATAAGGTCAAAATGTAGTTCTTGCTCAGTCCAGATACGTCTTCCAATTCTTTAATTTGGATTTCTCGGCTGTAGTGCTCTGTGAGATAGTTTTTGATTAAGACGAGTTTGGGCATGGTGAGGGAGTCGGTCTTGGTGCGAGTCGTGTCGGACTCGATGGCTTGAGCGGCTTCGGCTAGAATGCGCATGAGTAAGCTTTGGCAATGCATCTGATGCACAAGTCCTGGCTGGCGATAATGCGAAACAAGCTGAGATAACATCGTTTCTACTGGATGGTCCGCGAAATTGCCGAGCAGATGCTTATGTTTGAATAATTCCTCGTAGGGGAAAGACGACGTACCAAAATGAAACACGAGAGAAATACACACATAAGGACTATGGTCCTCTTTTATAATCGAATGGCGTTCATTCGGACGATGAAATAAAAGATCGCCGCGGCGCGTCTCATAGGGAATGTCGTTAACTGGATAGTGAGCAAAACCATCGACGACATATTGGAGAATGAACTGCGTCATCTCTCGATTACGTATCGCCCATCCCTGTGGGGCATGGAACATATGCGCTAACGTTATGTAGGGTGGGAAATGATAATCCGCAAGCATGCCGATCGTTTCTGCCGGCTGCATGGTTGTCAGGTTGGGAGCCATGTGATCAGCACCTTTCTCAATGCTTATTATAGCATGTGAGGTTGCGTTTGCGGAGTGCCTTTGGCAACAGGAGATCGCTAGAAAAGCGATCACGGCGAAAAAAAAGCGCCCATTTAGGGCGCTATTGTGAGTCAGTCGTCCGATGCGCGCGTGAAGCGCTACAAAATCAATCCTACTCTGTAACCTTCTGCATCTTGCCGGGGTTGTTAATCTTGTAAGGCACAGGATGCTTGCTCAGTTTCTTAGCAACGATTTTGCACTCGAACGTGACCGTGTCGCCGATCGCAAGTTCGAGCTTCTTCAGTGTTGCACTGTGACTTGACCAAGCTGTGCCGATCTCCAAAGCTGGATCTAGGATGGACACGGCCTCATAGATAATCACTTCATCATCGGTATCCGAAAAATTGTTCGGTACGGTCGTAAACTCCGTAACCGTTGCTTTCATTTTCACTTTCTCTTCAGGAAGCTCCAGTTTAGGCGCTTTCTCTTTTTTTGTTTTTTCCTTAGCGGGTGCTTTCTCAACAGGAGCTGCTTGTCCATCTGCCGCGCTTACTTCTGCTTTAGCAGCTTTTGTTGCTTTAGCCGGTTTTTCTTCCGGTTCAGCAGTTTCAAGCTCGTCCACTGCAGAAGCGTCATCTACTAATGCTGCTCCACGCTGGCTGTAATTCGCAGCTTGCATTTCCTTCAAATAGGAGGGATGAATACAATGCAGCTGCTTCGTATCCAATTCAATGACGGCCGTCATGGGATCTACGAGACCCACAATATGGCATGCCACATTAAGACTATTCCCTTTATAAAAGAAGGCTTTCGCTTTTGTTGCTTTTTCGGAGACTAACCCCCATTCTTTGCATTGTTCAATCAGCTCGGACTCTTCGTCAAAACGAGTAAACGCAGCTGGTTGAATCGCGAACGCATAATCCATATGTAATCAACCTTTCTATATCAGCTAGAGGGAAGGTCTACTTCACTTCTTCCTCTGTATTCTCATTCTCATCTTCATCTTCCGATTCTTCGTCCTCGTCTTCCTCTAAGCGAAAATCATCGGTTTTTTCCCCATCTTCCCAGATCTCCACGAATAGTGCATCGCAATTTTCAAAATCGGCAGGCTTGAACGCAAGCGCTTTTTCCTCATCAGGACCGACATAAACATTCTCAAGTGTTTCCCCATCAAAAGAGAGGATGACATAAATTTTCATAATAAGGATGCCTCCAATAAGGTGATAAGCATTATTATAACATACCGAGTGAATTGTTCGCATGAAGAGCGATTGATCTTTCATATACATCTATATAGCCTGTATGTCCTGATCGATCACAGGGATCGTTCGGGATTCGTCGACACTGGGATGTGAAGGAGGAGTTCGAAGGATGGCATTGCTAATCTTATGTGTCATAGGATGTCTGTCTGGTTTCTTGATTTTCAGAAGACATGTGATACCTCGCAGTACTGATCAAGCTCTCAGTGAGGTTAAGCTGTCTATTATTATTCCAGCTAGGAATGAAGCGGACAATCTACCCCACCTTCTTCACGCCTTGAAGATTCAAACCTTAGTGCCTTATGAAATTATTGTTGTAGACGATTTTTCGGATGATCATACGAAGGAAATTGCCGAACAATACGGTGTTACCGTAATCTCGAATCCGAAGCTGCCAGACGGGTGGACGGGCAAAAACTGGGCAGTCTGGAATGGTTATTCTCACGCGACAGGTGATCTCATTGCTTTTTTAGATGCAGATATCCGATTTGCTCCGCGAGCATTAGAATGTTTGGTACATGCGCGAAATAAATTAGGCGGCGTGCTGTCCGTTGTACCCTACCATTATACGGAGAATATCAGAGAGCGACTGGCGCTCATTTTCAATGTGCTCGGCGTATTCGCATTTACTTCACCTTTTGAGAAAAAGAATACACAGAAGGGCCTCTATGGGTCCTGTATTTTGACGACTAGGGAAGATTATGAATCGATCAAAGGCCATGAAGGCATTAAGGCGGAAATGCTGGATGATCTGAATCTCGGCGCTTCTTATGCACGTGCAGGCATTCCGGTCAATAATTTTATTGGTTATGGACTGGTTTCATTTCGAATGTACCCTCAAGGGATGAAAAGTCAGATCCAAGGCTTCGGCAAGGGCGCCGTTTTAGGAACGTCTAAGCTCAAAGCAGGTACACTTACACTAACTGCCATTTGGGCAGTCGGGCTAATTGTTTCTTCAGCATTTCCCTTTTTCCTAACAACTTCATGGGGCATTCCGCTATTGATCGGCTACCTCATGTACATGGCACAGCTCTTTTATTTTGTAAAATACGTTGGTGTTTTTGGCATTGTCACACCTGTTTTGCACGTTGTATCGACGTTGTTTTTCATTGTGGTCATGCTGTACTCGATGTATCAGGTCGTGTTTCTCGGGCATGTAGCCTGGAAAGGGCGGCAAGTTAAAGTAGGAAGCAGGCGAGAGCAATGATCATCTTGTGGACGCTTTGTGCTTTTGTATCAGGTGCGCTGATGTTTAGCTATTGGCTGGGTCGCTTGGCTCGGAAAAATCTTCAAACCGTTGGAGACGGCAACCCCGGTGCGCTTAATTTGTGGAAAGCAGCGGGGTATCGGCTGGGGATTGTCGGGATTCTACTCGATTTTGCTAAAGGATATGTAGTCATTTTATTGGCCGTTGAGGTTGGCGGGATGTCCGGGTATGGATTGATTCCCATCGCGCTTGCACCGATTTTTGGGCATGCGTTTTCACCATTCTTACGTGGAAAAGGGGGCAAAGCCATTGCTGTCACCTTCGGCGTCTGGAGCGGGTTGACACAGTTTGAGGTGTCACTTGCATTAGCTATTATTTTGGCAGTCATGCTAGGTGGAATGAAGGTCATCAACAAATGGAAGCCCATTTCCTCAGAAGCTGATGGTCAGCAGGTCGTGATCGGGATGCTGCTCTTAGGCGTGTATCTCTATGTGAGGGATGCGGCGGCAGTGCTGTTATGGGTCTGGGGCGGAAATACGCTGCTGATTATGTTGAAGCATCATAAGGAGTTGGTTGCTTTGCTTCATAAAAAGAGTAAGCGAGGAGAAGGGACTGGAGATTGACGTTTCACAGAATATCAACCTTTTGATAGGATTGCTTTGCTAATTATCGAGGAATTTGATATGTTGAAGATATCAATCGTGTAAAGCGTGAAGCACACGCCGTTAGCTCCCTTTGTAGGAGCTGGCGGCGTTTTTATTTTCGGAGGAGGTGGTCGGTATGTTTGAGAAGATGTATGAAGACTTTTGGTTGGAGCAAATTCGGCATGCAGAAGGTCAAAGACTGGAGATGCTGCGATGAGATTTAACGGGAACGAAAAAGCTGTTGGAGGCGGTGCTGCTACCTGTTCTCAAGACATTCGAAGGTTTGGAACTTGAATTTGAGATGTTAAGTTTGTCAGGCGTGAAGATATATGGGGATGTGTGTCATCCCAAGCTGCGAATCGTGTTCGAGGAGGACAGTTTCATTACCCACGCCGAGAAAATCACGAGAGAGCGGTTCTCATTCGAAAGAGAGCGGGCACGTTCCGTTGCAATGCTGGGGTACACGTACTTCCCATACAGTCGAGATGAGTTAGAGAAAAAACCTGAATTCTGCCATCGGAATTTGTACGAATGGATGGGCCGATTCGGAACTATGGAGGGTGCGGGGTTGCACCAGCTGCCGGTGTATGAAAGGGAAGTGTTGAGGTATTCTTTGCTTACCAATAAGCCTTTTGGATTGGCAGAAGTATGTGGCTGGCTCCAGTTAACCAAAGAAACGTGCAGGAGAGTATTACGTGATTTGGAATCGAAACAATTCATTTACGCAGTTGGCGGTAGTGCGAGTAGATGCCATAAATTTATGATGACGGAAAAGGCGGTGGCGTTGATACACGGGAAATTCGAGTAACTCGGCCGCGCGAGAGCGAAAAGCATGGAGATACTCGAAAAATTCGAGTAACTCGGCTGCGCCGGAGCGAAAAGCGTGGAGATACACGGAAAAATTCGAGTAACTCGGCCGCGCGAGAGCGAAAAGTGAGGAGATACACGGAAAAATCGAGTAACTCGGCCGCGCCGGAGAGAAACGCGTGGAGATACACGAAAACTTCGAGTAACTCGGCTACGCCGGAGCGAAAAACGGGGAGATACACGAAAAATTCGAGTAACTCGGTAGCCGGAGCGAAAAACGGGGGAGATACACGAAAAATTCGAGTATCTCTCTCCTCCGCGCCAGCGAAGCACCCGCAGGAAATGAAACAAACATACATACGCGCCCCCCACCTTGGGAAAAACTAGGACATACATGTGAAAGGGGTGTCTTGGCTCATGGAGGATCAAGTTGTACGCAGAGAAGAACGCTTAAACACGGTCAGCCATGGGATTGGCGTGTGTTTGAGCGTCTATGGGCTGATACTGTTGCTGCAGCGGTCTGCGCTTTTTGAGAATTGGTTGTACACAGCAAGCAACGTGGTTTTCGGTGCCTCCTTTTGTCTACTCTATGTCGCCTCGACACTGCTGCATGGTGTTCGCTCCCCAAAGTGGGCTAGACGCTTCGAAAAGCTGGATCATGCCGCGATTTTCATTGCCATGGCAGGCTCTTACACGCCATTTCTGCTGATCACTATCCAAAGCCGACTTGCTACGGAGCTACTCATCGTCATTTGGGCGCTAGCCTTTGGCGGTGTGCGATATGTGCATGTCATCATTCAAAGATTTATGCCATGGGGACTACTGGTCTATATGGGCATGGCCGCGTTCATGATGCTGTGCATCATACCTTTGTATGTACGACTGCCACATATAGCCTTCATTTGGCTTGCACTCGGATTGGTGAGCTATATAGCAGGAGTACCTTTTTTCCTCTGGCACAAATTACGCTATCACCATACGATTTGGCATCTCTTTGTGCTAGCTGGAAGTGCTTTCCACTTTATAGCTGTGTATAGCTACGTTATGCCCGCACTTCTATAAGATACGCCAGATTCGCTTAATTCTGAATTCCTGATGGCTTAGCTGGTCAGTCTTCATCAACTGACCTTAAAGGAACTAAAGGATTATAACACCTTAATTTTGTGCTAGCACGGATTAAGATTGTTTATTTAATGTCCGCATTAACATTCATATAATAAAAGCATGATCCACTCATTCCTTACATGCCAAGGAGGCAGAGACCATGCAAAGCAACACACCATTATTATTAACTGATGAGCAAATGAGAACATTTATTACGAACGGCTGCCTGATTCTCAAAACAGATTTCCCTCGTGAATTCCATGAAAGTCTAGTGGAGCAATTGAACACGGTATATACCGAAGAAGGCAATCCTGGCAACAATCTTTTGCCACGTATACGTGAATTGGGTAAGGTATTTGATCATCCCGTTGTAACAGGTGCGTTAACTAGTGTACTTGGACCTAACTATATGATGCATGCACATCGCCATGGACATTTCAATGCATCTAGCGTAGCTGGTGGTTGGCATAAAGATAGTTATTGGGGTTACAAAAGAATGCGCAACCATCACCCGCAATGGGCGATGATTATGTATTTCCCACAGGATACACCGGTGGAATTAGGACCGACTGGCATCCTGCCAGGTACACAAAACTATGAATCTCGTACTTTTGAAGGCAATGAACAAGAGGCTGAGGTGTTGGCTAATGGGGAAGCGGGGACTTTCGCGTTGATTCATTATGATATATGGCACCGTTCCACGCCAAACGTGCTAGGTCAACCTCGCTATATGCTGAAGTTCGAATTCATGCGCACGGAGCTGCCACTTTCACCTAGCTGGAACAATCAAGAGCGTGGATGGCGCAAACCGGAAGGCTTGCAACTGCCGATTGCAGAGCATGATCTGATGTGGGAAGAGACGTGGAATTGGTTGTCTGGACAAGTCGGAAGTATCGCCAATACAATTGATTCTGATCCAGATCGGATCAAGGAATTGGCAGCAGCGTTACGTAACTTTGAGCCAGATGCAATTAATGCAGCCTATGAGCTTGCGGCAAGTGGTCAGCCAGGTGTAGACGTATTGCTTCAAGCACTTCGTAGCGATGATAAAAATGTATCGCGAATTGCTGCATATGGTTTATCCGTGGCGGGAAGTGAAGTTGTTAGCGGCTTGGTTGCAGCCTTAAAGGAAGAGAATTCCGAAGAGATCATCGCGCACGCCGTGTTCGCACTCGGTGAACTTAGAGGATTTGCAAGCGAGGCTGTATCTGCACTTGTTAACTTGATGCAGCACCCATCAGAGACGATTCGCTGCGCAGTTGTGGATGCTCTTGGACTAATGGAAGAAGGACACGCTCAAGTCGTGGACTGTTTGGCTAATGCGCTGCAAGATGAAAGCGCACAGGTACGATTTATGTCCAGCTTAGCCTTGTCCCGCTTAGGAGCTCATGCAGAGGCAGCCATTCCTCAGTTGGCAGTCGCGCTGGATGACGAAAACCGCTATGTTCGTGCACATGCTGCGGAATCCTTGCGCTATGTTGGAACGGAGCGTGCGAAGGATACACTCATTAAGTTCTTGCTAGGCGCGCGCTGGTGCCCGACAACGACAGCGAAGAATGCCTTTTATCCGTAAGTGCAAGCGGCTAAGGTTTAATAGAAGCGATCTATTCCCATGGATAACAGGGGATAGATCCTTTTTTTTATGTAGTTTTTACATCTCGTCCCAAACTGTCAGTTAAATACGAATTATATGTATGGGAAGACATCACCTTTTAGTCAAGGAGGCAATAATGAAAAAGTATTATTTGGCACTAGGTTTAGCTATAACCTGCTTTTTTACCGTAATGGTCGTGCATGGATATGCTTTTGAAGGAAGAGATCTGGTATGGAAGTCTAGTAATTCTAGTCCATTGAATCGTGTAGAGACAGCTCTTTCTGGAACGATTGCATGGAATGGTAGTCGATATATTGTTGCGAGAGGCGAGGGGAATAAAGGGTCGATCTGGACGTCAACCAACGGGGAATCATGGGAAATGGTGTGTAGTTATTCTAATCAACTTCATGGGGCAGCCTGGGATGGAAAACAATTTATAGTTGTTGGTGCAAAGAGTATCCTGATCTCGAGGGATGGGGTGACATGGACAGAAGTTTTAACCGGACACAAGGGTTGGTTGTACGCTGTTGAAAACAATGGGAGCAGATCCGTTGCAGTTGGCTATGATGGCACTATAGTTACTTCTCTGGATGGGACAAAATGGGAGGATGAGAACTACAAGGCGGAGGGCGGGCTAACAGATATATTGTGGGACGGAAAACAGTTTGTAGCCATCGGATCAGAAATCATTACATCACAAGACGGGAAGCACTGGACCAAACAAAATATCCATCCAGATCATAGGTTGAATCGAGTTTCCTGGAATGGTGAAAGGTATGTGGCAGTGGGGAATAACGGATTGATTTTAACCTCTGAAGATGGTCATTTATGGACACAAAGAGACTCACATACGAATAAGTTCATTGAATCAATCGTATGGGATGGTAAAAGATTTGTAGCACTTGGCTCAGAGCTGATGTTATTCTCAGAGAACGGAATGAGTTGGAACGAAGTTGAACCAACGTTGAAGCAACATATCTACGATCTACATTGGAACGGATATAAATACGTTGGTAGTGCAAGTTCAGAAGTAGGAATGACTGCTGTACCCTTCGATATTATTAAAGTAAAAGTAAATGAGAAACCAATCCTCTTTGATGTGGGACCCGCCATCCTACAAGATACAACATTAGTTCCTTTAAGGGCCGTATTTGAAACGCTAGGTGCGGAAGTCACTTGGAATGAGAAAACCCAAACTGTAACGGTTACAAAAGGGGAAACTGTAATTACGCTACAAATAGACTACAATGAAGCTTTGGTAAAAGGAATACATAAACTTCTTGAAGTTCCACCAACCATTATGAATGGAAGGACGTTCGTTCCCGTAAGGTTTGTTTCTGAGAGCCTCGGCGCTAAAGTAAGGTGGAATGATGGAAACAAGACGGTTGAGATAACAACAGAGTAGCCTCCTTCCAATAAAAAGAGACCCATTCGCCGATCGCTGCGCGTGGGTCTCTTTGTGCTATTACGGGGCCGTGCAAACGAACCCGAACATCATCGCGGCCGCAAATCGCGGAACGCCGTTGGCTTAAACCCAGTTTGTTCCTTAAACATACGGGAGAAATAAGATAATTCCATGCCGAATGAATCGGCAATTTGGGAGACATTCAGCTCCGTTGTGAGGAGCAGATCTTTTGCTTTTTCCGAACGCAGGTGGTTCATATATTGAATCGGAGAGTACCCTGTAAATTGTTTGAACGCGTTGATAAAATAATTCGGATGATAGTGAGCAAGTTGGGCCAACGTTTCGATTGAAACCTGATCTGCCATATGCTGCTCCATGTAACGCAGAACGCCATTCATTTTCTCATGCGTAGGTGTCGTTGCTAGATTCAATTTTACGGAAGTATTACTCTCGATAAATTCAGCGATAAGCTCATGGATGATGCCGGTGACTCGGAATTCGGCTGATAAAGCATCACTTCGCCGATATGCGATCAGCTTCTCGAACGTTTGTTGGAGCGCTGCTGGATCCTTGACGACAATGAAGGGGTTCGTTTGCACGATCTGAAAAAGATCCAAATCCCCAATTTTCGCAGTGAAATGGAACCAATACTTGCCGAACGTATTATCACTAATCGTCCCATAGGCTTGGTCGCTGCCAGCAGGAAGGAGGTATAGCTCTCCGGGCCGCGGGTAGTAGGTTTGATCACCTATTTTAAGAAAACCTTCACCTTCCATAATAAAATATAGCCGATTTACCGGACATGCTGGGATCTCATCATTCCAACTTCTCGATACTTTCGTGTAGGAAGGGTAATCGACATCGATTCTAGCTTTTGCAATATATTTGTTCCAAAAGGTGCGCTGGCTAGCATTCATATCTGATTTCATAAATTTATATTCCCTTTACAAAGAGTCGACATATGCCATCAGTAAATTCCGCTTTCGTATAGCCAAGTACGTCTTTATGGTACAAATATTGTTCTGGGAAAAGTGAAATGAGCATCGTATTGACAGTTAAAGTGACATCAATTTCGTCAATTTCACCCTGCTGAACCGCATGGTGAAGGAGTGGAGCCAAGATATTGTTGAGTCTGATGAAAAATGGCTTTTTGTGAATGCTGACGCTTCGTTTGTCCGCATGCATGGACGAAATGACGGAGAGAAGCGTGACGTTCTCGTCGACGAAATCGATGACGTCATGAATACAGGCGGACACTTGAGCCATGCCTGATTCGGTGGATTCTGTCAGTGTATACTTCGCCTCAAGCGAGTCGATAAATCGTGTGGTTGTGGACTTAATCAAGTCACTGCATACATCACCAATATGCGTATAGCGACGGTACAAGGTGCCTTGGCCTACGCCGGATTCCTTCGCAATTTGATGCATCGTTACATTATCTATATCATTCGTTTCCAGAAGTGAACGAGCAGCAGAAAGGATGCGGCGACGATATTCCGTATCTCGTTCTCCACGTCGGGTGATAGGTGGGTTAACTTCATTATCGGGTTCACAAATTTCGGTATGATAATCATCTGGATGTTTCATTGTTTCGTTCCTCCTGGTCGAGAGATCGTCCATGAAAAAATCATTTGACTTTGCGGACAATTGTCCGTAATATGAGATAGCGGACAATTGTCCCGTATATATTGTAACACGTGAAGAGAGAGATTGTCTAAGGAGGAGTTAGGAATGAGTCAAACCGCTGTATCCGGTGGAACAGAGCCGGAGTTTAAGATTACGAGCATTCTCGTGCCACTAATCGCAATTATTTCAGGCATATTCATGGTTATCCTCGACACGACAGCAATGAACGTTGCTTTGTCGAAGTTGGTCGTTGACTTTAAAACAGATCTACCTACGATTCAATGGGCGGTTACAGGCTATATGCTGGCATCCGCTGCCGTCATTCCTTTGGCAGGTTGGTTATCTGACAGGTTTGGAGCTAAGAATGTCTTTTTGACATCCGTGCTATTGTTTACGATAGCTTCTCTATTATGTGCGACGCCAAACACAGCTGAAATGTTAATCTTTTTCCGGATCTTGCAAGGTTTAGGCGGAGGCTTTGTAATGCCTGTCGCGATGGCTTATGTATACAGACTTAGTCCTCCTAGCAAAATCGGGCAAGTCATGGGTATGCTAGGCGTACCTATTTTATTAGCTCCTGCAGTAGGGCCGATCTTGGCAGGTTGGTTAGTTGAATACCACTCCTGGCATTGGATTTTCCTTATTAACTTACCAGTTGGTATTTTTAGTTTGATATTCGGTTTTTGGAAATTGCCTGTCGTTGCTCGTAAAAAGGTAGCTGGCTTCGATCTGCCAGGGATGATCTTGGGTCCAATTGCATTCGCATCTCTATCCTATGGCATCTCTCAAGGCGCTTCAGGTTGGACGTCCGATAAAGCGCTTGGCGGTATCATCGTTGGGGCAGTTGCCCTGATTGCATTCGTCATCGTTGAGCTCAAAACGAAAATTCCATTGCTTGAGCTTCGCGTGTTCAAATCATTTGATTTTTCATTTAGTATATTCATTCAATGGGTGATCCAATTCTGTATGTTCGGGGCGATTTTCCTTCTCCCGCAATTCCTACAGCAAGCACGTGGTTACGGTGCGTTTGATACAGGCTTGACGCTGTTCCCACAAGCCATCGCATCTGGGCTTATGATGCCAATTGGTGGTTATTTATTTGATAAAATCGGCGTCCGTTGGTTAGTCGTCATCGGTCTTACCTTGGTTTCAGGTGCGATTTTCCAATATTCACTTATGGATTTGAGCGTCCAAAGAACGGATCTCATTTTACCACTAGCTATGGCAGGTGCGGGAATGGGACTCATGATGATGCCAATTAACTCTCATTTGATCAAAAAAGCACCGCAAGACCTTGTCAGCCGGGTTACTTCGTTGACAAGTGCGATGCAGCAAGTAATTAGCTCGTTCGGTGTTGCGATTGTGGTGACGATCCTGACTTCACGTGTAACGACGTTGATTACGGAGCAAAAGCTGCCTGTTGGATCTCCAGCAGACATGCAAAAGGCGATGCTAACTGTAGCACCGGATGCCTTCGGATATACCTTCAAATGTATGATGGTTATCGCACTGTGTGGTGTTGTCCTTGGTTTCTTCTTACGTCGAGGCAAAACAGAAGCACATCAAGAAACGCGTACAGATGTAGCGTTAGAGGGACTGCACTAAGGTTCCTAAAGAAAAGACAGCTCGTAAGTAGTGGATTCCGCTACTTACGAGCTGTCTTTTTGTATTAAGGTAAGCGAACCGAGGCACGGTACAGCTTGCTATTCCATTCGACCGTGCTTTTGAGCGATTCGGCAACTAAGCGAAGCGGGACATACATCCGGCTGTCACTCATTATCTGCAAAGGGACAGGGACCGAGACGGATTTTCCATTTACCGTAGCGACGGAGCTTCCATCTTTCAGCTTCAAAGTGACACCAGCATTGGTAATGGTGGCCGTTCGAGTTGCGGTATCCCAGGCAAAATTAGCATTCATCGCCGTTATAAAAGGGCGAATCGGCACAACCGTAGTTTCTTTATCGATGAAACCCGTAAAATCCGAAATGTATTGACCGTTAATATCAATTTGAACTTTAGGCTTATCTAGCTTGCGAACAACGAGTACGTTGCTGAGCTTACGACCCGGATAAGACATCATCGTGCCATTCGCATAAAGACCTGAGCTGGAGCCGCCATCCATATTCATGGCTTCTTTCAACCCTAGTGCGATCGCAATTGCGGCAAGCTCTGACAAGGTTGCACTCGGAACGGTCCCCATCACGAGACGATTCGAGCTGTCGATGCCAACAAAGCTTCTGGCAGCGGAAGATTGCGTAACCTTAGGGTCCGTGAACCCATCCCGTTTCACATTAATATCAGATGTGCCGTTCGTAACGAGCTTAGGCCCAACGCCAATTGCGGACAGCCATGTTTTGGCATCGAGATTGCTTCCGCCTTCACCCTTCGCGATAATGTCCTTCGTGATTCTGTCACCGACATCTAATTTGGTCAGGACATTTTGCTTATTGTTGGCGCTGTTACCGACAAATAGGACATATCCGCCTTGCGGCACGGATACGGAATCTTGTGTAATTTTAGTCACAAGTCCATCGCTGATCACGACTTTAGTCCCATTGGGAAAGCCAATCCAGCGACCAAAATCTGGCGTATACCAGACAATCTGGTCGGTGCTCGTGTCTCCGTAATATTTGTTTATTCCCCAAGGATTAATTGTGTAAGTGCCGCCGCCTTCGCTTGTGCGAATCGCAATGTCGAGATTGACGAACTGAATGTCGGGCACCTTATCTTTGTTCAGAAACAGCGTCTGATTTTCCCCAGAATGCATGGGTTCCCCTGACTTTAGCAACGTCCCGTTCGGGTAACGGATATAAGGATTGAACTCATAGGCGTTGAAAAAAGTACCATTAATCGCGGCGACACTGTTCTCTCGCTCTACGATGGCTTGCATGGCTTCATCATGACCGATCCCGCCATCCGCAAGTGCAGGAACGAGCTCCAAAGTGGGATCTGTGAGATCAACCGTAACGACTGGCACATTGAAGTTTTTGCCAGCGGCATACACTAATTTCGTAACTGCATTCACAGATGGGGAATAGGCGGCGGATGCGGGTGCACCACCGGCAACAAGGGCTGCAGTTAATAGTAGGGAAGTAGCTGGAATGATTAATTTCCTATAAAACATAAATGGGTTCTCCTTTAGTCAATTGAATGGCATGTCGAAACGTGCTGAAAAATAGTCAGCCTAACATACCATTCGAATGAGATGTGGTGTTTATGACGCAAGTAAGGGGGGAGGGTAGGAGTGGAGAACCGACTGCGAGAAGATTAGGCCCGCCCCCCAAAGCACAAAAAAAAGCAATCCCCACGCAGATAAATCCACGCAGAGAATGCCCTTCTTACACTACCAAGTCTTCCGAAGGGTGAATAAATCCTGCAGTTCATCATTCGAAAGCTCGGTAATCCAGCCTTCAGAAGAGGAGATGACGTTGTCGCTTAGGCTCATCTTGCTTTCGAGCATCTCGTCAATCCGTTCCTCGAGTGTGCCGAGTGAAATGAACTTGTGGACCTGCACGTTGCGTGTTTGGCCCATCCGATAAGCGCGATCGGTCGCTTGATTCTCGACCGCGGGATTCCACCAGCGGTCGAAGTGGAACACGTGGTTCGCCGCGGTCAAGTTCAACCCAACGCCGCCGGCTTTCAGCGACAGCACGAAAATATTCGGTCCATCGCTTTCGGCGGCTTGGAACCGTTCAATCATGCGGTCTCGCTCCTGCTTCGGCGTGCTCCCGTTGAGGTAGAACACGGGCTCTCCGCGCTGCTTGGAGAGCACATCCGCCAGCATGCGGCCCATGCCCACATACTGCGTGAAAATCAAGCACGAATCGCCCTCGTCCCGGAGCTCATCGACCATCGCAACAAGCCGCTCCAGCTTCGCCGAGCGCTGCACGAGCGCTTCGCGCCCATCCTCGCTTTGCAGCATCTCCTCAGCCAGCTCCGCTTCCTTCGTGAGCAGCATCGGATGATCACACAGCTGTTTCAGCTGTGTCAAAGCGCCGAGGATCGCGCCTTTGCGCTCCATGCCTTCGAGCTTCTTCATGCGCTCCATCAGGTCCTTAACGGTCTGTTCGTACATCGCGCCTTGTTCGGCGGTTAAGTTGATGTAGACCTTCATTTCCAGCTTATCCGGCAAGTCGAGTTGGATAGCAGGATCTTTCTTTTTGCGGCGCAGCATAAAAGGTTTAACCAACTGCTGAAGCTGCGCGGTCCGTTCCGCATCCTGATGCTTCTCGATGGGGTTCGCGAAGCGAACTTGAAAGCCGCGCTGATTGCCAAGGTAGCCCGGATTCAGGAAATCGTAAATCGACCAAAGCTCTGATAATCGATTCTCAATAGGCGTGCCCGTGAGGGCTATGCGATGAACAGCGTTCAACGAACGAATGGCGGCGGATTGTTTATTTTGCGCGTTTTTAATATTCTGTGCCTCGTCCAAACAGAGGGAGCTCCATGTGTAGGGCTGAAGCGTCTCTTGATCCATAAGGGCTGTCGTATACGAAGTGAGGACGATGTCCATGCCTTGCAAAGCATCATCCAAAGCGCCGCCACTCAATCGACCTTTTCCATAGTGCAGCATAACGTTAAGTTCTGGAGCGAAGCGTGCCAGCTCCTTCTGCCAGTTACCAAGCACCGAAGTTGGGCAAATGAGAAGAGCAGGCTGCTCAGAAACCGGTTTATGCTGCAATAAATAGGTGATGAACTGGACAGTTTTACCAAGTCCCATATCATCAGCTAAGCAAGCACCAAGCCCGAACTTACGCAGATAACTCAACCATGTGAACCCTTGGTGTTGATAGTTTCGGAGTTCGGCACGCAGACCTTGCGGCACAGGGAGCAACTCAAGATCGGAAGGTTGTGCTAGCTGTCTTAACATTGCTAAGAGATGTTCATTCAGTTCAACCTCTAACTGCAGCCGCGCTTCTTCTTCCGGATCGATATCGTCGGGAGGTATGCCATCGCCATCCCATGAGGATTTGGTCTTATCTCGTTCTAGCTCACTTAATAAATGCAGCTGGAAAATATCTTGCAGGGACAAGCCCTCAGCTGGATCAATGCTATCCATCAGTCTACGAATCTGATCTAGGAAGGCAGGATCTAAGTAGATCCACTGTCCGCGGAAACGAATAAGCCGTTCGTTACGGCTGAGCAGATTATTGAATTCTGCTTCGCTTAATTCGGAATCTCCGATCGCAATACGCCAATCAAAGTTGACGAGTGAGTTCATTCCGAACAAGGACTCGGTTTTACCGCCACCGCCACCAGCTCCTCCGCCTGCTTCAGCAGCGACCTTAGCGCTTAGTCTAGGCTTTCTTTTGGCAGCAGCTTCCCACCAAGCAGGAAGCATAACGTTCCAGCCATCCTCTAGCAAGATGCGACTGTCCTTGGTCAGGAACGTCCAAGCTGAGTCATCGCTCATCGGATGAGCGAGCAGTTCGCCGTCGTCGGCCATGCGAGGCAACGCTTCTAGCAAACGCGTAACCCAACCAGGGGCACGCTCCATTACGAACGGGCTCCATTCGGATGCCCATGCGCCTGAAGCTGTTCCATCCACATGCAAACGAATCGGTGTGAGCAGTGTGCTGTCTTGTTTGTCCTGGAGAACGAGTCGTAGCCGCCACTCGTCTTCCAGTTCATCCGGCTCAAGCAATTGCAGCGCTGGGCGGAACGGTGCTAGGTCCGGACGCCATCCCATGGCGGAGAGCCATTCATTTTCTGTAAAAGCTGCAGGAGAATCGTCAGCTAAGTTCGACTTGCGATTAGCCGAGAATAATGCTGGATAGTCACGGCGTAAATCCGCCATAGCGGCGTCATCAGCATAATGCGATTCAAAGACCGCCACTGAGAATGCCGCGCGTAATCCTTTTAAACCCTCGCCAAGGTCATCCATGCTATCTAACATAGCCCAATCTATAGCAGCGAGTTCTTCTGCACTGCGATCCCACGTCCAAATTAACTGACCATTGCGGAAGTCCTCGTAGCTCGGAATATACTGGCCTTTTTGAGCAGCTTCATAGAGAAGGGGAGCTACTTGCAGCATAAGTTGTGCGGAATCGGTCCCCATTTCCCAGCTCACAATGTCGATGAAGTTCGGAGCTGCAAAGAAAGGGAGCACATGCTCCACAGGGAGAATTGTTACGGCTAGCTCACCAGCTTGCTGCGTCTCAAGCAGGGTGCCATAGAGGGAAGGTTCGTGCCAGGTAAACAGCAACTTCCGGAAGTGATCGCCGGAGACGTCTCTTCCATCCTTGAAGCCCCATAGCAAGGCATCACCGCCATCCGTTAGGGACATACATAATGACATTTCATGCAATTTGGTGCTCATTCTAGCAGCTTCCCTTTCTTCAATTCTTCCTGCAAGGCGCGCAGCCTGCTAAACCGACTGACGAATTGGGTGAAGAATGCTTCCCAACGTTCGGGTTGCTTTAATTTTTTGTACACTTTCTCTAATCGCTTTAAAAGCCTTACGGCTGATTTGTAATCATGTCGGTTTTTCAGTCGAATATAGTGTTCTATCGCTTGGTGATAATAAGGGAGGAGTAGCTCAGGTGACTCCTTCTCAATAGGCTGCAGAACATTCACTCGATGTGTGAACGGGTCGTATCCTTGCGCGATTTGCATTTCGATCCATGATTTCCATTTGCGCTGTTCATAATAGAACGCTTCGATGATGCGATAGGAGGCAGGCAGTAGTTCCACTAACGACTCCCACATCAAGTCATCTGCATCGGGAACGTGAGCTATCGCGACTTTCCAATAGGCGGCGTAGGATTCGATGTCATGGTGTCTTTTGCCACTATAGAACGAACTTAATCTGCGCAGCCAATGTACAATTTCTTGCCACTTTTGAACATATTCCAAGTACGCAAGAAATGGTGTGAAAAGAAGCGATGGCGCATCTTTGAAAGAAGCATGGGATGTAATGGTGCTCCAAGCTTCATCAGACTTCGATTGGCGGAGATACAGGAAAGCTCGTCCTGCAATCAAGGAGAGAGAGAGCTCAGCAGCTTCCATCGCTTCGAAAGCAGCCATTTCCGCGGTTAGTAAGCTTTCATTCTCTGGCGCTTTAAAAGCCCAAAACGTCGAAAACACCCGAAAGTGATGTAGTTTTTTCGGCGATTCAATGGCCATTTGTGCTCGGAGATAGGTGAAGGTCTGCGTTAATCTTTGCGTGTGTTGACCAGCGTCCAACGTATCGCTGACAGGTTCTTTCAACCAATCATCAAGTTCATCACTTAAGTGATAAATGGTAGCGGCTGTGTAGAACGTGACACCAGCTTGTGCGTTCTGTTCTACAATTTTACGTAAGATAAATAGCCTTTGATGCAAATCGAAATAAAACAAATCCGTCTCGGAGAATGGAATGACTGTTCGCTTAAGATTGGCGAATTGCCCTCGCAGTAATTCAACATAGTTCCATTGATCGTAAGAGGGCTTGAGATGATAGGTGTAATGCTCCATGAATTTGTGCCAGCCATCGACGGTCATCCTTGGTAATTGTTCTAAAGAGGATACCGAAGAGGATTGAGCGGCCACCCGTTTCAAAGCCATCTTGGCATTCATTATTTGAGAAGCAGGGTAACCTTGGCGATCTGCCAGCTCCATTAAGGCTGCCGCAACATGTTTACAGGCTGTCTTAACAGGGCAGGTGCAGGAACTGGATTTCAATTGGTTGAGGTCAATTCCGACCATACACTTTTCGCCAAACTCTTCCACGACAGCATTAACCTTCTTGTTCTCAGTTGAAATAAGTAGCGATGTGACCATCTGCTGTTTATAAAAATGAAAGCCTCGACTTAGCGTAACTTCATTATACGTTTCAGCCACATATTCGAGTAATTTCGACCATTGTTCATCATTCAAAACGGGGGTAGAAGACATGAGTAAACTCCTTCGGATACTTACAATAGGAACACATGTCTCTATTATAAAATGTCGAGATCAACTTGTAAATTTTACAAAGGCAATTTATAATTGGCCAACTACATAGATCAGTCCTTTTCCTCTAAATGAGAGGAGTGATTCATCCGTGTGTAACGATCACTTGACTTTATATACTGTAATAATTATAATTACAGTATGCAGTAACATTTCTAGTGAAGGTGGCGAGGCGTATGTTGAACGTAGCAATTAGTGATTGGGTTGTCGCAACAACAAGTGAAGATGAAATGGTTCATGGGTATGTAGAAGCGATTGCTTGGCAGCATGGAATCGCGTTCGTACATGTCATCGCGTCTGATCAAGACGAAATCATTGGCCATCTCATTGAAGTGAAGCTTTCTAGTGTGAAGGCATTGCCAACAAGTGGTTTGGATACAGAAGCTAGTGTTCGCAGTATGATCGATATCGCGCTTGAAATCAAGGATGAGCAATGGTTTATGGAGTTAACTGATAGCTTGCTTTCTCTACAATCCAATGAATCCAAGACTACGACAGACAAAGTGATTCATGGATCCTATTCGAACCGATTAGGTGTGGATCAGCTGTAAACGTGCTATGCGTAAATGTATAACGATAGAACTCATAGATGTGCGACCGCCAATTTACACGATAACTTGCGCAGCAAGCTTATTCGGTAGATTGGTTTTTTGTTTTTGGAGATTTCTGCATGTAAAAAGGGATCTTCGATCCGCGGATGAGCAATAATGAAACAATTGCTTCCTAATGTCGGAACGACGATCCCTCTATTGATTAATTCGATGTTGCAGGCTTCCCTGCGGGCTTGGCAGCAGGCACTCCTTTTGCGACTTCCGCTGCGAACAGCGTCTGCATTTCGGTGATTTTCTTGATATCAGCCGCCTCGATTTTATCCGCGAAATACTTTTCAACAAATAGCTCCCAAGTAGGAACGACTTTCTGTGTTGTAATAGTCTTTACAGCTGTTTTAATCAGTCGCCGTTCTTTCGCATTCGTGAACATATCGACGTACTGTTGCTTACGATCGAAGTCGAGATCCGTGAAGATCGCGCGGAACACTTCCGCTGTCATGCGGGCATCATCCAAAGCGCGATGCGCAGATCCTTCCGCTTCGATGTTAAGATCAAGAAGTGCGGCTTCTACGCTGACGTCATTGGTTACTTTTTTGAAACGAGTGAAGCCTTTGAGTAAATCAAAATAGCCTACAGCCATCCAATAGGCATCGTCCAGCTTGTGCATGCGCGTATCAAAGACGATTCGTTTGACATCTTCGCCGCCCCACGTAACCAGCAACAGTTCCTCGCTCCGATTTAGCCACTCCAAGAAATCAGTAATGACTTTGCGAAAACCAGCAGCTTCATCAATATCTTCTTGGGGAATGCCCGTTTTCTTTTTAATAAAAGCATTTAATTTGGAAAAATAGACCGGTTTTATCAAAGCTGAGAATTCATCGACTTGTTGAAGAGAAGCATCTAGGCGAACAGCGCCTATCTCGATAACCTCCATCGGTAAATCACTGGCAAACTTGCGGCCGTTAAATTCGATATCTAATATAATGTAATCCATGCTGTGGGCCCCCGTTTCATCTCTATCCTATCATTTTAGCAGAAAATGCTTAGGTTGCCAGCTTCTGTTTCCGATACACGGCACGTAATGCTAGGCTGAACAAGAAACCGGAGAGTGACATTACCGATACCCAGATAAATAACGTGTGTCCTCCGAACTGTTGATAGAACCATCCGCCTAAGTAAGAAGCGACAATACCTGAGATACCGAAGAAGATAATAGCAAGCACGGTTTGTCCCGTAGCACGCCACTCTTCAGGGACAATCTGATATAAATACTGAATCGCAGCCGAATAGAAAATTGGGAATGTGAACGTTTGGAGAAGCTGGATCGCAACGAGCACATGAGGATCGGTTACATAAGCGCTGACGAGGAAACGCAAGAAATAGAAGAAAGCGGCGAATGAGATCAGAGCTAATTCTTTGCCTTTACGAAGCCACCAGAAGCTTAATGCAAATACTAGAATTTCACTCCCAGCTGCTAGGAAGAAAGCAATACCGACCAGGTGATTGCTGCCGCCTAATTCTCGAATATAAACCCCCAGAAATGTATCGTTAATCCGTTGTGGAACGGCACATATGAAGATGAGGACCATGAACCATATCGTTTCTTTATTTCCAAGGAAATTGCGCAGACTACGAAGCGAAATCGGTTTTCCAGTTACAGGTGCATCCGGTAAAGCCAAGCAAATGATCAGGCTGATAATACCAATGCCGCCAAAGAGGTAAGCTAAGCTATGAATTCCGAAGTACTGTGCGGCATAACCGACGATTAGAGACATGACGGCATAGCCGACTGCACCGAATGTACGGATGGAGCCATAGCTTGTTCCAAGGCGTTCGGCTGTCTGGAAATTAAGACTTTCCGTTAATGGATCTAAGGGCATTAAGAAAAAGTAGAGAAGCATCGTAAATAATAGCAGAATAATAAAGCTCTTGGAGTCATACAGCAAGTAGCCGATGATCGTTGAACAGAAAAGAAGAAGTAACATAATTTTCTTAATGGTTTTCGTACGATCGCTAATCATACCCCATAACGGCTGGGAAAAGATCGCGATGAAGCCACCTGTTCCGATGATGAGCCCAATTCGAGAGGTTGAAAGTCCTTGTGCGTCTAAGTAAACAGGCAAAAATGAAACGAATAATGCAAGTAAAGCAAAGTACATAAAGTTAAATGATCGTAATAAATTGGATGAATGCATGATAACCTAACCTTCCTTGATGAACTAGCGGCATGCTGTCGTAAAGGTACATTCTATCATGTTGTGTAAAAGATGCAAAAATAATTTATCAAGATCGTAGCCCAGAAGGCGGGATACCGGTTACTTGTTTAAATTGACGGCTAAAGAAATAAATACTGCGATAGCCAAGCGCTTCTGCGACTTCGCTTACATTCATGCCAAGCTTTAGCAGATAAGTTGCACGCTCAATTCTTTTGTGAATGAGATACGATTCAATGGTTTGCCCCATAATTTCTTTAAACTTAAGAGAGAAGTAGCGCGGGGAGAGGTGGGCTTCCTTGGCTAAATCTTGAATGCGATGTTGTCGCCCGGGATCCTGCCGAATGTGAGCCGCGATATCCATAATTACCTTGTTCAGTGATCGTTTGGCTGGGTCACCTAAAGTTTGATGAGCGGGTGCTTGACGTTCAAACAGCAAGAGAATCAGCCGTAGCAACCCCTTCGCTTCTTCCTCATGACCAAATGCTTGGGTCAGACAGACATGAACGAATCGATCTAAATAGGTTTCATGGAATTCTGCGGGATCGAAGTGCACAAAAGACGGCAAAGACGCAAGTAGAGAGGAATCCCCAGTGGCAGAGAAATGGATGTAAGTCACGGTCAGCGGGCGTTCTGGATTATGTTTGGCTCGAGAAAGGTCACCTGGCCTGAAGAGGAAGCAATCCCCGGATCGTACAGGGTAAACCTTACTATTTAAGGTGACCTCACCTTCGCCATCCCATACATACCAGAAATCATAGTCGGTGAAGGGGTCATTCTCGCGACTCCATTTCCAATTGACTTCACAATGTACTTTTCCATAGTAAGTCGTGAGTTCTAGGGTATGCGATGTGAAAATAGACATGAAACGTCACTGCCTCTCTATGTAGAATAGTGCAAATAGTTATGTGTAAGAATGCATTTATTTTACTACCTTTCGCTTCTATAATAAAGCTATTAATAGTCGAATTATTTAAATGGAGGGTTATCGCTATGGCTAAATTAGAACAAAGCAATCCAACACCTGAAGAAATTTCGGCACAATTGTATCGCTATGATCGTATTGCAGAGAAAATTAATGGGTTTACGGATTGGAACGAGTCTCATCTTGTCAATTACTGGCGTGAGGGCTATGCCGCTGTTGAACACATATTAAATGAAGAAGAGATTCAGATATCGAAAGAAGCTTTGCATGATCTTATTTTTAAAGATGATAAAGGCGCTCAAATTCAATTCACGAAACCGAAGAGTGAGTTGAAAACGGATGAAGAGAAGGAACTGGCAATACGGAAAGTGAATGATTTTGTTCAAGTAGAAGAGCGCTTACAGAGGATTGCGGAGCATCCAGCGATTTTAGCCATGGTTCAAGATATTTTGGGGGAGACACCGCGGCTCGTTCAGAACATGGCTCTACTCAAACCTCCGCATGGTGGAGGGGAGAAGCCATGGCATCAAGATATGGCTTATGGGAATTTGGCCTATGAGAAACCTGTGGTAGGTGTGTGGATCGCACTTGATGAAGCGGCATTAGACAATGGTTGTATGCATGTCATCCCTGGCTCACATGCCGATGGGGCAACTCCTCATTACGCCATTCGAGACTGGCAGCTTTGCGATGCTCATGTGCAAGTGGAGAGGGATGTGGCGGTGCCTTTATTGCCTGGCGGCATTCTTTTGTTCCACGGATTACTCAAGCACGGAACACCCTATAATCTATCGATTAAGAAGCGTCGTGCCTTGCAATTTCATTATGTAGGAGAATCAGCCACGAAACTTACGCCGAAAGAGTATAAACGGTTTTTCACGAATGAGATGAGCGGTGCAGAATGTTAATTTGATCATTGATTTTAATAGATAATCCTCCTTCCGAGAGTTTGGGCAGGAGGATTATTTGTTATGTATACGCGGTTTTGAAGGAGATGAATGATGTCATCTGGTCTAAAAAAAGATAGACTTTTTAAATAGTTTAATGTCTAGTAAGTTTTCTAGTAGTCAAAGGCATATTTTACCAATCTTAAAGTCTATTGCCGTATTGTACAAGCGATAATAGTAAATTGTTCATAAGATGCATTATTAATTAGGAGGTGTAACTTATGAGTGATGGAGTAACAGGCCCAACGGGTCCTATTGGGCCTACGGGCTCGACGGGTCCAAGAGGTTCGACAGGAATACCGGGAGCAACAGGGCCGACAGGAGCACAGGGAGCAACGGGTCCAACGGGTACTACTGGGACAACAGGAGCAAAAGGCTCAACGGGTGCCATTGGAGCAACGGGTCCAACTGGGGCACAGGGTGCCACAGGAGCAACAGGAGCAACGGGGACAACAGGAGCAAAAGGCTCAACAGGAGCCATTGGAGCAACAGGACCAACTGGAGCACATGGTGCAACAGGAGCGACAGGGGCAGCAGGAGCAACAGGAGACGAAGGCGATACTGGAGCAACAGGTGCAACAGGACCAACAGGTGCACATGGTATTACGGGTGCAACTGGAGCAGCAGGGGCAGCAGGCGTTGAGGGAGATACCGGAGCAACTGGAGCAACAGGGCCAACTGGTGCAACAGGAGGAACTGGTGCAACTGGACCAACCGGAGCGACTGGATCTACAGGAATTGGTGCAACAGGAACAACGGGGGCTACAGGAGCAACCGGACCTACCGGAGCTACTGGTCCTGGCGTTGGGGAAACTGGAGCGACTGGTGCAACTGGAGCGACTGGTGCAACTGGAGCGACAGGTTCGACAGGCGAAACAGGGCCAACAGGACCAACAGGTGAAATGGGATTACCAGGTGAAGCTGGAGCAACCGGTGCAACAGGTTCGACAGGAGCAACAGGAGCTACAGGAACAGCAGGATTGCCAGGAGTAACTGGCCTTTCAGGAGCAACAGGCTCGACAGGAGCAACAGGAGCAACAGGAGCTACAGGTGTAACAGGTCCGACAGGTCCAACCGGATCTACAGGAACAGCAGGATTGCCAGGAGTAACTGGCCTTCCAGGAGCAACAGGCTCGACAGGACTAACAGGAGCAACAGGTCCGACAGGTGCAACTGGAGCAACGGGTGACGCAGGATTGGCCGGTGCAACAGGAGCTACAGGAGTTACGGGTGCGACAGGCCCAACAGGTGCAACTGGAGCAACGGGTGACGCAGGATTGGCCGGAGTAACAGGAGCAACAGGAGTTACTGGTGCGACAGGCCCAACAGGAGCAACAGGAGTTACGGGTGCGACAGGCCCAACAGGTGCAACTGGAGCAACGGGTGACGCAGGTTTGGCTGGAGCGACAGGAGCTACAGGGGTTACGGGTGCGACAGGCCCAACAGGTGCAACTGGAGCAACTGGAGCAACGGGTGACGCAGGATTGGCCGGAGTAACAGGAGCAACAGGGGTTACGGGTGCGACAGGCCCAACAGGTGCAACTGGAGCAACGGGTGACGCAGGATTGGCTGGAGCAACAGGGGTTACGGGTGCGACAGGCCCAACAGGTGCTACTGGAGCAACGGGTGACGCAGGATTGGCCGGAGCAACAGGGGTTACGGGTGCGACAGGCCCAACGGGTGCTACTGGAGCAACGGGTGACGCAGGATTGGCTGGAGCAACAGGAGCAACAGGGGTTACGGGCGCGACAGGCCCAACAGGTCCGACAGGAGCAACAGGAGCAACAGGTCCGACAGGTCCAACTGGAGCAACGGGTGACGCAGGATTGGCCGGAGCGACAGGAGCTACAGGAGCAACAGGTCCGACAGGTCCAACCGGAGCAACGGGTGACGCAGGATTGGCTGGAGCGACAGGAGCAACAGGGGTTACGGGTGCGACAGGCCCAACAGGTGCAACTGGAGCAACTGGAGCAACGGGTGACGCAGGATTGGCCGGAGCAACAGGAACAACAGGGGTTACGGGTGCGACAGGCCCAACAGGTGCAACTGGAGCAACGGGTGACGCAGGATTGGCCGGTGCAACAGGAGCTACAGGGGTTACGGGTACGACAGGCCCAACAGGTGCAACTGGAGCAACGGGTGACGAAGGTTTGGCTGGAGCGACAGGAGCTACAGGAGCAACAGGTCCTACAGGTCCGACAGGTCCAACTGGAGCAACGGGTGACGCAGGATTGGCTGGAGCAACAGGAGCAACAGGAGCAACAGGAGCAACCGGCGCAACCGGAGCAACAGGAGCAACAGGTGCTACTGGAGCTACAGGTCCGAATGTACTTGCAGATTCATTCTCAGCTTCTAAAACTTCGTTAACTACAGCTGCTTCTACGCAACTTACTACTTGGTCCGTTGCAAACCCTTATTATAATGGAACATCATTTGATCCTACTGGTGGGAACTTTACTGTTCCAACAACAGGTAGATATCAATTTGAAGCGACAATTAACTATACCACTACGGCAGCATTAACCGTAAGTCTTGGTGCTGGTGTAAGCCCATCGTTGGTAATCCGCAGAACATCACCAACGACTACAGATTTATTATCTGCATTGTTCCCTATATTAAATGTTAACGTCGCTTTAATTTTAACTTTAAGAGCGATTTTGGGAGATGGGACGGTTACAATGTCAGGTGCAGTTGAATTGACAGCAGGTGACGTTGTTGGTCTCTTCTATGAAGCGGATGGATTAAGCATTTCCCTTGATCTAGGAGCAGGAAACGCAGCTGGAATCGTTTGGACAGCGTTCCGCATATTATAAAAAAGGATAAACGATATGCAGTAATTTGAGTTGTTCTGCAAGATAGTAAGGGCTGACCTCGTGGTCAGCTCTTATCCTATACATATATTATTGCGTGTCATATGGACATATAGTCATATGCATATTTTGGGATGGACAACCATCTATTGCCAAAAAGTACAGACAAACCTTGTGTGTAATTCGTATGATGAATCATCACAGGAGGTGTTGTAATTGAGTCTCTTAGTTGGCAAAAAGAAAAGTTTACTGCCGCTGAAAAAGCGTGTAACCATTAAAAAAAGTGGAGCTAAGCTCCACAAAGTAAGCGGCTGCGGTTGCCACAAAAAAAGAAAAACAGGAAAAAAAGGTTGTCACAAAGTTGTTGTAGTAAAACTGCGGCGCAGATGTTGTAAGAGAGGTCCGAAAGGAGATCGTGGTCCACGAGGGTTCAGAGGGTTTCGTGGTGCTATGGGTGCAACAGGAGCAACGGGTGCGACTGGAGCAAACGGATTAGCAGGAGTAACTGGAGCAACTGGTGTGACAGGAGCAACCGGAGCAACAGGGCCAACAGGGCCAACAGGACCAAAAGGAAAGCACGGGGAAGATGGTAAAGACGGTAAAGACGGTAAACACGGTAAAGAGGGAGAACGTGGGCCAAAAGGTGAAACTGGTGCAACTGGTGCAACTGGTGCAACTGGTGCTACAGGACCCTATGGGGAAGGTCCGATAGGTCCAATAGGTCCAGTAGGTCCGATAGGTCCGATGGGTCCGATGGGACCGATAGGTACAATGGGTCCAATGGGTCCAATGGGTCCAATGGGTCCTACAGGGCTAACTGGAGCTACAGGAATACAGGGATTAGCGGGAGCAACTGGAGCAACCGGAGGAACAGGATCCACAGGAGCTACCGGTGCAGGTGAAATGGGCCCGATGGGACCAATGGGTCCGATGGGACCAACAGGATCCACAGGCGCAGGAGAAATGGGACCGATGGGTCCAATGGGTCCAATGGGACCAACAGGACCAGGAGTAGGTGATACTGGAGCTACCGGTGCAACGGGAGCAACAGGAGCGACAGGAGCAACAGGATCAACGGGCGCTACAGGAGCAACTGGGGATATTGGGGATACGGGAGCAACAGGTTCAACTGGATCAACTGGATCAACCGGAGCAACAGGAAGTACAGGAGCAACCGGAGCAACGGGCGATGTGGGTGAAACAGGAGCAACAGGTGCGACGGGAACAACAGGAGATACAGGAGCAACAGGTACAACTGGCGCGACAGGAGCAACAGGAGACGTTGGTGAAACAGGAGCAACCGGAGCAACGGGTGCAACGGGTGATACAGGAGCAACAGGAACAACGGGAGCAACCGGAGCAACAGGTGATGAAGGTGTAACGGGAGCAACCGGAGCAACGGGTTCAACGGGAGCAACCGGTGCAACAGGAACAACGGGAGCAACCGGAGCAACAGGTGATGAAGGTGTAACGGGAGCAACCGGAACAACAGGAGCAACAGGAGCGACCGGAGCTACAGGCTCGACGGGTGCAACAGGAGCTACAGGTTCAGCAGGAACAGCTGGAGCAACGGGAGCTACAGGCGCAACGGGCTTAGATGGTGCAGGTGCGATTATTCCTTTCGCATCTGGGCTTCCAGCTACTTTAACTACTATTCTTGGAGGTCTAGTTGGAACATCGACGCTTGTAGGCTTTGGTAGTAGTGCTCCAGGAGTAAGTATTGTTGGTGGTACGATTGATCTTACAGGTACTGTTGGAGGCTTGCTAAACTTTGCTTTCTCAGTTCCACGTGCAGGAACAATCACTTCAATCGCTGCTTATTTCAGTAATGTTCTAGCACTTTCTCTTCTAGGTACAACGGTTACAATTACTGCACAACTGTATAGCTCAACAACGCCTGACAATATGTTCACAGCAATACCGGGCGCATTAGTTACATTGCCTGCTTTAACTGGTGTTATCGCAATTGGAGATACTTCAAACGCAATAGCAGCGATGAACGTTCCAGTTGTACCAGAAACACGTTTACTGTTAGTTTTCTCGGCTTCGGCTACTGGTCTTAATTTGGTAAACACAGTCGTAGGATATGCAAGTGCGGGGCTTGTAATCGTTTAATTGAATGCCAGAAAGAGCTAGCCCATGCGGGTTAGCTCTTTCTTTTTTTTAATAATCATTACTCGATATCGAATTCTTTCATTTTGTTATAAAGCGTTCCACGCGAAATACCGAGGAGCTTAGCTGCTGCGCTCTTATTTCCTGCAGTTTTTGCTAGTGCCTCTTCGATTAATGTGATTTCATCATTTATACTACCTTTTTCCTTTAAAATCATCGTTACTGTCTCATCATCCTGAACGAAAAGCGACTGCTGTTCTTGGAGAGCAGAAGGTAGTTGGTCTAAGGTCAACATTTCATCTTCATTTAAAATAATGCTGCGCTCGATGACATTTTTCAATTCCTGTATATTGCCGGGCCACTCGTATTGCGTCAATGCTAAAATGACTTCTGGTGCTAAGGTGGGAGCAGGTTTCTGATAGTGCATCGAAAATTGTTTGAGATACATATGAACCATCGCTGGTATATCCTCGATACGCTCACGTAGAGGTGGAATCCGGATGGACACAACATTCAGTGCGTAGTAGAGATCTGTCCGGAATTCATGCGCAGCAAGCTTGCTGGCGAGATCTTGTGTCGTAGCGATAATAATGCGTGTCCTCACATTGATCGGTTGGTTCCCACCAGATCGGACAAGTGTCTGCTGTGTGATATAGCGATATAGCTTGGCCTGGAGATCCAGTGACATTTTCTCAATATCGTTAATAAATAGTGTACCCTCTTTGGCTTGTTCTAATTTACCGGGTTGTCCACTTTCGCTTCCACTGAAGGCGCCGCCTTGATAACCGAAAAGTTCGGTTTCCAATATCCCCGCTGGTACGACACCGCAATGTACGGTCAAGAAAGGCTGCGCTGAGCGCGAACTAGATTGGTGAATGATCTGCGCCAATTGCTCTTTTCCTACCCCGGATTCACCTATAAGAAGGACAGGTGTTACGGTGGCTGCGACTTTTTTGGCCCATTGGATGACCTTGCCGATGGCAGGCCCTTTTCCTTTAATTAGAGCAAAAGGGTCATCATGTGAAGTTCCTAAAGGGAGTCCGACAGACTCAACGGTTGTTAATTGTTCATTCAATCGCACCAATTGTGTAATATCTTGTTCGGTTGCAATTCCACCAATAATTGTGCCCGCGGCATCTTTGATCGGTGAGGCATTGATAAGGACATGCGTTTCAGGTCGTGGGCGGTGATACGTATTGCGGATGAGCCGGCCTTCATCTAACATTTTCAGAACCATCAAAGTCTCGATGTCAAAATGCTCTCCAATCCGCTTGCCCACAATATCTGCTCGCGGCAGTCCGTAAAGATCTTCTGCGACAGGGTTCCAGCAAATTACGGCACCTTCCCGATCAACAACGGTTACGGCATCGGTCACGGTATCTGCTAGCGCAGCAAAGTAGGCGTACCACTTCTGTGCTTCTTTCATCGCATAGTCCGCATACCCAACTGAAGTGAGATAACCAACAATCGTACCTTCTTCATCTAGGCATAGCATGTTGCGTTTCATTCGATTTTGAAGTTCGTGCTTATTTGCTTGTGTGGTTAAATGCGCCAGAGCATACAGCGGAGTAGTGAAAAAAGATGTCATCTGCACTAAATCAGCCACATACACAGCCGAAAAAGCATGCAAAAGCGCCATATCCTCAGGAGTGAATAACGCCACGGTTTGATCGGAATGAACAAGTGCGGCCGTGCCATTAAGAAGCAAAGCCCTAACCTCCGAAAGCTTCGTCTCAATAGGAAGTGTTTGAAACTGTGTGTTCAATGGAAAGTGTTCAGGAATGAACATGTTGACCCTCTTTTATCCGCCTTATTTGCTATTAATTTACCATGAAAAGGTAGGTGATTCAACACATCTTGGCCCTCGTATGAATATTGTACAGAGAAGAAAAGGTTTTTAATTGTTTTTGTACAAATTTAAAAATATTTTGTACAAATAGTGTTCAAAAACAAAAATAAAGTGTATAATCCAATTATAAATTAAACATAAGTGTACAATTTCTTCTTGGAGGCAACCACAGATGGAACTCATGATGCGTAATATGTTTCAATCCCTAGGTAAAAGTCGCGCAGCCAATCGCTTAGCGAAGAAATATGGACTCCGTTTTGGCGCTGCTCGTTTTGTGGCTGGAGAAACGATCCAACAATCGATTAACGCGGTGCGTGGCTTGAATCAAGATGGCCGCGTAGCAACACTGGATCATTTGGGTGAGTTTGTTTTTAGCGTGGAAGAAGCATTAGAGTCAGCTGCCATGTGTATCCAAACGTTGGATGCAATTGCTGAGTCAGGTGTTCGCTCCAATTTATCGTTGAAGATGACTTCCTTAGGATTGGATATTAGCAGAGAACTATGCGTAAGCAGCATGAAACGTATTCTAGATCGTGCTCGCCTCCATGGGAATTTTGTCCGTATTGATATGGAGGATTACGCGCATTGTCAAGTTTCGCTTGATATTTACCGTGAGCTTCGCCAGGAATATGACAATGTTGGGATTGTGATTCAAGCGTACCTGTTCCGAACCCTGCAGGATATGGACGATCTGAATCAGCTAGGCGCTAATTTACGTTTGGTTAAAGGCGCTTACAAAGAGTCTCCAGAGGTTGCTTTTCCAGAGAAAAGTGCTGTCGATGAGAATTACAAAGTCATTATTCAGAAGCATCTGTTGAATGGACATTATACAGCGGTCGCCAGCCATGATGAGGCTATTATTCATTTTACGAAACAATTTGTACGTGAGAATAACATTGGAAAAGACCAATTTGAGTTCCAAATGCTTTATGGTATCTGTGAAGATTTGCAAAAGCAGCTAGTGAAAGAGGGCTACCGCGTTCGCATTTATGTGCCATATGGTGTGGATTGGTTCGGTTATTTCATGAGAAGGTTAGCGGAACGTCCAGCTAATGTCTGGTTTGTTCTTAAAAATATGTTCAAATAAATAAGCTTTCTATTCGGAGAGGAGCCATTATACATGACTACATTAACAACGAAGGTAACGCCATACGCGAATGAACCGTTTACGAATTTTGCACTAGAGGACAATGTGAAGGCAATGCAAGCAGCGATTGCAAAGGTGAAAGGTGAACTCGGACTTGAGTACCCTCTATACATTGGTGCAGAGAAGGTTATGACTGAAGCGAAGATTACTTCGATTAACCCAGGGAATGTGGATGAAGTTATTGGTTATGTGAGTAAGGCGGACCAGGCTTTGGCTGAAAAAGCAATGAACGTCGCACTCGAAACTTTCGAATCCTGGAAAAAGGTTCCCGTTAGAGAACGCGCGGAATATTTGTTCAAAGCGGCTGCACTTATGCGTGAGCGTAAGCATGAGTTCTCGGCGCTAATGATTCTTGAATCCGGAAAAAACTACGTAGAAGCTGATGTGGATACCGCGGAAGCGATTGATTTCATTGAGTTTTATGCGCGTGAGATGATTCGTTTGAGCCAAATCAATGAAGTTCAACCCTTGGTGCGAATTCCTGGTGAGAACAATCAGATTTCGTATATCCCGCTAGGTGTTGGTGTTGTGATTCCACCATGGAATTTTCCGTTGGCGATTTGTGTAGGGATGACAGTATCTGCTGTTGTTTCAGGTAATACGGTGTTACTGAAGCCAGCGTCTACGACGCCTGTGATCGCGCACAAATTTGTAGCTTTGATGGAGGAAGTGGGTCTGCCAGCTGGTGTCATTAACTTCATTCCGGGTAGTGGTGCTGAAGTTGGCGACTATTTGACAACACATCCGAAAACACGTTTCATTTCCTTCACAGGTTCCAAAGAGATTGGCTTACGTATTAACAGACTTGCTGCAGACGTTGCTCCAGGTCAAATTTGGATCAAACGTGTGATCGCTGAAATGGGTGGTAAAGACGGTATCGTCGTTGACGAAACGGCAGATCTGGATGCAGCAGCGGCTGCAATTGTAGCTTCGGCTTTTGGCTTCCAAGGTCAAAAATGTTCCGCGGGTTCCCGCGCCATCATCGTCGAATCTGTCTACGATGAAGTGGTTGAGAAGGTAGTCGCTTACACGAACAGACTACAAAGCGGACTGCCAGAATTGAACTTCGCGGCAGGTCCGGTTATTGATAAAACGTCGTATGAACGGATTTTGGACTACATCGAAGTAGGTAAAAGCGAAGGCACATTGTTAGTTGGCGGAGACAAAGCGGAAGGTAATGGCTATTACATTCAGCCAACCGTGTTCGGTGATGTTAGCGGCAAAGCCCGTTTAATGCAGGAGGAGATTTTCGGACCTGTACTCGCGATTGCAAAAGCAGCGAATTGGCAAGAAGCTATTGCGATGTATAATGATACGGAGTTCGGATTGACGGGTTCGTACTTCTCTACAGATGAAGATCGCATCGCAGAAGCTTTGGAAACCGTGCATTGTGGTAACTTGTACATTAACCGCAAATGTACGGGAGCACTTGTCGGCGTGCACCCATTCGGCGGATTCAACATGTCCGGTACGGACTCCAAAGCTGGCGGCTACGACTACTTGATGCTGTTGACGCAAGCGAAGTTGACTTCGCGTAAGGTGTAAGAGATGATTGTCGGCTGAAGAGCAGATGACAATAGATAGAGAAGGCCCCACTTCGATGAAGTGGGGTTTTATATTTTAGCTCGACGCGTACTGAAAGTTGTATTCGGTAAACTCGAATTACTGTTTTACTTACCTTATTTTTTGTGTTTGAAACGACTCAATACTCTCCATTAAAAAAGTCCTCCGCTTTTCGATAAAAGAAAGAATGAATCCTCGTTCTTCTAAAAATATTTCCTCGTGGTCTTTTTTATTTGGATCAAGATGGATAAAAGGATGTAGCAATTGCTGCAGTGAAATAATTTCTGGTTCTAGTGCCATTTCCGTAAAATGCTCACGAAAAATGACATGCAAAAGACTGCAATAGGATGAGCGAAACGAGGGCACATCCAAGATACGTGCAGTGAGTGTATTAAACCCCTCTATCGGAAGATACGTATGCTTCAGTATGCGTCCATTCACATTTCTCCCCCAGGTTGCATCATAATCCCACGGAATAATAGTAAAACGTTCTGTTTCTCTATTTCGATATAAGGCGTAATTGTGAATAAAACCGTCGAAGTTTTGAGTACATACGGCTCCTGCTAACCACCGAAGGTAACTATCGATATCTAACAGCTTTTCAATTTCAGTTTCAAATTGAGCGACTGGGGTTGTGTTGATTTTATAAATAAACGTGCGCAAAGCGGCATCGTCTGCAACAGTTCCGCACTTTCTCATATACCCTTCTTCAAGGGAATCCTTAACTTCAGAGGTTTTAGGACTAAGAAGTGAGAAATTGGCATTCGAATTTATAGCGTAATAAATCGGCCCGTCGGGCAATTTTCTTATTTGTAAAAAACGACTATCTACAGATTCAAGCTTCAAATATATACCGGTAAATTGTTCATTGATATACAGTAGCACATGGTAGGTTTGTGGTGATAGGGTACCGATGCGGGTAAAAAAGTCAAAGGAGAGCTTGTTTCGTATCAGTGAGGGGTCTGCGTATTCAGCATTAAGATGAAATTCTCGTTCTCCTTTGTAAACCATTGGTGAAATGAACTTGACCTGAAACGATCTTTTGGGGAATTTACGTGTATGTGAGCCCCGATATGCCAGCTTTATCTGATATTCATCTTGATCAAGGCGAAGAACTGCTGGAATCCAAAGCTCTAAGTTCATGTTCTTGTTTAATTTTTCAAGCTGCTCGGGAATTACAGTAATATGAAAATGTGGGATAGAAAGATTATCATTGATCATTCTGCCACCTCTTGTAAGTTGTATTTTTATATAATTATAGTATTAAGATTTCATGTGAGATGTCACTCAACTAGGGGAATGTTTGTTTTCTCTACTAGCCCTCGCAATATATATTCTAGCTCATAAACTATTAATACAATGGAAAGGGGGGGGATAATTGGAGAGGTTAAATAAAGAGGAACTTAAACGTATCGTGGATGCGATTGAGCCGGAACTGCAAATTTATATGAGTAAAAATCCGGAAAGATCGCAATCAGATTGTTGCACGACAACGTCCACGACATCGTCCTCATCATCAAAGTGTTGTAAGAGAGGGCCTAGAGGGAAGAGAGGGCATAAAGGGAAGAAAGGAAATACTGGAGCAACTGGATCGACGGGAGCAGCTGGAGCAACTGGATCGACTGGTGCAGCCGGAGCAACTGGATCGACGGGAGCAGCCGGAGCAACTGGATCGACTGGTGCAACCGGAGCAACTGGATCGACGGGAGCAGCCGGAGCAACAGGATCGACGGGAGCAGCCGGAGCAACTGGAGCGACTGGTGCAGCCGGAGCAACTGGATCGACGGGAGCAGCCGGAGCAACTGGATCGACGGGAGCAGCCGGAGCAACAGGATCGACGGGAGCAGACGGAGCAACAGGATCGACGGGAGCAGCCGGAGCAACTGGATCGACTGGTGCAGCCGGAGCAACTGGATCGACGGGAGCAGCCGGAGCAACTGGATCGACGGGAGCAGCCGGAGCAACAGGATCGACGGGAGCAGCCGGAGCAACTGGATCGACTGGAGCAACTGGAGCAACTGGAGCAACTGGAGCAACTGGAGCAACTGGATCGACTGGTGCAACCGGAGCAACTGGAGCAACTGGATCGACGGGAGCAGCCGGAGCAACTGGATCGACTGGAGCAACTGGAGCAACTGGAGCAACTGGAGCAACTGGATCGACTGGTGCAACCGGAGCAACTGGTGCAACCGGAGCAACTGGAGCAACAGGAGCGACACCAGTCAATTTTACAAAGGTTCTTAATTTTGGTGGAAATAACGCAGGATTCCAACGTTTAGCAGGGTCACCAGGAGCGCTTTCCAATAGGGTACCTTATGTCGATGCAGCGAATGGAAGTGTAGTTGCTTTTTCTGGAGCAATAGATGTAAATAACTTACCTGCTGGAACGTATCTTTTCCAAGTATGTTTTGATGTTATTAATACTGCAGCAGTACCGTTAGCAGCAAACATCATATCTACAATTAGTCTTACAACCACGGTTACCCTTACCGGAACCATAATTTTCTCAATTAGACCTACAGATGTAGGATCGCAGCCCGTGCGACTTTCCAATGGTGCTGCATATGCTGTCACACCAAATGCCACTGTAACATGGACAAGTAATATAGCTGGTAACCCTGTCATAAGAAATGATGCAATTTCAGTATTCCTAAATATGAACGTTACACAAAATGCCGTTTATTCTGTGTATATTTCATCTGCTATTTAGCTAAGGGAAGGACCGTCTTAGGCGGTCCAGTTCTGGTTTTATACCTATGGTTAAAAACTTTGCGTTGTTGACCATGGTGATTCTTTTGGTTTACATATTTCTAGGATCAGTCGTTTTAACTAGGTAATCTCAGTAAGTGTTCTCTCCTCCAATTACCTTCCCGCCAATCTTAATATGAAACCTCAATGTGCTATTTTAGCTCATTTTTGCCACTACTAACTAAATCACTTGGATTACTCACTTCTCGAACCCTCATTAATCAACTAGTTGCTCACGCGGTACGGATTTGAGATAATGCTCGTAGTGAAAAATAGATGAATGGGAGTGACATCCGTGGACAAGCAGCAACCGACACAACAAACTCTAGCTTTTATTGGTTCTTACGCCGATGCGAAGAATCCAGGGGTATATACGGCACAATTTAATGCAGAAACAGGGAGTCTTACATTAACACACAACGTATCGGGGTTACAAAACCCAACTTTTCTTGCTGTGGACGCAGACAATTCAAGACTATACGCACTCGGTGAAGGTGTCGGTACAGAGGGGCAAAAATGCGGAGCGGCTAGTGCCTACTCGATTAATCTCGAGACAGGAGAATTATCCCTACTCAATCAAGAAAATACCTTGCCAGCTACAACTTGTCACATTCAGTTAGACAACACGAACCAAGTGGTGATGGTGACTAGTTATCATGGTGGTATGGTGGGGCTATCGCCGATTCTAGAGGATGGTCAAATTGGGATTCCTGCTGATATTCGGCAGCATGAGGGTGCAAGTTTACTTCCGGTACAGGATCGCCCGCGTGCGCATTCTGTTTTCGTAGATCGTGCGAATCGATTTATCGGTGCTTGTGATTTAGGACTTGATAAAATTTTTCTATATAAATTAGATCTCGTAGCGAAGCGTCTCATTCCACATGATGAAGTCTCGATTAAACCAGGGTCCGGACCACGACATTTTGTATTTCATCCATCCTTCGAGTTTGGTTATGTCATTAATGAGCTTGGGTCTACAGTGACGGCGTTTGGCTATGATGAAGAACGAGGACAACTTTCTGAATTTCAAAACATAACGACATTGCCAGTCTCCTACGATGGTGAAAATGCTTGCGCAGACATCCATATCTCACCTGACGGACGTTTTCTGTATGGTTCCAATCGTGGACACGATAGCATTGTTGTCTATGCCATTGATGAACTTACAGGCCACCTCTCGCTAGTTGAACATGCGCCTACGCTAGGGAAGCATCCCCGTAACTTCGGGATTTCACCAGATGGTAAATTTGTATTAGTCGCGAATAAAGACTCTGACAATATCGTAAGTTTTTCACGTGATGAAGTAACCGGGAAGCTTGTTCCGACAGGGAGTGTTCTCGAGATGTCACAGCCAGTATGCATTAAGTTTCTCGAGGTATAATGACTCCTTTTACAGAGCGGGTAATCTTCGTCATTGGATCCATACCCGAAGGAAAAGTAATGACATATGGTCAGGTTGCGCGGCAAGCAGGGAGTGCTAGAGCGGCACGGCAAGTTGTGCGCATTTTGCATACGATGAGTAAGAAGCACCGACTCCCTTGGCATAGAGTTCTTAATGTTCGTGGTGAAATTGCCATTCAAGATGATGAAGGTGCGCAGTTGCAAAGGTTTTTGTTAGAGTTGGAGGGTGTTCATGTTACGGATGAGCTAACAGTTTTCCTTGAGGACTATCAAGTTCGAACGGAAGCAGAATAGTAAACAAATAATATGATATTGGTTGTGAAGCACACGCCGTTTTTATCATGGTTACTGAGGATTTAGTCCATTCAGTGATTGTGGTGAGAGCGGCGTTTTGTTTTGTGTCCATAGGAGGAGAGGAGGGCTATGAAATTTGAACAAACCCTAGACGAGAACGATTAGAACGTGGTTTAGGACACGCGGAGATGGAATTTCTTCGTACAATTTGGTATCCGAAGGTCGGTAACTTCAATGATCTAAATCCGGAGTGGGAAGTTCGTGACTTCGCGAACGGTTATCGTTATTTGGATTTTACTTATAAGCCGAGGTTACTGATAGGAAGCACCCCACAGGAAAATTCTGTATCCTGTATGTAAGCGTTTGCGATACAATATGAGCACGGAGGTGCTCGCTCATGAAAACTATGCTGTACAAACTCACGCTGAAGAAGCGCATGTGGGTTTCGTTTGTTCTGCTAATCGCCTTCTCGATCGCAGCGACGGGAGGGCTGTCTTACTATATAAGTGCGCGCGTCATCGAGCGCAATACGTTTCAGCTCAGCCAGGATAACCTGAACACTTCGGCTCGTGTACTGGATGAGAAAGCCAAGCAAATTCTCGTCTCCGTGCTGAATATTATGATCTCCCAACCCTTTGTCCAAATGTCGAAGGATTCCGCCACTGGCAAGAAGGATGGCTACTACGGGCACATGACGGCGATGAACTCGGCGTTCACGCAAGCGAAGCTGGCAGAGCCGTCGATTGAGTCGATTTTTATCGCGACGCCAATTGGGGAGTTCTATTCCGCCAGTTACTATCGGAATCAAGGGTACTCGTTCTATGATTCCCCGATGTACGAGAAGGCGCAATTGTCCAAAGAGCCCTTCTGGGTAGAAGGGCATGAAGATCTGCTTTTTCAGGGGAAAGATCGCGTTATTTCGCTGGTTATGAAATCCATTAGTGAGAGTCCGAATATGTATTTCGTAGTGAATTTGAACGAGAAGGCGATTCAAGGCATGTTGTCCGATAGACACACAGCGCAGGAAGATCAGAATTTATTTCTTGTGAATCGAAACGGTGCAAGCGTGCTCATGAATCAGCCGAATCTGCCCAAAAGTTATGATAAAGCTTTTCTCGAGAAACATATCGGGACAAGCTCGAGGGGGCATTTCGAGGTAGGCATGGCAGCGCAATACAACCTAATTAACTACGCAACCCTACAGTTCAATCCGGACTGGTTGCTACTTAGCGTACAATCGAGAGCAGATCTGCTCAAGGATTTGAGCTGGATTCAATGGGCGACCGGCATCATTATGCTTGTCTGCATCATTATGGCGGTATTGGTGTCGAATGTGCTTTCAGCCATTCTACTCAAACCTCTGTATCATCTGCAAATGCTGATGAGTAAGGTGGGACGCAATGATCTGTCTGTACGGTTCCAGAGTCATTATCAAGATGAGGTCAGCCAGGTTGGGCACAAATTCAACAGCATGCTGCTGGAAATCAATGAACTTATCGACGAAGTGAAGGACGCTGAACGAGAGAAGAGGAAGTCCGAAGCCAAGGCGTTGCAGGCGCAAATTTCACCTCATTTTTTATATAACACGCTCAATACGATTATCTGGAAAATGGAAACCGGCGAATTAGACAACTCGAAGTCGATGGTTATCGCCTTATCACAGCTCTTTCAATTAGGCCTTAATCATGGCGAAGAATGGACGACGGTCGAGAAAGAACTTCTTCATGTGCGGCAATATTTGACGATTCAGCAGTTGTGTTATGAGGAGCTTTTTGACTTTGAAATTGTGGTAAGCCAGGATACCAGCCAAGCACTGCCCATTATGAAAATCATGCTTCAACCCTTGGTTGAGAATAGTTTGCTGCATGGCTTTGAACATATGGAATCCGGAGGTAAAATTCGTATCGAGCTTACATTCGCAAATCAACACCTCCATCTTGTAGTTGAAGATAATGGTTCTGGTATGGATGCAGATAAGTTGCAGCTGAGTCTGAATCAGCCTGGTACAGAGAAGAAAGGCTACGCACTGCGGAATGTCTACAACCGTTTGCAGCTGTACTATGGCGGCGAGGCAACGATGGTTCTCTCGAGTGAACCTTATGAAGCGACAAAGGTGTATATAACGATTCCAATCAAGGGGGAAGTTTAGCATGAGTAAGGCGGATATAACACTTTGTGTCATTGATGATATCAGAAGTGTCGTTCGAGGGATCGCTGATTTGATCCAAATCGACACACATGGCGTGCAAGTCGTAGGGACAGCAGGCAATGGTGTCGACGGTTTGCAGATGGTTATGGAATTGAGACCTGACATTGTCCTCACCGATATTCGGATGCCGCGTATGGATGGCTTAGAGATGACGAAAGCGATCACGGCGGTGATGCCCAATTGCAAAGTGATCATGCTCAGCGGCTATACCGATTTCGAATATGCGCAACAGGCACTTCGACTTGGTGCGTTCGATTTTATTGCAAAGCCGTTCCTGAAAACGGCGATAGAAGCGGTTGTTCAGAAAGCGAAAGAACAAATTGAGCTGGATCGGGTCCATTTTGCCAAACAAAGCGAAATGGAGCGTCAAATTAAAGAAAGCATGCCGCTGCTGCGACAAGAATATTTGCATCTGTTGCTGCGGTACAACGCCAATGAAGTGCGGCTGAAAGAGCGTTGGGACTATTTGAAGCTCGATCTGAATCGGGAGCGGCTTATCATTATGTGCATTGAAATTGATGGCTTTGCGAAGCAAGTCGATACGCATGGCATTCATGACGTGGAATTGGCACGTTTCGCGGTCAAAAACATCCTCGAAGAAACACTCTCTTCCGTCACGAAATCCATTGTATTCCGGGAGCAATTGAGCGGCTTCATCTGTCTGCTGAATGTGCCAACGCTCATGGACATCATTACATTGGCTGAACAGTGTCGTGAGCATATGCTGAACTACTCCCGTTATACGATTTCCATCGGAGTCGGGCTTGAGGCGAGAACGATTCACGAGCTGCCCCAATCTTATCAGCAAGCAACGGAAGCCTTGTCTCACAATTTCTATACGGGCGGAAATAGTGTTTTTTTCTATGAAGACATTCAGCATCATGCAGTTACACGTTCGAGGCATAGTGCCGAGCAAGAAAAAGAGTTGTTCAATTATTTGCGTATGGGCAATAAAGAGAGAGCGCTGCCTCTTCTGCAGGGCATTGTTCAAGGCTATTCAGGCGTACAACCTAGCAATGTAATGAATGTGTGCTATGAGTTAGGGCTGCTTATGTATCGCATTTTCGCTGAGAAAATGACGGAGTCAAGTGGAATGGACGAGCTGGCAACCAAGTTGGATGTTATGAAAAAGGGAGAGCGCTTAACGCTCCGCGAGTTAAATGATTTGCTCAAACAATTGGTTTCGGCAGGTTGCGACTTGATGCAGCAGCAGCGTGAGCAAGAGGCAGATTCAGTCATCGCCCAGGCGATTCACTATATGAAAGAGAATCTGGACAAGAATGTAACGGTTGCTGATTTAGCGAAGCATGTGTATTTGAGCGGGAGTTATTTTGCGAATCTGTTCAAAAAGGTGACAGGAACGACGCTCATCAACTATATGACCGGACTGCGAATCGAGAAGGCGAAGGAGATGCTCCTTGATGATAAGCAAGTGCAAGAAGTGGCGATTCAACTAGGTTACGAGGATCGTTCCTACTTCACAGATGTGTTCAAGCGACATGTCGGGATGACACCGACGGAGTTCAAACAAGGCTACAAACCTTCCTAATACAATCATATATTCCTAGTGGAAAGTGGTTTTACCCTCCTCACAGCATCCGTGAATTCGCTTACACTTTAGAAGTAAACACATGGAAATAGAAAAGGGAGGCCAACCATTTATGCGTAGTAAACCGTTCCATCTGGCTGCTTCTGCAGCTCTGCTAGTTACTTTATCAGCTTGCGGAAGCAGTAACACAGCTAATACATCAGCAAGCCCAGCAGCTACAGCTGCAGCAACAGCAGCGGCAAGTTCCGCAGCGCCAGCCGCAAACGCTGGCCCCAAAACAAAGCTAACCTACTGGACGAACGACCGTGGAGCATCGGATCATATCAAAGCGGAGATCGCGAAGTATAATGCGGAGAATAAGGACAATATCGAAGTAGAAGTTACGATTATGGCCGACAACTATGAACAATCCTTGGATGTCGCATTCGCTAGTAATCAAGCACCAGACATAATCAAAACATCAGGCTCTAATTTTGCACCGTTCATCAAGAAAGGCTACCTCGAGCCATTAGACACATACATGACCCCAGAATTTAAAAATCGCTTCAAAAACCTCATCATCGATGACGGAAATCGTGTGGACAATAAAATCTACTCATTACCGAATTACGGAATCACTTGGCGTCTCATTTATAACGTCGATCTTTTCCAAAAAGCAGGCATTGCAGCACCTCCCAAAACGATTAATGAATTAGTCGAAACAGCCAAGAAGCTTACCGTTGCAGGGAAGGATATTGGGGCTTATGGCTTCGCAGGGAACTTCAAGAACAACGGCGGCTTTGGCCGTACAGCTACACCGATTGTCGCGCTGAGCACAGGGATCCTGGATGGCTTTAACTTCAAGACAGGCAAGTTCGACTTCTCCAGTCAAATCCCAATGCTTGAGGCTTTGCGCAAAATGAAGCAGGATGGCAGTATGATTCCTGGTTTCGAACTGCTTGATATCGACCCGCTTCGTGCACAGTTTGCAGAAGGTAAAATCGGTATGTACATCAATCATGCGAGTGAGCCAGGTGTGTACAAGAACCAATTCCCTGCCAAAATCAAATGGAGTGCTGCGCCAATTCCGACGGTAGATGGCACCATTAATGGTGCTTCGCCATTCTCGAATGCGACGGTATGGCTTGCGATGAGTGCAAAATCGGCAAACAAAGCAAAGGCATGGAAATTTATCGAAACGATGTATGGACCGGAAGTGTTGAAAACGTACCAAGAAGATAGCGTAGGGATCTCCGCTGTTCCAGACGTTCTAGCCGTTGCGAAGAAACCAGGATTCGCCAATATGGACTTGTTCCTACCGAACAAATATGACGCGCTATTCCCAGTTGTCCCAGCGGTGACGCCAGAAGGTAAAAATTTAGGCGATGAAGCGTTGAGATACATCCTTGAGGGCGGAGACGTGAATAAAATAACGACAGATTTGTCGGCACGCTATAACACGGCTTTGGATAAAGCTAGGCAAACAGGTTCGACGAAGAATCAACCGATGACGGACTTTGATGCGAAAAATCTGCAAGGAAGTCTAGTTAAATAAGATCACGCTAGGAGAGGAGGCTATCCGCTTGAAACCTTGTGTTTGAAAGCGGATAGCCCTTTTCTCAAGCAGAAAGGAGCCTTGCAATGATGAAACGAAAGCATGCGCTTGCCCCTTATATCCTTACATTTCCGAGTCTATTTTTGACTTTGGTACTCAGCATTTACCCGTTAGGGTGGGCCATGCGCTATATGTTTTACAGCTATCCTGGCTATGGGGCTAAGACATTCAATGGCTTAGATAATTTCAGAAGACTGTATGAGGATGACACGTATTGGCAATCTGTACTCAATACCTTGGTATATGCTGGGGGCAAAATCACTCTAACCTTACCCATCGCCTTAATGCTCGCCGTGATTCTGAATGGGGCATTGCGTGGACGACATCTGTTTCGTGCGATTTATTTTCTACCAACGGTCATTAGCACAGCTGTCATGTCAGTCGTCTTCTACGTTATTTTCAATTCGTATAACGGGATCCTCAATCAATATTTAGTAAAATACGGCATTATCCATTCGAACATTGATTGGCTGGGAACGAAGTTTGCCATGCTCACGATGATTATCATCGCCGTTTGGGGTGCCATCGGGAACTACATGCTGCTGTTCCTCGCCGGATTGCAAAATATACCGCAAGACGTCTACGAAAGTGCCGCTATTGACGGAGCAAATGGTTGGAAAAAATTCATTTATATCACCGTCCCTATGCTAGGACCTGTGCTTCAAATGATCGTTCTTCTCGCCATAACAGCAGCACTCAAAGGCTATGAAAGCATCATGGTATTGACCGAAGGTGGTCCTATTGGCAAAACAGAGGTCATGTACCTCTATGTGTATAAACTCTTCTTCCCGATCTCCTCGGCAGGCGGTGCTGTGCAGCAACAAATTGGTTACGGCAGTGCAGTTGGATTCGTTTCCGCTTTAATTGTAGGGGTCGTGACGTTAGGTTATTTCTACTTGTCCAAACGCTTGAATCAGATGAATGAATAGGAGATGAGGCATACATGCAGACGGTTCCATCGCGTATAACGAATAACCAAACATCCTCGCTGCCCTCCTATATCACACTGTTCATTGCGAAACTTGCGGGTAAGCTCATGATCTGGGCATTTCTGCTTCTAATTGTGGTATTTACCTTATTTCCGGTCATCATGGCCGTACTAGGTTCATTCAAAACGAATGCAGAAGTTACGACAGGCGCCACGTTCTGGCCATCCGTCTGGCAGTTCTCCAATTACGTGAAAGCGTGGAAGGGTGCGAATTTCGCTCATTTTACGATGAATAGCTTGTTCGTCAGCATTGCAACGACTATAGGCAGTTTACTTGTGGCTTCGTTGGCTGCTTATGCCGTAGATCGGCAGGATTTTATGGGTAAAAAAGTCTACGTGGCACTGCTTGCGTCCACAATGTTCATCTCCATCGGCGCCGTCGTATTGCGCCCGCAGTTCGAATTAATGGTGCATTTGAATCTGCACAAATCCTTATGGGGCGTTGTGATCATTCTAATCAGTGGTCATGCGGCTACGTTCTTTACACTGATTGGCTTCTTCAAAGGAATCCCGCGTGATCTAGATGAAGCAGCGAAGATTGATGGCTGCAGTGTGTATGGTATTTACTGGCGGATTATCTTGCCGCTATTAGCGCCTGGGCTTGGCGTTGCAGGGTTGTTCGTATTCCGCAATGCGTGGAACGAATACATTCTGCCGCTGGTATTCACAATGACGAAGCCAGCGCTTCAAACACTGACCGTAGGGCTAGCCAGCTTACGCTACGGCACCTCAGCCGCTGCGGAGACGCACATTATGCTTGCGGGTGCCTGCATGTCCATTTTGCCAATACTCATCGTGTATATGATTGCGAACAAATCATTTATCAGCGTAACAGCGGGCTCGGTTAAAGGATAATACACAAGAAATCAGGCGAGGTATCTGGAAGATACCTCGATCGCGTATGCTGCAAGCTAACTACATCGTGAAAGGGGGGATTTAGTAGAATTTGCATTAGTTTGTAAGCGCTTACCATAGATTGGAGATCATTTAAGAAAAGGAGGAAGTTACATGCATGTACCGTGGGGTTTAGGCAAAATAAATCTAAGAATCGTCTTGTTATTATTCACCTCGCTAGTGTTAAGTTCATTGTTTGCAGTAACCAACACCGCACAGGCAGATACGAATCGGGAGCAGGTTTCATTGAATGGGGTGTGGGATTTTTATCCCAATGGGGGTGCGACCCGCTACGATATTACAGTCCCTTCTTATTGGGATTCACCTGCTGGCTTTGGTTACCCAACATCATGGAATACACTGAATTATGGGGTATATAAACGTAATTTCACGGTTCCATCCACAATGACAGGAAAGGAGATCTTCCTTGATCTCGAGAATATTGGCCCCCTCTCCAAAGTATTCGTTAACGGGACTCAACTAGCGACAGAAACAGACGGTTACTTGATGACGAGACTGCCGTATAAGCTGGATATCACACCTCTGGCTATTGTGGGCGGAACGAATTCGCTAGAGGTTCGCGTCTGGGGCTATTATGCGCTGCCTACGGATGCTAAGGATATAAGTGGCAAATCCCTCTATCCCATTGGTGTGGACAATCAGAGTTGGGGGCAAGGGCGTGGGATTAACGATGATGTAGCCTTAGTGGCTTATCCCAAAGTATTTATTTCAGATACGTTTGTCATTTCTGATCTGAAAAATAATACCTCACCTGCCGACGATGAAATAACGGTAAAAACGACAGTGACGAATGCGACAGCGACAAGCCAAACGGTCACGGTCAAAAATAGCGCGCAGCTCGTTGGCGGTAGTACAGAGAAAACTTTCTCTGACCAGACCGTGACTGTGGCTGCTAACAGTTCACAAACCGTGACATGGTCCGCGATACCTTGGACGAATGCGAAATATTGGTGGACGCACGATCCTAAGCTTTACAATTTGAATACGAGTCTTATGCAAAATGCAGTCACGATGGATAGCTTGACAACGCGATTTGGCTTTAGACAGTTTGCTGTGAATACGAATTACTATCAGCTAAACGGTATTAAAACGAACCTCCGCGGCGACGCGCTGCAGTTCAACTGGGCAACGGGAAGTGGGCATGGTGCTGCATACAGCTCATCACAATCCTATGCGAATGCGAGCATTGACGAAGTTAAACTAACCATGGATGAATGGAAGACCACCTACAATGTTGCTCGGACGCACATTCATAGTGGGATTAAACAAGTATACGACTATGCGGATGAAATTGGCCTCCTTCTGATTGATGAGACGCCTTATTGGCAGTATCAAAGTGTGCATAGTTATACGCCGGATGCGATGGATCACATTACGAAATGGGTTAAACAATGGGTCAATGCGAGGAAGAATTATGCAAGTATTGTGATTTGGAGCGGGGGAAATGAGAATTGGAGCTCAACGAGCAATAATACGACAATTCTGCATCCAACCATTGAAGCAGCGATTACATCAATGGATACAACAAAGCCCATTATTCAGGATGATTTTACAACGACAGATCAAGAGAATCATCACTATACAGGTGGCTATCAAATAGGCTGGTTGAACAATAGTACCATGTACGGCCTGTATACGAATAATAGTACTAAGCCAAAAGGCGAAGGGGAAGCCTACACACCTTCAGGTGGATGGCCGACGCTCAATGCGAATGGGACGTATAACGCAACGTTAGCAAAGGATATTTTGAACGATAATATCGTTTCACAGGCTGTATGGCACCGTGCGGCTGATCGGATGACGAGAGCGATGCGGTATGCGGGCTTTGCAGATATTCGTTATTATGCGAATTGGATCTATGGCTATGAAGTGATAGAAGATACTGTGTATCCGACTTGGTCGGATATGACCGCACCAGGATTGAAGCCGGTTGCAATTAATCGACCCGTGTTTAATGCGTATGATTCAGCGAAACCAACCTTTATCAAGTCGGACTCGTATGCGTACACCCATAATACGTACTCACCTGTTGCTGCTTTTGATAAAGATGGCGATAAGAAAAATATGATCGGGGCTTCTCCTACCCTATTTCCTGGCGGCACGGCAACAACTCGAACCATTATTGTGTATAACGATGAGCAGCAGGACGGAACGAGTGTGGATGTGAATTGGGAAGCGGGATATTTAAATCCTGTGAATGGCACCTACACGAGTTTCCAAACGGGTACATTTAATGTGACGGTTCCCTATGGCAACAAAGTGGAGCAAGCGATTTCGTTTACGCCGCCTACTGGTGTCACTGCGCAATGGCTGCAATTGAAATTAACAGCCCAAAAGGGAACGATCACGAAATTCCAAGAAACGAACCAGCTTGGTGCTTTGGGGAGCATCCCAGCTGCGAAGATTGATGTTCCTGCTAGCATCAACGTTGGCGTCAAGAATGTGACGAATAGCTCACAGAAGCATAAATTGAAAATCGTCAATATAGGCGGCGGTTTAAGCACAAATTGGACGGTAAGCGGTCAAGGCGATTGGCTTGCGCTTACGCAATCCTCGGGGAATTTGCGAGGCGAACGGGAGATTTATTTTACCATTATCACGGTCGGATTGGCGCCAAATTCAAGTTTTACGAAGACTTTAACATTCAGTGAAGCAGGTGGAACTTCGGATACAGTTACGATTAGTTTCCAAACGGATGGCAATCCAGGCACATCGAGCACCAGTTCGGTAGCACTACGGAGTGATGACTTCGAATCCGGCACGGCAGCAGGTTGGTCAACAACGAGCGGAACATGGAGCGTCGTGACAGATGGTACGAAGGTATACAACCAGGCGAATACCACGATTGGTGGAGCTACCGCTTTCAGCGGAGACAGCACTTGGCAGCATTACAGCGTCTCGGCGAAAATCAAAGCAGATGCGTTCGATGCGGGGAATTATGCAGGAATTGGCGTTGTCGCTCGGTATGTGGATAGTAGTAATTATTACGCATTCATGTACTATAAATTGACGAATTCACTGAAAATCACGATGCTTTCTGCCGGTGTCGCAACGGATGTTGCTACAATCCCATTTACACTCAACTTAGGTACATGGTATGACATCAAAGCTGTTGTTAACGGGTCCACACTCGAGTTGTGGGTAAATGGGACGAAGCAGTTAACGGGGACAGATTCCACGATAGCTTCGGGTAAAATCGGATTGTACGCTCACCGTGCAAATGCTAAATTCGATAATGTGAGCGTAGCATCTATTTTCGGCGATGATTATGAGTCGGGATCAGCCTCAAGCTGGGCAACAACTGGAGGAACCTGGAGTGTTGTTACCGATGGTACTAAAGTGTATAACCAATCGAACAATACTGCTGCTAGTGTAAGCGCGTATACCGGACTGAGCACATGGCAGAACTACACGGTTGCGGCCAAAGTGAAAGCTGACAGCTTCGATGCTGGCAATCTGGCTGGCTTAGGTCTCATCGCACGGCGCGTGGATGCTAACAACTATTATGCATTCATGTACTATAAGTCCACGAATAATTTGAAGATTCTTAAAGTGGCTAGTGGTACGCCAACCGACCTCGTCACCGTGCCCTACACGTTTAATTTAGGAACTTGGTATGACTTCAAAGCTGTCGTGAATGGCAGCACGTTGGAGTTCTGGGCGAACGGAACGAAACTGCTGACAACCACGGATACGAGTTTCACTGCGGGACAAATTGGTCTTTATTCACACCGGGCGAGCAGCAAGTTTGATAATGTGAGTATGTACTAAGCGTAGTTAGCAGAGCCGCTTCACTCCTTTGGGAGTGGAGCGGCTCTATTGGTTATTAAGAACGCCCAAAAATCTGAAAACAGCACATAAAGAGTTACAAAGTTTCAAAGTGGAGAATAGACTACTGTAATACAAGGCCATACGGACAGGAGGCATGTTATGAGTGACAGAACCCTTTATCTATTCGATGGCATCAATAAGACCTCAGTGAAACTGATTGTCGAGCAAATTATGAAGATTAATCAAATTGATGATGACAAAGACAAGAAGGAAAAGGACTTTAAACGCGTGCCCATCGATCTAATCATCAATAGTAACGGAGGCAGCGTATACGATGGCTTTGGTCTGATTAATGTGATCGAGAACAGCAAAACACCTGTTCACACCTATGTGTACGGACTCGCCGCGAGTATGAGTCTGTTGATCGCTGTTAGTGGTCACAAAAGACACGCTGGCAGGCTTAGCACCTTCATGTATCATTCCGTTTCAACACATATTGATGGTCATTTGGAGCATTTGAAGAATCGGGTAGATGAAACACAGAGGCTGCAGAATATCTACGATGAATGTATTTTGTCCAAAACGAATCTGCAAGCAGAAGAATTAGCTCGAGTGAAAGAGCATCAACGAAACTGGTACATGAGTCCTGAAGAGGCGTTAACCTACGGCATCATTGATAGCATCGTATAGGCAAAGCGGGAGAGAAGCCCAAGGGATTCTCTTTTTTCTTTGTTTTTTTCGAGCATTTGGTGTTTAATTGAAAGAAAGAGAGAAGAGGCGGCAGCTGCTGTTTCCAATGCAAAGGAGAACCTACTGTGTACAAAATTGTATTTTTTGATATTGATGGCACGTTAATTAATGAAGACAAGCAGGTGCCTGAAAGCACCGTTAAGGCGATTCACGAATTGAAAGCAAGCGGAATTGAACCCGTTATTGCAACAGGACGAGCTCCTTATTTCATCAAGCCACTGGCTGAGCTGCTTGGCATTGATTCCTATGTATGTTTAAATGGCGGATATGCCGTGTACAAAGGCGAGCCACTTTACCACCGTGTAATCGCCAAGAGTGCAATCGAAGCTTTAGTTGCACTAGCTGCTACTCATCAGCATTCACTAGTGTTCGAGGGCCAGCATGCATTTGCGACGGATGCGCAGGATCACCCATTTGTACATAGCTCAGTTTCCTCGTTAAAAGTTGATTTACCAAGCTATGATCCGCATTTTTGGAAATCGAACGATATTTATCAAATTTTCCTCCATTGTGAAGCGAAGGATGAACATTTGTACGAGGAGCTGCTTTCGGAGTTTAAGCTCATCCGTTGGCACGAACATGCGATGGATGTATTGCCAGCCGGGGGTTCTAAAGCGCAAGGCATCGCCGCGATGCTGGAGTTGGTCGGCTTGAAGCCGGAAGACGCAGTTGCTTTCGGTGATGGTTTGAATGATATGGAGATGCTTTCCTATGTCGGTTTTGGTATCGCAATGGGCAATTCGCATAAAGATTTATTGCCATACGCTGATCATGTTACGACACATGTGGATGAAGAAGGCGTACGAAATGGCCTTGTCACAGCAGGACTACTATAAGTGGTTGTTTAAAAAGTCCACGTTTGATTACGTATTTAAGACAGAACGCTAATAAATAGGGTGAATAGGATGAAAATTGCTTTTTTTGATTCAGGTCTAGGTGGAATCACGGTGTTAAACGAAGCCATGAAGAGAATGCCACATGAAGATTATATTTATTTTGCAGATACGGCGCATGTTCCCTATGGTGTTAAATCGAAAGATGAGGTTCTAGCCTTCGTCAAGCAATCCGTTGATACGATTATTCAGGAAGATATTAAGGCGCTAGTCATCGCTTGTAATACAGCGACGAGCATTGCGATAGCTGAGTTACGTAAGATTTACACAATCCCCATCATTGGGATGGAGCCAGCTGTGAAGCCAGCCCTGGAGATGAATCGCTCATCAGGCAAAAGAGTACTTGTATTCGCCACGCAGCTTACGCTGCATCAAGCGAAATATAGAGAGCTCGTGTCCCGAATCGATGATATGGGAATGGTAGATTCAGTACCGCTTCCTGAACTTGTGGAATTTTGTGAAAATCTCATGATGGACGGACCGCAGATTATTGAATATTTTAATCAAAAATTGGCGCCTTTCGATCTGACTGCCTACGGTACCGTCGTGCTGGGCTGCACACATTATCCCTTTTATAGCAGGATATTGAGTCGGATTCTACCGAGCCACATTCAAATTGTAGATGGAAGCAAAGGGACTGTGAATCACTTAATGCAGGTGTTACAGGACAGTGACCAGCTGCAGGGCAAGGGGAACGCACAAGTGAAATGGATGTGCTCTAGCTTGGATGCCGCTTACATAGCGAAAATGACAAAGGCGCTAGCCGTCCTGCAAGCTGCACAATAACAAAAAAGCAGTCTATACCTAGAATGAACTAGGTACAGACTGCTTTTTGTTATTATTGCGTTAGATGCGAATCTCGAGAAGCTCGTAGCTAATGATGCCCATAGGTGCGTTCACACTAATAACATCGCCTACAGACTTATTCATTAGGGAAATGCCAAGCGGGCTTTCGTACGAAATTTTATTCTCGTTGACGTTGGCTTCTTGTGAACCAACGATTTTGTACTCAATTTTCTCAGCAAATTCTACATCGTTCAGTACGACCGTGGAGCCGACTTGAACTTTCGATGTGGAGGTATTCTTTACGACCTTTGCTTTTTTGAGCATCCGTTCAATCGTTAGAACGCGTGTTTCCATAAAAGATTGGTCATTCTTCGCAGAATGATACTCGCTATTTTCCTTGAGATCACCATAAGAGATAGCCAGTTTAATACGTTCTGCTAATTCCTTACGTTTCACTGTTTTCAAATCTTCAAGCTCTAGCTCTAAACTGCGTAAACCCTCAGGGGTCAAAATGATTTCTTCATTAGACAAAAGCCAAGCACCTCGTTTCATTCGATATTAGCTATACTACTAAAGTCTATGAGACAAGTAAAGCAATCCGCACAAGGAATTATTTGTGGATAGGGCACTAGACCGGATGCTTCACACGGTTATGTTGCTATTCTTTCCTAAAATATTCCTACACAATCTAGTCAATTGTGAATTTTTAAGTAATTTTAACAGATAAAGGCGAGAATTACTTTTAATTGATAGACAACCTTTTGTTCAGCTACTATACTAACATAGCGTGAGAAGTTTCTGCATGTTTACAAAAACTTAATACGAAAAAAATTTCGGGAAAATTGTAATTTTTAGCATACAAAATAAGGAAAGTGTGACAACCTACATGAGAATTAATACTAGAATTATTTATATCACTTTTATTATCGTTATTTTGTTGTTAGTTACGAACAATACATCCTATTATTGGTACACTAAATCACTGTTAACCAAATCGCTATCCGAGCAGATGGCATCTGCAGCGAACCAAATTCGAACCTCGATTGAGCAGTCGGAGGCTGGTGCTTTTTATGTCGAGGACTTAATTGGCGAACAATTGCGTTCCGCGGCCCTCATTGCTAAGAGTAAGCTTAACCCAGATATTGACAAAGTTACGAATGAACAATTAGTTGCTCTTGCCGCAGAGGCGAATGTAGATGGGTTTTCACTCATGAAGCGAAGTGGCGTTGGGGATGACATTATGGTTGGTAAGTCCTCCGAACCTAAAGAGCTTTCTATCACAAGTACAATTTCATTTGGCTATTGGTTTACAGCTTTTGATCAACTGCTAAAATTCCATAACGTCACCATTTCGGAAGGTTACAAGTTGCCGAATTTCTGGACAGGTATTTATGAAGTGCCAGCTTCTGGATCCAGTGATATTAGCAAATTCGGCTATTATTACGACGGAACGACGAATTATCTCATTTGTGCGTTTGTGAATGCCAATAAGATTCAGAAATTCAAGGATATCGTGGGTTCAGATACGATTGTGAAAAAAACACTTGCTACAAATCCAGAAATTATGGAGATTGCTGGACTTAATGGGAAGACATTTGGAACCCAACCGAAGGAATTTAGAAAGGCGAATGGTGAAAGTTTCGTCTCTGTCTATGATCGCCCCCTGTTATTCGGTACTTATAATATGAGAAATGTGAATGATTATAACAATTTTAAGCTTGCCATAGCGAATGGTGAACCTGTAAGTGTAGTAGAAAGTTATCATGGAAAGCCGATTCTAAAGACATTTGTGTATGTCCCGATTAAAGCGAAAGTAACGGAGGTTCAACGCGAAATTCCTTATGTTATCACGATCGTTTCTGACTATCAGACCATTCAAAAGACGTTATCCAGCCAGCTTGTTCGTGTATTATTAATCATCGTACTCTTTACCGTATGTAGCTGTATTCTTGTGATTCTGATATTTGGCTTCTTTTCGAAATCACGTGAAACAGCTGTTCAGACCACACAGGAAATGTATATTCAAAATGTGGATCTGATGTTTGCGACGATTCGCAGTCAGCGACATGATTTCCTCAATCACGTGCAAACTCTTTATGCTTTATTGACCAATGGAAAGAAAGAGGATCAAATGCGGTATATGGAAGAATTAATTGAGGAAATTAATGAAGTCAATGACATTATTCGAATTGGTCAGCCCGCTATTGCCGCATTAATTCAATCCAAAATCACTCTCGCCATGAGAACCAAAGTTGCCTTCAGCTATGAATTCAAGGGTCTGGATGGGTTATCACTCGGAGTGAAATCAGTGGATCTCGTGAAAATTATCGGCAACTTAATTGATAATGCTTTTGACGAGGCAAGTAAATTTCCAGTTGAAGAGCGTAAGGTATCTGTTGCCGGTTGGAAGGAAGCGAATGATGTCAAGATTTCTGTGAAGAATCGGGTGAATCCGACGTTTAATCTTGAGGATGAGACGGATTTATTCACGATCGGCTATAGTACCAAGTCAGAAGGTGGACATCAAGGTCTCGGCCTGCCGGTAGTAAAAGAACGTGTTGAGTATTATAGGGGGACAATCGAGGTTAAGGTAGAAGATGGCTTCATTTGCTTCGAGCTGTCGATACCTATGCAATAAATAAGAAAAATCGCTATTTGGTCAGCCAAATAAGCGATTTTTTTGTTCATGATGTGAGGGAATAAGGCAGATAGGGTAACACATAGTTCCAGAACGGAAGTATTAAGCAAATCACTAGGAGCAGCCAACGAAATACCGTTTCACTCGCTGAGCCCGTATCGATGGCAATCCATTTGGGAACCAGCCGTATTTTGAGCGGGATTGGCCAGAAGAGCTGGACACCTCGATCATTGAGCAGATCAATAATAGGATGTGAGGCATAGGAAAGGATGAATACCCAGAAATACAAAGGGTTCAGAGGTAGGCTGATCATCGCAAGCAATGCCATAAAGAGCAAAGAGTGTGTCAATGTTCGATGCTTAATTTTCAAAACATGAAGCAAGGCAGATAACGGGAACAGAACCTTGGCCATCGTGGACCCTGGTTTATCAACGTCGGCTAAGGTGCCCGCCAAGCAACCTAGTAATAAGGAGCCAGCGGCATCCCAAGTGAAGAAGCTGATGTCGCTATGAATGAGTACAAGTTCGGCAGCAATCATTCCAGCAACACTATGTGTCTTTTGCAGCATAACAAAACGCCTTCCTATCTTATCAATGAGTTCGATATAACTTTATACTATTCGATATATACATGGAAATTAAGGGTATCGCAAGTTAAAAGTGATATTGTCGTGTTGCACCTATTCAGATGTCTGGATACACCTTAATGTCAACCGGTTTGATCCATTACAATAGAACGTATAGGTGCCCAAAATGGCACGAACATCGCATACGATCGTTCGTCGAACTAGGAGGAATAGTCCATGAGTTTCATTCGTATTTCTACTTTGCATTGTGAATACCGCGTCAATCCAGTCGGATTGGATACCGCTCAACCACGCATCACGTGGCAAATTGAAACGGATATTAACGCAACGCTACAAGCTGCTTATCATCTTCAGGTTAGCATACATGAAAGTAACTTTGATCCAGCAAATTTGGTCTGGGATACGGATCGAATTGCTTCAGAGCAATCGGTTCTTATTGTCTATGAAGGATCAGAATTACAGTCGCGAACGCGTTATTTCTACCGAGTCAAAGTTTGGAATCAGTCTGGTGTAGAATCGCCTTGGAGTGAAACCGCTTACTGGGAAATGGGTCAGCTTCAGGCTGCAGAGTGGCAAGCGGAGTGGATTACACCGGATTCGACCCTAATCGATCCTGATGCAGAAGAAGCCTATTATCTCCGTAAAACCTTTGCCGTGCGGGAGTTGGTTAGCAAAGCGACCATCTACGCCACAAGTCATGGTGTCTATGAGCTGGAGCTCAATGGATCGCGCGTTGGCGATTGGGAAATGACCCCAGGCTGGACCAGTTACAAGCAACGCTTGCAGGTTCAGAGCTACGATGTGACGAACGCGCTGACGGTTGGAACCCAGCACACAATTGGCGCGGTTCTGGCAAATGGCTGGTACAAAGGCAATCTAGCATGGACAAAACAGCGGAATATTTATGGGAGCGTTAGAGCGCTGCTTTTGCAAATTCATATTGTCTACGAAGATGGAACTGAGGAAGTGATTCTCAGCGATTCTTCCTGGCGAGCTTCACTCGGTCCAGTTCGGATGTCTGAACTGTATCATGGTGAGACTTATGATGCGGGCTTAGAGCTTACAGGTTGGAGTCTCCCTAGTTATTTAGATACATCCTGGGCTTCAGTTACTGTACTGAACGAGAGTAAGGAAACGCTGGTTATGCAGGAGAATGAGCCATCTCGTGTTACGGAGCAGGTGCAGCCAATCGCTGTCCTAGAAACCCCGTTAGGCGAAACTGTGCTTGATTTTGGGCAAAATATGGTAGGGAAAGTCCAGCTGCGGGTGAATTTACCTGCGGGTACTCGCATTGAATTGCTTCATGCGGAAGTGCTTGATGCACAAGGTAATTTCTATATTGGCAATCTGCGGGCGGCGAAGCAACAGGTTATTTATGTGTGCAGTGGACGCGGGGAGGAAACGTATGCGCCACATTTCTCCTTTCAAGGCTTCCGTTACGTCAAAGTTGTTGGATGGCCGCAGGAGGTGGCTTTCGATGCAGCTGCCTTCACAGGGCTGGTTATCCATACGGATATGACAGCAAAGGGCTCCTTTGAATGCTCGAATGCCCTCTTAAATCAGCTGCAACGTAATATCGTGTGGGGACAACGGGGCAATTTCCTCGATGTACCGACCGACTGTCCACAGCGTGATGAAAGGTTAGGTTGGACGGGGGACGCCCAAGTGTTCATTCGAACAGCCGCCTTTAATTATGAGGTGGCGCTATTCTTCAGTAAATGGCTGCGAGACTTGAAAGCAGACCAACGAGAGGATGGCGGGGTGCCTTTCGTTATTCCTCACGTCCTGAATGAGAAAGACCATTCTTCTGCTGCTTGGGGAGATGCGGCGGTGATTTGCCCATGGACCCTCTACCAAGTTTATGGGGATAAACGCGTTTTGGAAGAGCAATATGACAGTATGAAAGGGTGGATAAACTACATCCGCCAGCAGGGTGAGAACGAATTTTTATGGCAAACGGGCTTCCATTTCGGGGATTGGTTAGGGCTTGATGCCAAAGAGGGCAGCTATATTGGGGCTACGCCTAAAGATTTAATTGCGACATGCTTCTATGCCTATTCGACTTCGCTCTTTGTCAAAACAGCTGAAATACTTGGACGCACAGCAGATGCGGCGGAATACGCAGCGCTCTATGAGCGCATTGTGGACGCTTTTACTGCGGAGTTTGTGACGCCAAGCGGCAGGTTAGCTGGACACACACAGACTGCGCATGTGCTGCCGTTAATGTTCGGCTTAGTGCAAGGCCCAACAAAAGAACGTTTAGCAGCTACTTTAGCCGCGTATGTGAAGGAGCAAAATTATCACCTGACAACAGGCTTCGTCGGTACACCGTATTTATGCCATGTGCTATCGGAGAACGGCTATCATGATGTAGCTGTCAAACTGGTTTTGCAAGAGGATTATCCTTCCTGGCTGTATCCGATCCATCAAGGCGCTACGACGATTTGGGAGCATTGGGATGGCATCAAACCGGATGGTACGTTCTGGAGCGATGATATGAATTCCTATAATCATTATGCCTACGGTTCCATTGGCGATTGGTTGTATCGGAAAGTAGCAGGTTTGGACTCAGATGATCAGCAGCCAGGGTACAAAAGAGTTCTCTTCCGGCCGCGACCTGACTCTAATCTCACCTATGCCAAGGCTTCCCTCGTTACAAATTATGGGGAGGTTCGGAGTGAATGGCACATCGAAGAGGATGGTGCTGTCAACTATACGTTCCAACTGCCACCGAATACTAGCGGGGAAGTACTCCTACGGGGAACAACACTTACAGCTGTGACCTGTCAGGGGCAAAAGGTAACGGGTATATCGGCACTTCATGGAGCCCAAGAGGTAGATGGTCATGTATCCATTGAGCTGGGATCTGGTGTCTATCAATTTCGTGTAGAATCTACGACTTCCAAATCTTTGTCATTCTAAGTTTATCGAGTATAATAGACGTAATGAATGTTCAAAGAGGAGAGTTGCAAGATGGCTGTCGTCAATGCAATGGAAACCGTGGTCACGCAGTTGTTCGAAGAATTTCGGAAAAACTATGAATTGAAGTGTGTTTGTTTGACGTGCCAACAAGATATATTGGCAATAGCGCTGAACCGACTTCCGCCACGTTATACTTCCAGTGAGAAGGGGCATCTATACGTAAAAGGTGAATTTACGAATCAACAATTACAATCAGACGTTATGCGCGAATTGATGGAAGCATCGACTTTTGTTGAACATCATCAACATCATCGTGAGTAGATGCAAGGAGTTTGGCACCACATAGCAGATTGGCATACGCCGCTATCCCCGTTCTAACGGGGCTGGCGGCGTTTTTTAGTTGCCACATACTCCAGAATGCAAACGAAATTACATAATATAGAAAAAAAAGATGTAAGGGATGCAAAAATAAATGCGCTGTTTTTTTGCGCACTACAAGCTAAGATAGAAGAAAGAATTTCCAAATTAATGAAAATTAGGAGGGGTTCATGTGAAATCAGAGCAATTTAATGGCATTTTTGATTCGGTGTTAACGGATGTTGTACAACAATCTTATGGCAATATATGCTTGCCCTCCGATGAACAAATTCAACAATCGATGAAGAAAATGATGTCTATGCTAGAAGAAAACCCGAAATGGTTGTTGCACAATGAATGATCGCGATAATTTGAAAGCAATCTCCAATGACACGCTGGTTGATGCCTATATAAATGCAAGCCGAATGAAGCTCAGTAAGGAATTTCTTCTGTTTTTGCTATTAGAAATTCAAGCAAGGCAGATTAGCTTATTCCAAGAGAACAGTCTAGAAAGCACAAGTTAACATACACGCTATGAAAGTTCAGTTTTAAAAATGGTATGAATCCTTTACAATGTAACGGACAGGGAGCTCCTGACGTTGCACGGTAGGGGATTTTTTTTGTTTTCGCTAAAGGGGGCCAAACAAACATGAGCATCATTCAGAAGCTGATTCCGACACATTGGTTTCGAAACCAACGCATTCGATATAAAATCATACTCATTTATTTCCCGTTGATCTTTGTACCCTTGTTTGTGCTAGGTTTTGTTTCGAACCAAGTCTATACGAACGCCATTGTAAAGAAAACGATCAAAAACGTCTCTGACAACTCCTCGCTTATTATTACCCGCATCACGGGTATGTTAACGAATGTAGAGAGCTGCGCGAATATGTTGACGATTAATCTTAACAAGGTCATCGTCGAGGATCCTCTGTCCATGAGTGCGTCGGAAACGAGCCTGCAGATGTACACGCAGATTACTAATCAACTAAGCTTTGCCTTGCTTGTTTTTCCTGATGTCCAGTCTGCGGCATTCATCGATACGAATAATCGGATTTATGGTTCGAATGTTCTCATGGAGCGAAATCGGGATTGGATCCCAACCAGCCCCATGCTGAAACAAATCGATACGTCGAGCGGGAACAATATTTGGTTTCCTATGCAGCGCCGGGATTATTTAACCCATAGTTCGAATGAGACCGTAATGACGCTGGGGAAACGGATCGTGAATATTTATACAGGTCAGAAGCTTGGTTTGCTTGTGCTTAATATCAAGGAGAGCTCGTTATCGGCGATTTATCAGAAAATCGGGTCCATCCAAGATGGGAGCTATTTTATCGTGGATGATGAAGGTATCGTAATTTCATCCCAGCATCCTGCGGATGTGCTCCAAGAAGTTGCGATTCCTGAGATGAAGCGTTGGATCACTTCAAGTAAGCATTCCTCTGAGCCCACCTCTTTTGAATATGAGAAAACGCTCGTGGTCAGCTCCGATGTACCTAGCTTTGGATGGAAATTAATTTCAATGGCACCACTGGCCTCGTTAACGGCGGATACGCGCAAAATTACGTTGCTTATCGTGTTGCTGGGTATTGTTTGCCTCTTTTTTGCCCTTCTTGGCGCAGGTATGCTCTCACAATTGATTGCCAAGCCCATTATGGGACTCACGAAATACATGAAGAAGGTCAAGGAAGGCAGCTTGGACATCGAATTCCAAGTGAATTCAGAGGATGAGATTGGGATGCTATCTTCTGGCTTTAATGCGATGATTCGGCGGATTCAAGAGCTTTTGACCAACATTAATTGGGAGCAAAAGAAGAAACGGGAATACGAACTTGCGCTCATTCAAGCACAAATTAAGCCGCATTTCCTCTATAATACGCTGGATGTCATCTATACTTTGTCTGAAATGGGACGAACCCGTGATGTGCAGCGGACGACGAAAGCGTTAGCAGATTTCTACCGCGCAGCGCTTAGTAAAGGCCGCGAAACGATCACGATTGAAGAGGAAATTCGCAATGTGAAAGACTATTTATCCATTCAGCGAATTCGCTATTCTGATGTATTTACGTATGAGTTTGATATGCATAACGATGTGCTAAGCGGTCAAATTCCGAAGCTGACGATACAGCCGTTGGTTGAAAATGCGATCTATCATGGACTCAAAACCAAGGGAAGTTTGGGGCTTCTGAGAGTAACAGGTGAAATTGTGGATTCCAAAATAAAAATCATTGTTGCTGATGATGGCGTTGGCATGGATGCAGATCGGCTCAAGGCTATCGTAAAGAAGACGGAGACATCTCAAGAGGCCGTAGGATATGGTTTCAAGAATGTGAATGACCGTATTCAACTGTATTATGGGGACGAATATGGCTTGCAAATTACAAGTGAACAGGGGCAGGGCACTGAAGTTACACTATGGTTGCCTTTTGGGTGTGAGGAGAAGGAGTAGAGCATGCAGAAAATATTAATCGTGGATGATGAATCCATTTTTCGAGAATATTTGCGTTCAGCGTTAGATTGGGAGGCTTATGGCTTTGAGCTTTGTGCGGAGGCCAAAAACGGGATTGAAGCCCTAGAGCAAGTCCAACTGCATCATCCTGATATAGCGCTTGTTGATATTACAATGCCTTTCATGGATGGGTTAAGTCTTACGGAGCAATTAAAGGAGCACTACCCTGCTACGAGTGTGGTGCTCATTACAGGTCACAATGAATTCGATTATGCGCGTAAGGCGCTTAAATTAGGTGTAGAAGATTATATTCTAAAACCATTCTCCAAGGATGAACTTGTGTTAACGCTATTAAAGTTGCAGAAGGAGCATGAAAAAGCGCGGGAAGAAAGATCCACACTGAAAGAAAATCAACAATTGATGAAGGAAAGTTATTTGAACTATCTGCTTAGCAGCGAATATCATCATTCTCCAGAGGAAACGACCCAGAAACTCCAACAACTCGGGGAGTCATTCAGCTCCTCCTTGTTCATCGTTGCGTGCATTGAAATCGACCATATGGATGTCAAATGGAATCAAGTGAGCGAACGCTTACTGTGGAAATATGCGGTAACGAATATTTTGAATGAAGCGCTGGAGGAAACGGGTCATCATCTCATATTCAACGGGCCAGAGGGGCGGATTATTTGTCTGGTCGAGCATCAAGGCGTAAAGGATCTCGAAGTTCCGGCGTTAGAGGGATATGAGAAACTGATTTTTCTGATCAAAAAATACTTGAAATTCACGATAACGATTGGCGTTGGTCGCAGTCAGTCAGGCTTTGGCGGCATTCGATCCTCGTATATGGAGGCACTAGAAGCACTTCAGAACAAGTTCGTATTAGGAAATGACCGAGTGATTGCCTACGGCTCATATGTGCTTGATTCTGGTAAGCAGGCCATCTATCCGACAGAGGTCAACGAGGAACTGCTTGTACTTTTACGCATGCATAATACAGAGAAGCTAGAAGAGAAATTGGAAGAAGTTTTCCAATCCATACGAGAGCAACGATTGTCATTAGAATATACCTATGTGATTTCAATGGGGTTAATCTCTGTTTGCCTGTCTTACGTCACGGAGATGGGGCATCCCATTGCAGATTGCTTTGGCGAAAACTTTTACCCGTATAGTGAAATCAAGCGTTTGGGTTCAATTGAGAGCACGTCAGCTTGGATTAAGGAACTTTTCGCGAAGGCGATACAATATACGAATAAGCACAAGAAGACAAGATCCTCAAAGATCGCGCAATCAGCGAAAGAATACATCGAGGGGCAATATATGAATTCTGAGCTTCAATTAGATCAGATTGCCCAGCAGGTGTTTATTAACCCCAGCTATTTGCGAGCCGTATTTAAGAAAGAGATCGGCATGACTGTAACGGATTACGTGACCCACGTCCGCATGCACAAAGCGAAGGAATTACTGGGCAAAGGAAATATTCGCTTGGCGGATATTGCGGAGCAGATTGGGGTCAATGATCCTAGCTATTTTAGCAAAAGTTTCAAGAAATTCTTCGGCTACTCGCCTAGTGAGTATGAGAATAATCGCTTATAACGGCTGCACACGAATGTGCGGATTTTACAAGAAGCCCTCAGTTATTCCATTATCACTGGGGTTTTTTCCTTCTATACTGAGGATGTAAAGAGGAGAAACGCACAAGAATTCCTGGGAGGTCTTCACATGAAAAAGATGGCAGTTACTCTCGTAAGCTTACTCGCGGCAACTAGCCTAGCAGCTTGCGGTTCCACAGAAACACCGAAGGAAACAACCAGCGCGGCACCAGCAGCAACAGCTGCAGCTACGACGGCGCCTGCTAAGACAGATGCAAAACCAGTTAAACTAAGAATTTATGCTCAGTATGCAGATGAAGATACGAAAACACCTTATGACTATGCGGTAGCTGAGTTGAAAAAGGAAATGCCGAATGTTGAGCTAGAGCTAGATATCCAAGCGCAAGATGATGGGCAGAAGTTGAAGACTTACGCGGCGACGGGAAATCTTCCAGACATTTTCCAAGCAGGTCTAGACATTATCGACACGTTCAAAAAGTCCAATAACATCCTGATGTTGGATGAGTATGTTACGAAGTTTGGCTTTAAGGATAAAATGCAGCCAAGCGCAATGAACACATTGGTAACGGATGATGGGCACACATACGCATTCCCGTATGCAGGGAACGAAGTAGCCCTATTGTACTATAACAAAGATTTGTTCCAACAAAACGGCGTGAAAGTACCAACAACGTATGATGAAATGATGACAGCTGTTAAAACGTTCAACGCAAAAGGTGTTACACCGCTTTCCATTTTTGCCAAAGAAAAATGGCCTTGCGTAGCGCTCTATGACATGTTTGTAACACGTGCTGATGCAGGCGGTATTAACAAGTTGGATAAAGGTACGGCGAAAGCAGAAGACGCGGCTTACAAAACAGCTGCTGACAAAATTATTGAGCTTGTGAAAGCAGGCATGCTGCCTAAAGGCGCAACGAACTTGAACTATGACCAAGCCGCGGCACTTTACCATGAGGGTAAAGCAGCGATGTTCATCAACGGTCAATGGGAAATTGAAGCAGCAACGAAAGCACTTGGCGACAAAGCCGGCTACATGTACTTGCCAGCAGCTGATGCAGCCGCCTATGAAAAAGGTAAAACAGCATTCAGTGGCAGCGGTGGTCCTGGTGGATACGCGGTATCCGCAAACACGAAAGATAAAGAGCTAGCAGCGAAAGTTGCCTCATTCATCTCCTTGAAGTATGCCGAGTACAAGTATACGAACCGCAGTAACCCGATCGTAGCAACAAAAGTAGACAAACCGATTGTGAAGCAGTTTCCTCCAATGATGGATCAGCTATCCAAGGATATTCCGAAAATCACAAGCACAACAGCGTTCTCATGGGGCTTGTCCAATCCGAAGTTCAAAGCAGCACTTGAAGATGCTACACAAAACCTAATGACTGGTAACTACACGTCCGATCAATTCGTGAAAGATCTGAATAAAGCAGCTGTACCAGCAAAATAATTGTGATTCTATGACATGGAAGACTCACCGTGGAACGTCTAGTCCTATGGTGAGTCTTCTACTCTACAAGGGAAGTGATGACATGCGCAAATTCATGGGAAATAAGGTAGCGATTATGCTGTTCACGCTGCCGGCTCTCCTTTTGTATACAGTGATCGTGTTTTATCCGATTTTACAGACGTTTTACCGCAGTACCTTTGAATGGGATGGCCTCAGCGAGGGCACGTTTATTTTTCTAGATAACTACACGCGATTGTTTCAAGACAGTATTTTCTACACGTCCCTTTATAACGGACTCGTGTTTGCAGGCATCCTAGCCGTTGTGCAAATTGGGATCGGGTCGGTGCTCGCTTTTGCCGTAGCAGAGGGCTTCAAAGGGAGTAAGCTTCTACGCATTTCCTACTTCATTCCGGTCGTGCTTTCGATTACCGTTGTCTGTCAGCTCTGGTTGGCGATGTATAACAGTGAGTATGGGTTGATCAACAAAGTGTTTGAAGCACTTGGCATCTCCTATCGTCAAGACTGGTTGACGAACAGCAAAACAGCAATCTTCGCGATCGCCTTCGTAAATGCTTGGCAGTACATGGGCTACCAGTTCGCGCTGCTTCTTGCGGCTGTGAAGTCTGTACCTGAACAGTACTTAGAGGCTGCCCGTATCGACGGCGCTTCCAAATTCAAAGCACATATGAAGATTACAATTCCGATGCTGGCTGAGACGTACAAATTTTGCTTAGTCCTCGCGATTACAGGTGGGTTGAACGCTTTTGCTAACATGTTTATCATGACAGGCGGCGGGCCAGGTAACTCCACCTACACATTGACATACTTGATGTACCGTTCCGCTTTCCGTGTTGGGGAATTCGGCTACGGCAGTGCGGCAGCAGCGTTCCTTGTCATTGAGTGTTTGATTGTAACGTTAGCGATTAACAAACTTATCGCACGTGAACGTATTACCTTTTAAAGGAGGATGTTTAAGATGAACGGCTTACTCAAATTACGCAAAAAAAATCCGCTCCTTGGCATCCTTTTATGGGTGTATGCGGGGTTATCGGTGTATCCGTTATTGTGGATGATTTTCTATTCCCTGAAAAATAACAATGAGATTTTCGTTACGAATCCATTCGGGATTCCCACCCATTTTCGGTTCGAAAATTATGTGGATGCTTGGTCCAAATTCAATGTACCGCAGTACTTTAGCAACAGCTTGCTTGTTGCAGCCTGCACCGTTGTAGGGACGATTATCCTTTCCGTAACATTTTCCTATGCAGTTGCCCGCATGCAATGGCGTTTCAAGGAAGTAGCAAGAATCTATGTGGTCATCGGGATGTTCATTCCCGTACAAGTTATTATGATCCCATTGGCAATTCTTGTTCGTGATTTCCACTTAGCTAACACGTATGGTGCACTCATTGTTCCTTATATTGCCTTTAATATTTCGTTCTCTAGCATGGTGTTCTATGGCTTTTTCCGTTCCATTCCTGTTGAACTCGAAGAATCCGCGTGTATGGATGGAGCTAGCATTTATCGGACGTTCTATACCATTATTTTACCAATTATTAAACCGGCAATGGCGACGATGGTCATTTTCGTATTCTTATCCTCTTGGAATGAATTCACGATGGCACTCATTTTAATTACCAAAGAATCTCTGAAAACATTACCGCTCGGATTGCTGTTCTTCCAAGGTCAGTTTACGACAAACTGGGGTGCAATGGGGGCGGCGATGACAATTGCCAGCTTGCCAACAGTGCTCGTTTATGTCCTCTTTAGTGAGCAAGTGGAGAAGGCGATGACCGTAGGGTCTGCTGTGAAAGGTTAATATGGTTAAAAAGCTTGCATTCATGGGACGGTGGCATATGGCTACCGTCTTATATGTCTCTTTCGTCGTCTTTATTCTTTTGCCTATTTTCATCGTAACTTGGTTCTCTGTAAGGTCTTTCAATCATGTCTTATTCGATAATGTCACGACAAGGGCGATGCAAACGTTAGAACAGGTTTCGTATACAGTTGACAAGGAAACAAGCAGGATGATTTATACCATTGCAACTATAGCCAATGATGATAAGTTGTTTGCTACCGCAACAAGTATTCATAATCAAGCCAATCTGAATCAACAAGCGAGCCATGAGGCGAGTATGGAGTTGGATCACCAGTTAAGTAATTATTTTCATTACACGTCTGAGATTATTTCTGCGGTATTCTTTTACCGTGGCGGTGGCACGTATGCGTATAAACAAAGCTTGGGCTTACAAGAAGATGAGCTTCGGCATGCACATTGGTATGAACAAACCGTAGATAAGGTCAATAAAGTTCAAATATTTGGTGCGGAGGATAACCTGCGTCCTGGGACCAGTGGACATATGGAGATAACGGCGTCGATTTCGCCGAAATTTCCTGATTCTTTTAACAGTGTTGAAAACGTTTACTTTATCTTCCGAGGAAGTGTGCTTCAGCAATTGCTTCGAACGCAGGTTTCGGAGTCGGGGTATTTCTTAGTCATTTCACCGAATGGCAGCGTCATTTCGAGCTCATCTGATGAATTGATCATGAATCAAACGTCGAGTCATGCCTTATTGAAGCAAGCGATGAGCGAGCAGACCGGGAACTATGTTCAAAGTGAAGATGGGAAGCAGTCGTTCGTTAGTTACCTAACTTCTGCGCAATCCGGATGGAAATACATACATGTGATGCCTTATGATCAAATGCTGGCCAGCGTTAAACAAGTGTATAATCGCACGATGCTTGTCTCGACCGTTGCGTTAATTGTCTTTTTATTGGCATCCTGGTTCTGGGTACGAAGTATGGCGAAGCCTATTCTTACCCTTGTTAGGCAGATGAGCCGCGTGAAGATGGGGAGCTTTCAAGTGCAATTGGAAGCCTCGGGCCCGATAGAAATCTATGTGTTAGGTCATAGTTTTAACGAAATGACGCTGCGCATTCAGGAGCTTATTAAGGAGCGAGAAATCAAAGAAGATGAGCGTTTGAACGCGGAGATGAGTGCCTTGCAATCGCAGATCGGACCTCATTTTCTGGTGAACACGTTAAATGCCATTAAAATCATGGCGCTCATGGCGAAAGCACCGCACATTCAGAAAATGACGGAATCACTCATGCATTTGGTTTCATCGGCTTTTAATCGCGGTGGCAGTTACACGACTCTTCGGGAAGAGCTGCAGCTGTTGGATGATTATTTTGCCATCATGCGAATTCGATATGGAGATCGGTTTGAAGTTCATACCGAAGTGGAGGATGACATCAGCCAATCGATGATGTTGAAGCTTTTATTACAGCCGCTGGTCGAAAATAGTATCGTTCATGGCTTTCATGGCCTGAATCACAAGGGGCTCATTCATATTCGCGGATATAAAGTGGGTGACCGTCACTTCGGAATTACGATTCGAGATAATGGGAACGGATTCGAGTTGGAGAAAGAGGTATCGGCAAGCAAGCAAGTTGGGGATTCCTTCAATGGGATTGGACTTGCGAATGTGCGAAGTCGTATAGAGCTTCAATACGGTCACGAAGGGAGACTCGTGGTGAGTAGTAAACCTGGGATAGGCACACAGATGGAACTTATTCTCCCGATACTTGCGAGTAGCCCGTCCAGTACGACTGTTAAAAAGGAGGCCTGAACGATGTTTAGGGTGTTACTTGTCGATGATGAACCTCTTGTGCGGCTAGCTCTTCGTGAATTAATCGCATGGGAAACGTATCAATGTGAGATTGTTGCGGAAGCTTCTGATGGTCAAGAGGCTTTGCGAATACTCCAGAGGTATGAAGGCATTGATTTGATTATGATGGATATTCAAATGCCTCAGATGGATGGCATCTCTTGTTTGGAGCAGTTAAGCGAACTTAGGATGGAAAGGAACCCAGTTGTCATCGTCCTTAGCGCTTACTCGGAGTATGACTATGTGCGTCAAGCGTTTCTATTAGGAGCAGTGGATTATATCGTGAAGTCACACATGGAACCTGAGCCTATGAACGCTGTAGTTGCGAAAGCGGTGGACATGTTGAGAGAGCGAATGCAGCAAGCCGAACAAGAGGAGCGAGAGCAGCGAGCGCGCCAGATGAAAGCGCGGGAAATCACGCTTACCGCGCAACTGCGAGGAGGAGCTGGGGGCCAAATGGCGCCTGAAACTCAGTTAGGACAAAGTGATAGCGGTGAACAAATCATCGCTTGTATGCAAGTCGCAACCACAGATGAGAGTGCCAATTTCACTGTACATATGATTCGGCAAGTGATGGAAGGGTATTTCTCTGAAGTTACCATTCTTCCGATGAGTGCGAAGGAATATGCGCTCATGCTGCTCTTCCGTCAGGAAGCAAGTCAAGGTCGTCATAGCATGAGGCATCGCATTGCAGAGGGTATGGATCAACTTGTGAGTCATTTCAAGCAATACGTGAATCAATCGATATCGATCGGTGTATCTGATTTCATTCAGTCTCGGGAGGAATGGCGAACAGCTTACGAGCAAGCGAAAGAGCTTGCTGAGCTGCGTTTTTTTACCAAGGAGGGAAGAGTATTCTTTCCAGAACATGCCAGGATGAATCGCTCACAGCTGCAATCTAGTGGTTTAGAGGTGTGGGATCGCAAAGAGCTGCTGCGCAGTCTGGAAATGGGTCAGTCATGGCAACAAGAGTTGGACAAAGGGTTTGCCTTCTGGCAGTCACAACAAGATAAACCGTTGAAAGATATCCGCAAAATGTATCAAGGTTTCCTCTGGGAATTAGGGGGGCTGCTACACGCCCGTGGATTGGACTGGAGGGACGTTACAGACATAGAGACCCCACCGTATGAAGAGTTGCTTCAAAAGTCGAGTATGATGGATGTTCACCTCTGGCTGGCAAACTTGGTTACAAGTGCTGCTGCTCAGCTAGACCCTCGTCGAATTGTCATTAGCCAGTCTCCGCGACTGATTGACAAAGCGAAGGCTTATATCGATGGGCATTATCATGAACCACTGTCGTTGAGTGACGTTAGTGAGTGGGTGGGTGTCAGTGAGAGTCATTTAAGCAAACAATTTACGAAGGAAACGGGTGAGAATTTCATCGCCTATGTGACCCATGTTCGAATTGAGAAGGCCATCCAATTAATGTGGGGCGGTATGAAGCTGTTTGAAATCGCCGAGAGGGTCGGTTATCCGAATCAGGGGCATTTCAGTCGTATTTTCAAGAAAGTGACGGGTCAGACGCCACAACAGTATCGCGAGTCAAGCCGCTGAGGGTAAAGCACAAGAATTGCACAAGTAAGCACAAGAATCGTCATGTCCTTGAAGCCTCCGTACTCTTAGAATAAGGGTTGTAAGCGCAAACATAAGAGGTCATGGAGGGGTTGTTTGAATGAGAAAAAAATGGGCAGGGCCACTATTAGCAAGCGTTTTGACGATGTCAGTTGTACTAAGCGGGTGTGGATCATCTGAAAGTAGTTCAACGACAGCGCCAGCCGGGACTGATAAACCAAAGCAAGAGGCGAGCGGAGGCAAAGTTACCATCAAAATGGCGATGTGGGACGTTAACGCATCCTTTATTGACTTTTTGACCGCTAAAGTAAAAGAGTACTCCAAGGTTGATCCTAACGTGAGTGTGGAAGTCGAAGCCTTCAAAAATGATGGCGATTATTTGAAAGCGATGAAGGTTCGTCTCTCAGCAAATGAAATGCCTGATTTCTTCGAATTGAAGCCGAACTTTATTAATGATTTCAAAACCGAGCTGCTTCCGCTCGACGACCTGAGCACAACAGCAAAGAACAAATATGCGAAGAAATACGCAGTGGACGGCAAAGTCTTAGCGATGCCAACCGTTCAATTCCCGGAGATGGTCTACTACCATCCGAGTATTTTTAAAGAATTGGGACTTGCCGTACCAACGACTTGGCCGCAATTCCTTGATGTTCTGAATAAAATCAAAGACAACAAAAAATACATTCCCTATGCGATGGGCGGCAAGGATGCTTGGCCGGATTACCCCTTCAATGAGTTCATGCACCACATCACTTCAGGTGATGAGAATTACTTAAGCAATCTTGCGACTGCGGCTCACCCGTTTGCAGAAGGCACGCCATTCTACAAAGCTTATAGCAAAATCGAAGCCTTGTACGGCGCAAAAGTCATGGGTCCAGATCCACTTGGCGTAAGCTGGGATCAAGCAACTGGCCTGTTTGAGAGTAAGAAAGCAGCTGTTGTAGCTGCGGGCTTGTGGTATTTGGATACGTATATGTCCAAAGTAGGCAATGCTGACGATCTGGCAGCGTTCCCGTTACCGGTTCGTGACAGTGAATCCGAGCCGCTTACCGTGATGACGTTCACAGATCACTTCTATGCGATCAATAAAAACAGCAAAAACACCGAAGCCGTGAAAAAGTTCATGGACTGGTTCTATAGCCCAGCTGTACATCAGCAGTATGTAGATAAAGTGAAGCTAGGCGCAGTTATTGATGGCGTAACAGCTAATGTGCCATTCCTAAATGATTTCTACAAAAACAACAAAATCACGCCGTTCTTGTATGTGCCAGGCAACCAGAAGTACACGGATCTGATCAATGCAACGCAATTGGACTGGAAGACTGTCGGTCAAGATATGATTTCAGGCAAAAAGCTGAGTGACATTTCCAAGCAATTGGATGATAAATGGATCAAAGCGCGCGACGTGAAGAAATAAGATCGTAGAGAGATGGAAGGGCGGAAGGGAATGCGGTCGTTATGGTGTGACCGTGTTTCCTATCCCCATGCCTTGGAGGTGAAACCTACATGAGTTACAACATGCAAAAAAAGTTGATTATCGTCCTTTTTCTTGCCGTACCCGTATTTCTACTCTTGTTGTTGTTGATGTATCCGACATTAAAGCTCGTCCAGCTGAGCTTGACGGACTGGAATGGGATCAGCAGAACATTTAACTATGTGGGCCTAGATAATTATGTGCAAGCCTTTCATATGCCGGAGATTTGGAAATCACTCTATCATAATTGGAAGTATTTCCTCATTCATGCCTTGATTCTTCCACTCGAAATCATGATAGCTGTCAGCTTGAACGCCAAAATGAGAGCCAATGCCTTCTTCCGCTCCATCGTGTTTCTACCCTATGTAATCAATGGGGTCGCAGTGGCGTATGTATTCAGCTATTTATATAACCCGATTAATGGCCCGCTTAATTTATTTCTAGATACGGTAGGCTTGGATTCATGGATTCAACGCTGGCTAAGTGATCCTGCGGTCGTCAACTACTCCTTGATTTTCGTATCCTTATGGCGCTATTGCGGTCTGCACGTTATTTTATTTCTTGCTGGCTTGCAGTCGATCCCAGAGGATTTGTACGAAGCGGCACGCATGGATGGTGCGAGTCCGTTAAGACAGCTGTGGCACATCACCATTCCTGGTATGAGTCGGGTTATCGAGATCGTGCTTTTCCTGAACGTGCGAGGGGCCTTGCAAGTGTTCGACATTCCATTCCTAATGACCCAGGGTGGTCCTGCGAATGCCAGTTCAACCTTTACCTTGTACACGGTGGATACTGCCTTTAAATTCAATAATTACGGCTTAGCTTCGACAATGGCTATTTTGCTTATGGTCATGATTATCGTGTTCAGCTATGTGCAAAAGAAAATTTTTCAAGCTGCAGGAGGCGGTGAAGCATGACAGTCAGCTCGAGATTAAAGCCGCTGTATTACCTTGTATTTGCGTGTATCACGGTCATCGTACTCATTCCCTTGTTCTTGGTACTATTTGCCTCTCTGAAGCCTGCTGCAGAGCTTGCTGCCTCATCTCCGATAGCTATTCCGGACAGCTTCTACTTGGGGAATTTAAAAACAGCGTTCATTAAAGGAGATATTCTGACGGGCTTTAAAAATACGTTTATCCTCATTTTCGTGAGCGTTGTGTTAAACATGATTTTGGGCACGATGACGGCCTATATTCTCAATCGATTTGATTTCCGGTTGAAAAAACTGATTTTCGCGTTGTTCACAGTTGCAATGGTCGTTCCCTTTTACACCACAGAGGTGGCTAGGTTTCAAATTATTAAAGCGCTGGGCTTGTACAACACGTTGTATGCACCAACCTTAATCTATGCGGGGACGGATCTCCTGCAAATCTTTATCTATCTGCAATTCATGGAGAAAATCTCCAACCAACTAGATGAAAGTGCGATGATGGACGGTGCCTCTTATTTCCGCATTTTCCGCTCGATCATTTTCCCGCTTATGGTTCCAGCAACAGCGACATTGGCGATTATTAAAACAGTAGAAATCATGAATGACATGTATATTCCATTCTTATATATGCCTGCGAAGAAGCTGCATACGCTCTCTACAGCACTCATGTCATTCGTTGGGGAGCGCGCTTCCTATTGGAATGAACTCTCCGCAGCGATCCTTATCATCATGCTTCCGACTGTGCTCATTTACCTATTTTTCCAGCGATACGTATTCGCAGGTCTCATGGACGGAGCAGTGAAAGGATAATATTGGATATCTATGTGGAAATGACCCCGTTTTGGGGTCATTTTTTGCATGAAAAGTGCGCATTTAACCATATATCAATTCCCCTTATAAGTCTCATAAGATGATTCTAATTGACCTATGGTGCGCACGTATGATAGGTTTCAATGGAGAGTAAAAATAGTGCGAAAAATAGCAAAGCTTATCAATACATGCTGATGAGGTGGATTTTGTTGGAACTTCAAGTCTTAAACAGTCCTTTTAACCAAGAGCAAGTTGAATTGCTCAACCGCGTCCTACCAACGTTAACGGATACTCAACGTATTTGGTTGAGTGGCTACCTAACAGCTCAACAAGGTTCGACAAATTCCGCGGCAGTGCCGGCAACTTCCGTTCCAACGGCTGTGGCTAGTCAACCTGTCATTTCCAAAGAAGTAACCGTCCTTTTCGGATCACAAACGGGTAATTCCCATGGCTTAGCGAAAAAGCTAGCTAAAAAACTAGAAGAGCAGTCGTTCCAAGTAACGATCTCCTCCATGAGCGACTTCAAACCGAACAATCTGAAAAAGGTTCAGAATCTTCTGATGATCGTTAGTACGCATGGCGAAGGCGATCCACCGGATAATGCGATCTCATTCTACGAATTCCTTCATAGCAAAAGAGCACCTCAATTAGAAGAACTTCGTTATTCCGTTCTTTCCTTAGGTGATACATCGTATGAATTCTTCTGTCAAACAGGTAAAGATTTTGATAAGCGTTTGCAAGAGCTTGGCGCTAAATCCTTAACTGAACGTGTTGACTGTGATGTTGACTTTGACGAGCCAGCTGCAGCTTGGGTTTCTGGTGTTTTGGCTGCTCTGAACGCTGCATCAGCTAGTACATCTGTTAGTGGTTCAGCTGCAGTGGCTGGAAATGACTCTTCCGCGGAGTCTGAATACTCCAGGACGAATCCGTTCCAAGCAGAAGTGCTTGAGAACTTGAACTTGAATGGCCGCGGCTCCGATCGTGAAACGCGCCATGTGGAAATCTCCTTAGAGGGTTCCAATCTCCAATATGAACCAGGTGACAGCTTGGGTGTATTCCCAGAGAATCATCCGCGTCTAGTTACTGAACTGATTCAAGCCATGGATTGGAATGCTAGTACACCCGTTGCAGTCAACAAAAATGGGGAAGAGCGCCCGCTACAAGAAGCGCTTACTCGTAACTTCGAAATTACTGTACTGACGAAACCTTTGCTCGAGCAAGTGGCAAAGTTGACGTCAAACGATAAGCTTCAAGCGCTTGTTGCCCCTGGCAAAGAAGCTGAGTTGAAATCGTACATCGCTGGCCGCGATCTATTGGATCTCGTGCAAGACTTCTCCTTACAAGGTGTGTCTGCTAGTCAATTCGTAGCCGTGCTTCGCAAATTGCCTGCTCGTTTATATTCGATTGCGAGTTCATCCAAAGCTTCGCCGGATGAAGTGCACATCACCGTACGTTCGGTTCGCTATGAAGCGAATGGACGTAATCGTTATGGTGTTTGTTCCGTTCACTTGGCTGAGCGCGCACTATCAGGTGCGGCGTTACCGGTTTACATTCAGAGCAACCCGAATTTCAAACTGCCTGAGAACTCAGAAACGCCAATCATCATGATTGGACCTGGTACTGGCGTAGCGCCATTCCGTTCTTTCCTCGCAGAGAGAGAAGAGACGGGTGCAGATGGCAAAACGTGGTTATTCTATGGGGATCAACACTTCGCTACAGACTTCTTGTACCAAGTTGAATGGCAGCGTTGGTTGAAAGATGGCGTGCTAACGAAATTAGACGTAGCTTTCTCCCGTGATACGGATCAAAAAGTATACGTGCAGAACCGCATGTTAGAGAAAAGTCGCGAGCTTTACCAATGGCTGCAAGAAGGTGCTGTTGTCTATATTTGCGGTGACGAGAAGAAAATGGCACACGATGTGAATGCTGCGCTGCTCACGATTATTGAGCAAGAGGGCGGATTAAATAACGAAGAAGCCGTGCAATATTTGGCTAATATGCAACAGCAAAAACGTTATCAACGGGATGTTTATTAAAACGGGATCCCTGCGATCGGTAGAGGAGAAAGCTCAAGATGTCAGAAAATAATTTACTATCGAAGAATAGTGCGCCGCATAGTGATGTTGAAGAAATTAAAATCCGCAGTAATTATTTGCGCGGAAGTTTAGAAGAAACTCTTGAAAATCGCATCACCGGTTCCATCCCCGAGGATGACAACCGCTTGATGAAATTCCACGGCAGCTACATGCAAGACGATCGTGACTTGCGTAACGAACGTGCGAAGCAGAAGCTTGAGCCTGCCTACCAGTTCATGCTGCGCGTACGTGCTGCTGGCGGTATCGTAACTTCTGATCAATGGTTGATGATGGATCGTGTTGCTCAGAAGTATGCAAATGGCACGATTCGTCTTACGACTCGTCAATCTTTCCAGTTACATGGTGTAATCAAATGGAACATGAAGAAAACGATTCAAGAAGTTAACGCGTCCATGCTAAGTACACTTGCGGCATGTGGTGACGTGAATCGTAACGTGATGTGTAACCCGAATCCTTACCAATCCGAAGTGCATGGCGAGGTTTATGAGTGGGCGAATCGTATCTCCAACCACTTGGATCCACGTACGAGAGCGTATCATGAGATTTGGTTAGACGGCGAGAAAATCGTGGATAGCCGCGACGGAGAAGAACAAGAACCAATTTACGGACCTGTGTACCTGCCGCGTAAATTCAAAATCGGTATCGCAATTCCGCCATCCAACGATGTAGACGTGTACTCGCAGGATCTTGGTTATATCGCGGTCATTGAAAATGGCCGTTTGGTAGGCTTTAACGTATCCGTCGGTGGCGGTATGGGGATGTCTCACGGCGATGTCAAAACGTATCCGCAAGTTGGTCAAGTAATCGGGTTCATTAAACCGGAGCAAGCTGTTGATTTAGCTGAGAAAACGGTCATGATCCAACGTGATTACGGTGATCGTTCCGTTCGTAAACATGCACGTTTCAAATATACAATCGACGATCGCGGTATTGAGTGGTTCGTGAATGAACTACAGACGCGTCTAGGTTGGAACCTTGAGCCAACTCGCTCATTCCATTTTGAATCGAATGGCGATCGTTACGGTTGGGTGAAGGGCAGCAACGGGAAATGGCATTTCACGATGTTCATTCAAAATGGCCGCGTCATGGATGATGGGGACTACCGTTTGATGACAGGTCTTCGCGAAATTGCGAAGATCCACACAGGTGATTTCCGTCTCACTTCGAATCAAAACTTGATCATCGGCAACGTAAGCGCTCAGAAAAAGAAGAAAATCGAAGAATTAATCAAAGAGCACGGCATTACGGATGGTCTTCACTTTTCCGCATTGCGCAGAAACTCGATGGCTTGCGTGGCGTTCCCGACTTGCGGACTTGCAATGGCAGAATCGGAACGTTACTTGCCTTCATTGATTACCAAAGTCGAGGCTATTCTTGAAGGTGTAGGCCTACGTGAGCAAGAAATTACAATCCGGATGACGGGTTGCCCGAATGGCTGTGCACGACCAATGCTAGCTGAGCTTGCATTCATCGGTAAAGCGGCAGGGAAGTACAATATGTATCTAGGTGGCGGATTCGCAGGAAACCGCTTGAATAAATTGTACAAAGAAAACATCGGTGAATCCGAGATTCTCGATTCCTTGCAATCGATCATCCCTCACTATGCCAAAGAGCGTCAGGGTGATGAGCACTTCGGTGACTTCGTCATTCGCGCTGGCTATGTGAAAGAAGTGCGTTCCGGTCAAGATTTCCACGCATAATTAAGGAAAGAGCAGATTAAGTAGGTTACTACTTGAGCTGCTCTTTTTTTTGTGCGGTGAGGGGGGAGGGGGAGGGATGGGGTGAATTGAATTGAAGTGATGGAGTGGTGTGGGGAGGAGAGGAGATGAAGTGAAGTGAAATGAAATGAAATGATATTAAGGGGGATGGTGAAATAAGCGAAGTAGTGCGGGGAGAAAGTGAGGCGATTGAAGTAAGATGAAGAAAATAGGGTGATTGAAGTAGTGTAAGGAGAATGGGGGGATTGAAGTAAGATAATTGTATGACGTGAGTGAAAGTGCGGTGAGTTGAATTAAGGTGATGTGAGAGTAGTTTAGACAAGTGTTATGTCGTGAGATTACATCCAGCGAGTGAACTGATGAGAATGAATGGAGGAAGTGTGTCGGTAAGGGTTGTCGAAGTTGAAATAGATGGAAAAACTCCATCTATTTCCTTCGATCACGTATGAAATTTCATAATAACTGGAAAAACTCCAGTTAATTTCAGGGAAATGCTGTGAGATCCGCAAAAAACTGAAATTTAACTGTAGTTTTTCCATCTAAATGCTAAAAAGAGCGAATATGAGAAAAATTAACTGTAGTTTTTACAGTTAACCTGAGCTGGGAGTTCGAGTAACGCCACTCGAGTCCCGTAGCTCCTCTTGTTGTGCGCTCGAATCACCCGAGTCACGCAAGCTCCTCCTGATGTGCGCTCGCATCACCCGAGTCGTGCAAGCGCCTCCGCTACACATTCAAACACGTATCCTATCACTGTGCCCCCTTGCTCACCCAAAACGTTACATTATCCTCTTTTAAGCTTTCTGTTCCAGCCTTTGGCTCCTGCCTTGTGACGATGCCTTTGGCTTGTGTGCTAGTTTCGATGAGGAAATTATAGTGGAGTCCAGCGGCTAGGGCCATCTGCTCCGCAGCCTCTTGCGTTTGGCCGACCAGATTCGGTACGACGGTTTTCTCAGAAGGTTCCTTTGTGTTCGTCAACCTCGCAGTCACGGTGGCGCTTGGACTTACGCTCACGTCAGGCGTACTCGTAGGTGTAGGCGAGATGATGACGACGGTTTGGACGACTTTAGGCTCCGGCCATAGATACCATACGGCAAAGCCGCCAACAACTAGTGCTGAAACGGCACCTAGCGCAATTCGTTTAGCTGAACGCGTCGTACGCGTAAGGCTCTCATTGTCAAGGCGCGAACGCTGCGAATCAGGCTGTGTATCATCAGCGGCTTCCACTGCTCCGAGCTGGAAAGGAGCCGTTATCTGCTCGCTTATACTACTTGGTGCGGCAGGAGGTAAGCTCCGAAGCCCGAATACGAGCGATGAAAGGGATGATTGCCCATGGCAAATAAATTTGATGAGGCGAATGAGCGCGAGTTTCTGCTCTGTTGTTGCACTTGGGATGGAAGCTCGCTCCAGACTCGTATGCATAACCTCGAACCTATCGGAGATCGATTCGTTCCCGGTAAGTAACTGAATCATTAAGCGGCAAAGACCAATGGCGCTCTGCTCTTCGTGTTCATCTGCTTCCCAGTAGTTGATGATGGAAAGTTTATTCTGATCCGTAATCCATAGATTATTAGGACGGACGGAAAAGCCTGTAATCTTTTCCTCCATCGCATCCAACAAAGAAACACCTAGGTCGCTAATGATAGCGACAACGGCTGCGTAAGACCATTTACGTTTGTACATCGTATCGGAAAAGAGGTAACCGCTTTTGGCTTGCAAGATAATGGTGACAGCATCTTCAGCGATTGATGTATCCAACATGTGATGAAATCCGTCGTGAATAAACGCGGCTTTATCCTGGAGTGAGCTTATGTAATCGACACCGAGTTGATTGTGACGAAGCACTTTACGATACAGTAATACTTTGCGGGTCAGAAATACATCATCACCATAATGGAGAGTTCCATGAGGGAAAGAGACGATTTGTGTACTTGGCACGTATCGTGTACCTATTCGATCGGGCATGGAATAACCATCCTCTCTGGCGTGTGTGATTGGTTTACACTTACACTTTATTATAAAGGATTCGAAGGCGGATAGGAATTTAGGAGTACTCGTTACAAAAAATTACATAAGCAAGTGAAAATTTTGTGGAATTTTATCGGAATAGTTCGAAATACCTGTATGTTGATTGCATGGATGTTAAGACGAGTTCAATATCGCGTGATGTACCAAAATGGTTACACAATGGAAGGGGATTAGAAAGGAACTATAAACCCATTCCCGTATATGGACGGTGTTTGTAGACCTTGGACAATGTATAAGAGCCCCTTATACTTTACTGTACAACTTTTTCCTGCATTTTGGAATAATCTTGTGAAAATTGTGTGAAAAGGAATGAAGTCTAGCAAGTGTGGTACTAGAAAGGATTTGTTTTACTAGGATTCTTCTATGCTTCAAATGACCTAAATGATATGATAGGAGAATCAGAATAATTTACATAAAACGCCAAAACGAGGGGGAAATGTGTTGAAAAAGGTCGCAATTTTGGGTGGCGGAGTCGCTGGTTTAAGTGCTGCTCACGAACTTATCGAAAGAGGTTATGAAGTATCTGTTTATGAATTTAAGCAAATACCTGGTGGGAAGGCCAGAAGTATGCCGTATGTGGGCAGTGGGACTGGCGGACGAAAGGATTTGCCGGGCGAGCATGGTTTTCGATTATTTCCCCGGTTCTATCGTCACGTAATTGATACTTTGAAACGAATTCCCTATGAGAATGGAACAGTTTACGATAATTTAACCGAAGTTACACGGCTAGATATCGCTACCTATACGGCACCGTTATTGCCTTTATTAGCCAAAATAGAATTTAGCTTAGATAATTTATTGGTTTTAATCAAAGACCTTTTTGATAATAATTTAGGACTTTCAATTGACGATATGGAACAGTATGGTCGTAAGCTGTGGCAGATCATGACCAGTTGCGACGAACGTATTCGTGAGGAATACAATTTAATAGATTGGTGGGAATTTATCGAGGCAGAGCAGCAATCGCCTGCATTTCAGAAAATTTTTGCTGGTTTTACGAAAACGCTTGTAGCTTGTCAATCTAAAATTGCAAATACACAAACAGTTGGACCTGTAGCTGTTCAAATGACATTAGATATAACGACCCCTGGCACGAGTTTTGTAAGACTGTTGAATGGTCCAACAAACGACAAGTGGATTTATCCATGGTTAACTTTTCTTCAGGATCAAGGGCTGCACTATCACCTAGGTGCAAACGTAGAGCGAATTAATTGTCGAGATGGCCAAGTCCGTAGTGCGACGGTATCCTTGAATGGCGAGACTTTTGATATTGAAGCTGATTACTTTATCGCAGCCTTCCCAGTTGAAGTGATGGGTAAAATGATAACCGATGAAATGTTGGAAATAGACCCTTCACTTCAAGGCGTGCAGAAACTGGTAGATTCCGTTGCGTGGATGAACGGGATTCAATATTACTTGCGTGAAGATGTTCCGATTACGCATGGACATGTGATTTACTTGGATGCTCCGTGGTCGCTTACTTCGGTTTCGCAGAAGCAATTTTGGCCAGATGTCAATTTGAGTGAGTATGGCGATGGCACGGTGAAAGGTATTTTGTCCGTTGACATCTCAGATTGGGATACACCGGGTATCCTTTTTGGTAAAACAGCAAAGCTCTGTACGGCTGATGAAATTAAAGCTGAGGTATGGGCTCAAATGAAGCTGAGTTTGAATGTTGACGGCGCTGTAATCTTGGAAGATTCTGTACTCCATTCATGGTTCTTAGATACGGATATTCAATTCGTTAATCCAGAGCATGCCTGCACGAACATGGAACCTTTGCTCATTAATCGTGTAGGGACTTGGGAAGATCGTCCGGAAGCTTTAACCGGCATTCCAAATCTATTTTTAGCGTCAGACTATGTGCGTACCAACACGAATTTAGCGACAATGGAAGGCGCAAATGAAGCGGCACGTAGGGCTGTTAATGCGATTTTGTTGTGCGATGAATCAGAAGAAGAGCCATGTAAAATTTGGGAGATGTACACCTTCGAATTGGGCCATATCGATGTGTTGAAGATCTATCATATTCATGATAAAAAACGCTTGGACAAGGGTCTGCCTTGGGATGGAAAGATGCTCTAATTATTGTTACTAGCAGCGAGACTTACTAGGGGGATATCATGATCATATTACCGGAATATGAGATTATCAGACAAATCTATCATGGCGAGCGGCATTTATTATACCGTGCGGTTCACAAGCCAACTGGCGAAAAAGTGATCATTAAGACGATGAGCTCTGACTTCCCGGTTGCGGCGGATATCGCTAGGTTGAAGCGCGAGTATGAAATTGGGAATATGTTGGACATCCCTGGCATTGTTAAGCCGCTTTCGTTGCCTAAGTATCACAATAGTGTGGCATTAGTGATGGAGGACTTCGAAGGGGAAACCTTGTCAACGTATTTTTCCTTATTTCAACAATCGTTTCAAGCGTTTCTACAGGCAGCTATTCAATTAGCCAAAATCGTTGGCGAAGTTCATCAACGTTATATCATACATAAGGATATAAAACCTAGCAATATTATTATGAATCGGCAGAAACAAATTATGAAGCTTGGCGATTTCAGTATTTCGTCATTTATGCGTGAACGGCAAGAAATGCTGGACCCGTTGATGTTGGAAGGGACGCTTAGTTATATGTCTCCCGAGCAGACGGGCCGAATGAATCGGATCATTGACTACCGCACGGATTATTACTCGCTTGGTGTCACGTTCTATGAAATGATCACGGGGCGACTTCCCTTTCAATCAGAAGATCCGCTGGAGCTGCTTCATGGACACTTTGCCGTTACACCTATTCCTCCGGACAGTGTAAGAAAGGGCATCCCTAAGCCAGTATCCGATATTATTATGAAGTTGCTATCCAAAGATGCGGAGGACCGCTATCAGAGTGCTTATGGCATCATACAAGATCTAGAACAAGTGATGCTATGTAGTAATTCAGGTGAAGATATGTCCGATTTCAAAGTAGGCCGCTATGATATGACGGATATGTTTCAGATCCCTCAGGGCTTGTATGGGCGATCAGCAGAGATAAATAAACTGCTGAACGTCTATACGAATGCGGTGCATGGTGCATTGGAAACGGTATGGGTGACTGGGGAGTCTGGGTATGGCAAATCCTTTCTCATCGCCGAAACGATGAAGACAATCATGAAGGATGAAGGCTGGTTCTTATCGGGTCGCTTCGAACCGAATAAACATCATGTCTCGTACCATGCGATTGCCACAGCGTTGAGAGCGCTTGTTAGGCAGCTTTTGACAAGCAAGGATGATCAACTCGCAGAATATCGCTTGCGCTTGCTGAAAGTGCTAGGAACAAACGGCAAAGTATTAATCGATCTCGTGCCTGAACTTGAGCTGCTGATTGGCGAACAGCCTGCTGTAAAGCCGCTGCCTCCGCAGGAAACGCAAAATCGCCTACACTTTTTATTGCAGCAGTTTATGCTCATTTTCTGTGCGAAAGATCGACCTATCGTTTTGTTCTTGGATGATCTGCAATGGGCAGATGCAGCGTCCTTGCAGGTGTTGGATCTGCTTTTGAATGATTCACAATTGAAATATTTCTTATTTATTGGATCGTATCGCAGTGAATATGAAAAGAACAGTCTGTCTTCTATGTATGTTCAACTTCTCGACAGGTTGCCACCGCGTCTGGTCGAAGAACGCATTGTGTTGAAAGCACTTGATTTGCAAGATGTTAAGCAATTAATTGCGGAATCGCTGAAATCAGAGTTGGGTCAAGTTGGCGATTTGGCGGAACTCGTTATACTCAAAACCGGCGGCAATCCATTTTTCGTTAAACAATTCTTAAGTGCGTTGCATGAGCAAGAGTTGCTTCAATTTAACTATGAGATGAATCGCTGGCAATGGGATATGAACGAGATTCAAAAGCTTCGCATCACCGATAATTTAATGTTTCTTCTAGCTGAGAAGCTAGAGCGTATGCCTACGAAAACACAACATGTACTGCGACTGGCTTCTTGTCTAGGTGCTTCTTTTGACCTGGAGGCTTTGGGGATCATTATGCAAATACCATTTGCGGATGCCTTGCATGAACTTGAAGCTTCTATTCAGAATGGATTAATTATCCCAGTGGGGATGGATTATAAATTTTATCATGAGGCAATGGGGAAATTAGTCGCTCGTGAAATCCGGTTTATTTTTGTACACGACTCTATTCAAGAGGCTATTTATGGATCTGTTGATGAGGCTAAGCTTAAGGAGATGCATCACGGTATCGGTCAGATGCTTCTCAGTGAATTATCGGAAGAAGAAATTGAGCTGCGCTTATTTGAGATTGTCAATCATTTAAACATAGGTTCAAAATTGGTTACGGAGCATTCATCTTATTTACAGCTTCTAGATTATAATGTGAGTGCAGGTCGTAAAGCCAAAGCCTCCAATGCGTACCGTTCTGCGCTTCAATATTACAATAAAGCTTTGGATGTGTTGAAGCAGATTAAGGGAATGGAACTAGACGAGCTAAGCTATGCGATTCGTTTGGAGAAATCGGAGGTCCTCTATTTAAATGGTCAAGCTGACGAAGCGGAAGCTTCTTATGAGCAGCTATTGCTAGAGGCGAAAACTGTGGAACAAAAGCTCGAGCTGTATAACCTACAGGTCGTTTTATACACAAATGTCGGCAAACAGCATCAGAGTGTTAAACTAGGTTTGAAAGTGCTTGCGGAACAAGGGATACGGATACCTGAAGCGCCGTTAAGTGCAAGTATTTTTATGGCGTATTTGGATGTGAAACGGAAAATCGGTCTGAGAAATACGTTGCAGCTCTATGATTTACCTATCATGGAAGATAGCTATCGCACGAAATTAATGAATCTTATGATGAGTGTCGCTATATCGGCTTATTTCGTGAATACGAATTTATACGTGCTTTTTATGCTTAATATGACCAAGCTAGCTCTGAAATTTGGTAATTCACCGGCTATGGCGTATGTGTATGGCTCGTATGGGTTGATATTAGGCTCGGGATTCGGCGATTATGAACGCGGTTATCTATACGGACAACTAGGAAACCGAATGAACGAGCGATTTCAATCACATGAATTCCGGAGTAAAAGCTATTTTTCATTCGGTTTGTTTGTTACCCCATGGGTGAAGCCACTTCATAATGGTCTGGAGCTTCTGAAAGATTCATTCCGAAGTGGAATCGAGGACGGTGACTTGGTATTTGCGGGTTATGCGCTTACGTACCAAGTTTTAGTTAAAGATTTGCAAGGTGCTGTTCTCTCTGATGTCTATGAGGATTTAGTGAAAAATTACCGAATTCTGGAGCAAACCAATCATCATGATACTCTACTTATGATGGAAATGCTGCGCATGGTCATATTGAACTTGGAAGGAAAGACGCTGAATCCATTGCTTATCGGGAATGATGAGGCAGAAGAGAAAGCGTTTGTCCAGAAATTAGAAGTACATTCCAATCAAGTTATCATTCACGTATATAGTGTCAAGAAAATGATGCTTTCGTTTTTGTTTGGGCAATATGAAGAAGCGGTAGAAATGGGCAGAACAGCGGAGTCACGTCAGTCCGCCTCTTTCGGATTATTTCATATGCCAGAGAATTATTTCTATTTTGTTCTTTCCATTGCCGCTCAGTACCCAGAAGCTTCGCTAAATGATCGCAAATGGTTCGCTAAACAAGTGAAGAAAATGCTTCGGAAAATGGATAAATGGGCTTCGCATTGTCCGGAGAATTTCTTGCACCTCAGTCTACTGATGCGAGCAGAATGGGATCGTGTGACAGGTCATGGTCAGCGGGCAGAGCAAGGGTATGAGAATGCCATACGGCAAGCTAGGGAACAAGGGTTTATCCAACATGAGGCCATCGCATCAGAATTAGCGGGGAAATACTATAAGCAAGCTGGACGTGAGAAAATCGCCAAAACCTATCTCATAGATGCGTATTATGGATACGTGAGTTGGGGAGCTAGAGCGAAAGCAGACCATCTCGTGCTGAAATATCCTACCTATTTCTCCAACTTGAGTGGGTCTCCCGATTGGGCAACGACCAAAATTAGTGATTATTCCTTACAAGCGATAGATTTTCAAACCATTATGAACACATCTCGTTCACTTTCTAGTGAAGTCAATTTGGAGCAGTTAATCAAGCGCTTGATGGAAATCGTCACCTATTCTTCAGGTGCAGAGAGAAGTATTCTCGTCCTGAAAGACAAGGAAAGCTTGTACGTTGAAGCGGAAATGCTTGCAAGTGCTGGAAAAGACTCTTGTATCGTTAGTTCTGTCTTGTTGGAGTCACGGGACAATGTTCCACAAGCTGTGATCCAGTATGTTGCACGGATGAAAGAAGGCGTTGTTCTAGATGATGCGGAGAATTCGACGCTCTTCGCGAACGATATTTATATTAGACGGACGGAGAGTAAATCGATCTTCTGTGAACCGATTCTACATCAGGGTAATTTAGTCGGCGTCTTTTATTTGGAAAATAATTTAATTCGCAATGCGTTCACATCAGATCGGTTAGACGTGATCAAGTTATTATCCGCGCAAGCCGCGATTTCGATTGAAAATGCGAGATTATACAATGATCTCGAATCCAAGGTGAAAGAACGAACGAATGAGTTAATCTTGATGGAGACTTCGCGGCGAGATCTGCTATCGAATATTTCACATGATTTAGGGACGCCACTGACCTCGATTCAAGGTTATGTGGAAGCTATTTTGGATGGTGTGATTCATGAACCGGAAGAACAGAAGAAATACTTGTCCGTGGTCCATATGCGCATCGTCGGCATTCAGCGTTTAATTATGGATTTATATCAACTGAGCCGATTAGAAACGAAGCAGTTTCATTTTAGACTTGCGTCGACATCTTGCGCGACCGCTGTTCGTCAACTTTTTGCCAAGTATGAACTAGATGCTACGAATGCGGGAATCACCTACACACTGAACATGGCGATGATGGATGGACAGGAAATGCTGACTGTAGATATGGATCGGATTGAACAGGTGTATGCCAATATTATTTACAATGCGATTAAATTCTCATCAAGCGGCTGTGCCATCGATGTTCACGTTGAGATTAGTGAGGAGCCTTACGAGCTCGTCATTCGGGTGTGTGATACAGGCGTTGGGATTAGTGAGGAAGATCTTCCTCATATTTTTGAACGATTCTATAAGGTATCCAAATCGCGCAGTACCTCTGGTGGAAGCGGGTTGGGTCTGGCGATAGCGAAGGAAATTGTGCAGTATCACGGTGGGCAAATATGGGCGGAAAGCCGCTTGGGCCATGGCTGCAGCATCTCATTCTCCCTGCCTTTACATCGCATATAAGTGCATCAAACCGTACATCTTACTAAGAGGTGTGCGGTTTTTTGCTATGGAAAGGATGTGTTGTCAACGTAGGGGTTTCCAATGCTATTGATTTCGACTTGTGATATACTTCTGTAGATATTAGTCATCGAAGGAGTTTACACACATATGCAATCATTTATTCAGTACAATCCAACCCGATTATGGTTTGGTGATGGTCAGATCAAGCAATTGCAACAGGAGCTAGGAAATGAAGGGAAACACGTACTTCTTGTTTATGGTGGAGGTAGCATCCGTAAAAATGGCGTATACGATGCTGTGATGAAGCAGCTTCACGATAGGCAAGCCACTGTTGTTGAAATGTCAGGTGTGGAACCTAACCCTAGGTTGACAACTGTGAAGAAAGGGATTGAGCTATGCCGTAGCGAGCAAATCGATCTCATCCTAGCTGTCGGCGGGGGAAGCGTGATTGATTGCGCTAAGGCCATCTCTGTAGGCGTATATTACGAAGGAGATGTCTGGGACATCATCACAAGGAAAGCTGAGCCCACTCGAGCACTTCCCTTGGGAACGGTTTTAACCCTCGCCGCAACAGGCTCTGAAATGAATAACATTTCGGTTATAACGAATTGGGATCGTAATGAGAAGCGCGGTTGGAGCAGTCCATTCGCTTATCCGACTTTTTCTATTTTGGACCCAGCCTATACGAAATCAGTTCCATTGGACCAGACGGTATATGGCATTGTAGATATGATGTCACATGTGCTTGAACAATATTTTCATCGCACTGAACATGCTCCGATGATGGATCGCTTTATGGAAGCCGTCTTGCTGACCGTGATGGAGGCGGCGCCAAAGTTATTGGCGAACCTGGAAGATATCGAGCATCGAGCGACGATTATGTATGCGGGAACTACTGCTTTTAATGGTTTATTGTCTAGCGGGACAGATGGAGGAGATTGGGCGTCTCATCAAATTGAGCACGGATTATCCGCTGTCTATGATATCCCTCACGGAGGTGGATTAGCCATTGTGTTCCCGAACTGGATGTCTCATTGTGCGGAAGACGATCCTTCGCGTATGAAGAAGCTAGCCATGGCTGTGTTCGACATTGATGCCACTGGTAAGACAGATCTTGAAGTTGCGATGGAAGGCATTCAGGCCTTACGTCAATTCTGGAATTCCCTTGGAGCGCCAAGTCAACTAGGGTATTACGGCATTGATGATCAGAGGATTGAAGAGTTAGTTCATAAATCATTTATGAAGCCCTCGATTGGGCAGTATAAAATCATGACAAGAGACACCGTCAGAGATATTCTGATGAGGTCGTTAGCATGAAATACTACATTTACGTACTCATAGGTGCCTGCAGTTTCGGACTGTTGTCGACCTTTGTGAAAAAGGCTTATGAATCTGGCTTTCATGTGGGTGAGGTAGTTGGTGCACAAATCTTCTTTGGTCTAATCATGTTGTGGATCATGGCGTTCGTAACGGCTAAATCAGCTAAAATGGGTTCACCTGAAGCCGAAACGTTTCGTGTCTCACCTCGTCAAGCACTTGTGCTTATGCTGGTGGGTACGAGTTCAGGATTAACGGGTATCTTTTATTATGCGGCCTTACAATATGTATCTGCGTCCTTTGCCATTCTTTTATTGTTCCAATTTACATGGATAGGTATCGTCATAGAAGCCATTCTTGATCGGAAGCGTCCTAGTAAAGATAAGCTTATCGCACTTATTTTCTTATTTATCGGAATTATTATGGCAAGTGGTTATTTAAAAGGCAATCTAGAATCACCTTCGTGGCTAGGTGTCGGGCTAGGCTTACTTTCTGCCTTGACGTATGCGTTATTCATTGCGATGAGCGGTAAAGTAGCCAAACAAATTGCTCCTATTACTAGAGGCGCGGTTATGCAAACAGGCTCATTTATTATTGTCATGCTCATCTTCCCACCTCAGTTCCTATGGAATGGATCTTTACATGAATCTCTATTGCCATGGGCTTTGCTGCTAGCTTTGTTCGGGGTGGTCATTCCGCCATTATTTTTCGCCATTGGTGTACCCCGAATCGGCGGAGGTATGGCGACAATTATGAGTGCGGCAGAGCTGCCAACTGCGGTAATCATGTCATTTATTGTTCTTCACGAGTCCGTGAGTGGGCTTCAATGGATAGGTGTACTCATAACCATGTTAGGTATTGCGTTACCGGAATTATTGAAACGAAGACAACGTGTGCAACGACTTCAAACGGAATGAAATAGGTGGATCTCCGCTCAGTTACGGGGGATCCACTTTTTTGTGCGCAAAAAAAGGCCGATTGGCCTTTAAAGAGATTACATATGCAATTGATCGATCATTCAAAATTAAACAAGAGCAAGTTCTTTCAGTTCCAGTCTCACGGTTGTGAGATGTGTAAGCTCTGGAAGAGCGAAGTGTTCAGCCAGACGGCGAAGTCTCATGTAAATCGTTCGAAGAATGACGGAGTCCAACTCGGTGATCATCGCGCGGTTAGCGACATAGTCAGACATGCTCATTCGAATTAAGTATGGGCTTGATCTTAAATTCGTCAGTACAGTAGGTTGAAGAGGATTACCTAAGTTAGTTACATATTTCGATTGCTTCAAAGCGGCTTGAAACCGTTCGACACAAGTTTTGGATACGTGTATGTACCTTTTGCCCCCCGTGGCATCAGACACAGTAAGTATTTGTTTTTTTTCATCTAAGGAATTTCCTTTTAAATACACAATTTCGTGAGCAGCAACGCCCTCGATTAACAAACGAATAATAATGGCATCTTGCGGATTAATACATTGTGTCTCGATACTTTGGATTTTCTCTAGAGTAAGAATACGAAATCAGCATCCCTTCAAGTTTGAACTTAGTTTTCTGCAAAATTACATTTGGTTTTCAGAAATAAGTAACTATACATGATATGAGATGGGTGGGGTGATTATGCCAAAAAGTTTGTTATGAGGTAACTATAGCTGAAAGAAGGGGAAGGAACAATGAGGGAAAAGCCCTAAATAATGTTAGTCTAATTTCGACAAATTTATAGAGAGAACCAAATGCGAGTTGCGAAAAAAAGGGAATCTTTGGTTTACGCAGAAATGGAAAGAAGCATAGTGAAGGAGGTTGGTGTGGGGATGGGGAACGAAATAGAGAAATTGAAACAAGTTTTAGGGCTTCGGGATGCGATTGGCATTGCCATAGGACAAATGGTCGGAGCGGGTATACTTTCTATTACAGGCTTGGCGATTGCCTTAACAGGGACAGGGGTTCCGCTTGCTTTCCTGCTTTCATCGGTGTTTATGTTGATCATAACGATTCCACTCGCGATACTTGGATCTGTTATCCCAACGACAGGGGGAATGTACACGTATACTTCTAGACTGCTTTCACCCCAGGCGGGCTTTGTGTATCTGAGCTTGTTTACTTTTGGTCATCTGACGATAGCTGTGTATGCCATCTCATTTGCACAATACTTTCAGGGTATCGTCGCCAGTATTCCGATTATGCCAGTAGCTTTTGTGGTATTGACGTTTTTCTATCTCATCAACTTGCTCGGTATTAAATTCATGTCAACATTAGGGAAGATGCTTATTCTAATCAAAATGTTATCGCTGATCATATTCGTTGCATGGGGAATGTCTGAGGTGGACTATTCGGTATTTCAACCGAGTTCCTATTTCCCCCAAGGCATCAGTGGCTTTCTGATGGCCGTTGGCATGACCTCCTTTGCTTCTGGCGGGGCCTATGCAGTGGTCGAACTCGGTGGCGAAATGAAACGGCCAAAACGAGATATCCCCTTGGCGATTCTCATTAGTTCCGGGATTGTAGGCATTCTTTATATTGGTATGGGTATTGTTGCGACAGGGGTACTTCCGATCTCGGAAGTTGCAGGGGAATCGTTGATTGACGTTGCTACATCGATACTGCCGAAGCCTTTGTTCTTATTTTTTGTAATCGGTGGAGCGATGTTCGCATTGGCGTCTACACTAAATGTGACGTTCTCGTGGGTAACCAGGGGAATGCTGGTCGCCTGTCGTGATGGCTGGCTGCCTGCTGGGTTTGGAAAGGTGAATCGGCGATTCGGAACTCCGCACTGGCTGCTCACCTTTTACTATATACTGGGGATCATCCCTATTGTGACCGGCGTTTCTCTGGCTACCATTTCTCAACTAGGTGTAGGCATCTTGCTCATCGCCAGTGTTTTCCCCGTCCTATCCGCTGCCAAACTTCCACGTAAATACCCAGACTTATATCAAAATGCACCTTTCACGATGAAGCCTTTGCTACTTTACACGATAGTGGTAATAGCTGTGGGGTTGCTTGTGTTTCAGGGGTACCTATTATTAAGTCGATTATCGGTTCCCTTATTGCTTGGAAATGTGTTGATCGTAGTAATTGCAGCCAGTTATGCCATGATAAAAGGGAAAACGCGAGAACTTAACACGACGAATCAAGCCAAAGTGAGTGATATGGCTTAACTCACATTGCAGCTATAATGGTTTTGAGTTCTTTGGTAAATTCTTTAGAAGGTAAGGATAAGTGACGGCTTTTTAACCGGATGGAACGGAAGGAGACTTCTAAATCGACACCAGTGACTTCCAGTGCGACAATGCTTCCCGTTTCCAAATAAGGGTCATATCGCATGCCAGTCTCGGTATAAAAGCCGATCGCGATGCCTTCAGCAATAATTCGTTTAGCTGCCTCTGAATTCCCTAACTTAAGTAAAAGGTTAGGCTCTCCATGCTGTTTGAATATATTAATCAGGAAATCGGAAGAAATCAGTAGTGGTTCTTGAATAAGTTCATCAATACTGATGCTCTTCCGATGGGATAATGGAGAACTTTTACCCACATAGGCCATAATTCGGCAGTCCATCAGATGCTCCGAGACTAGTTGAGCGTGTTGGTTTTGATAATTCCGTGAAACAGCGATCAGTCCTAAATCAACTTGTCCACTTAGAACCTCTTGGATGATCTGTGGATAATTCAGTTCCATCATGACAAGTTCGACATCTTTATGCTTATTTTTGAAAATAGCTAGCGTTGGGGGAAGTACACTTAAGCAAAGGCTTGGTACAGAAGCGATGGAAAGAGAACCTGAAAGTTGATTGAATTGGAACCCAGCAGTTTCACGAAGTTCTTCCACTTTATTCATGATTTCGATTGCTTTACTAATAATTAATTTGCCATCTTCTGTAGGTACGGCGCCGATACGTGAACGGTTAAAAAGCTTCACGCCAAGCTCTTCCTCTAAGCTGACGATGGCTTGAGAGATGTTAGGCTGGGACACGTGAAGCTTTTCGGCTGCTAATGAAATAGAACCTGTTTGACTAATTTCGATAATATAGATTAACTGTTCAATTCGCATAGTTCACCTTTTCTGCAGGTCATTTATGAAGTAACTATATCCGAATTGGTGAAAATCGACAATATGTGAGTAGCACTATTTTAAGAGACGCCGTATTCGACTTGTCTAAGACCTTCTTCCCGTAGTTGCCCGTTATAAACGAAGCGAGACAATACTATGCTGATCTCATAAAGTGCGAACAAAGGAATGGCTACCATCAGATGAGAGATGAGATCGGGAGGTGAAATCAAGCTGGCAGTAATAATTAAAATCAGATAGGCATAGCGACGGACTTTATTCAGTAATTTAGGGTTGAGCAGCTTCAGTTTCGTAAGAAACATCACGACAATAGGGAGTTCAAAGGCTAGTGAAAGTGGAATGATAATGTTTAACATAAAACTAAAGTATTGAGCGACGCCATAGGTCTGTGTTAAACCTAAATTTTGAGTTATGCCTACTGTAAACCTCATACACATCGGAAAGACAACGAAATAACCAAAAGCTAAACCAATTAGAAAGCACATGAACGTGTAAGGTATGTAACGCAAAGTAGCGACTTGTTCTTCTTTGGTAAGTCCTTTTTTCACGAATGCCCATACTTGATAGAGAATGAAAGGGAGAGTTAAAGTGAGTGAAACGGCGAATGCGAGAAGCATATAAATGCGAATGGCATCCATCGGTGAAAATACATGCCAAGTAATGCCGGAAGCAACAGGGGATTGTTTGAGATAATGTAGAATGTGCTCTGCGAAAATGAATCCAAGGATTAAGGTGAGGATAACGGCGATGAGGACCCGTATAATACGTGTGCGCAGTTCAGTCAAATGTTCGACCAATGACATCATTTCTTTGATTTGCATAGTAGTCCTCCTATCTAGTTGGTAATCGTGTGCTAGGAGCCAGCCAGCATTCGTCTTAATTCTACGGTGTGAAAGCCGTCAGAAAGCTTCGTGTGTATATCTATAATGGTTTGAATATCCTCGAAGGAATACTTCCGAACGCCTCCCTTGCTCCGATCTGGAAAAATAAGCTTACGATCCTCGTAATAACGAATTTGCCTTTCGGTTAATCCTGTCAGTTCACTTACGATTCCAATTTGAATGACTTTCTTCTTTGTCATCATCAGCCTATCCCTCCAGTTTTAATGTAAGGTAAATTAACTTTAATATGACACCGATTAATGAGACTCTATCATTTAATGGAAAAACGATCAAATAAACGTTGGTTATCTTGATATAAGTAATATTTATGTAATGTAACCTAACACAAATTAATGACTATTCATCTTCTCGCTGTTACGTTTAAGTAGCGGATAGCCAAACTTATACACGAGGAGATGGAAGTATGGAGAAGACACCGATCCAGGAAGATCAAATTACACGTAGACAATTTTTGACAACAGTCGGCAAATTAGGAGGGTCAGCCGCAATATTCAGTGTGATGGGTACTTTAGGACTACTCTCCCCGGAAACGATGAAGGCCGCAGATTATACACCGCCATCCGGAAGGGATCTTACCTCGACAAACCGTAACGGAAAGAAAGTGATCATCCTTGGCGGAGGGATTGCCGGGATGACAGCGGCATATGAACTTGGAAATGCAGGTTATCAGTGCACCATTCTAGAAGCGAGAGCACGGTCTGGTGGACGAGCATGGACAGTTCGTAGAGGAACGACAGTTACGGAAGTTGGTGGCGCTAAACAGGTCGCACGCTTTGATAATGGCATGTATTTTAACGCAGGGCCGATGCGCATTCCCCAATTTCATGTAACGTTGGATTATGCACGCAAATTTGGTGTTGCGATAGAGCCTTTTAACAACGTGAACGATAGTGGTTATTACTATAATGAAAATGTTGGCGAGTTATCAGGGGTGAAAGTTCCGAAGAGACACGCAAAAGCTGATGTGCGCGGTTATGTCGCAGAGATGCTGGCTAAGGCTGTTAATCAGAAAGCATTAGATCTACCTTTGACAACAGAAGAGAAAACGAAGCTTGTTGCGTATTTGAAAAGTGAAGGTGATTTGAATGCGGATCTGTTCTATAAAGGATCGAGTAGGGCGGGTTATGTGGAAGAGCCGGGTGGTAAATTTGACTCCGGTGTTCGCAAGGATCCATTTAGCTTAAAGGCAATTATTAATTCCGGCTTTGGTCAATTTTTTAGCAGCGAATATGGTTACGATCAGCAAATGATGATGTTCCACCCGGTAGGTGGGATGGATATGATTGCCAAAGCGTTCGAGAAACGCGTGGGCGACAAAATTCAATTCAATTCGGAAGTTCACGAAATTAAACAATCTTCTGATGGCGTTCGTATTTTGTATAAAGATTTGAACACGGGTGCAAACAAAGAAGTTTCTGGTGATTTCTGCATTTGCACGATCCCGCTGCCTGTTCTGAAGGACATTAAAGCGGACTTTTCTCCTGAGATGTCGACGGCTATTGCGAAGATTAGCTACGCATCAGCAGGCAAAATTGGTCTCCAATTTAAGCGTCGCTTCTGGGAAGAAGATGAAATGATTTATGGCGGTAACTCCTTGACGAATATGGATATTGCTAACATCTATTACCCGCCGAACGATTATTTCTCCAAAAAAGGTATTCTACTTGGTTATTATACGTTTGGAGGCAATGCCGATAAAATTGGTAATATGTCACTTGCTGCTCGTGAAGATTATGCCTTGAGCCAAGGGGCGAAGATACATCCGCAATACCATAAAGAATTTGAAGCCTCTTTCTCCGTGGATTGGAAAAAGGTTAAATATAATCTCGGAGGCTGGGCTTCTTATACAGCGGATGATCGTAAAAACTACTATCCAACTCTATGTAAGCCAGATGGCCGTATTTATTTGGCAGGGGAGCACATCAGCTACATTACTGCTTGGCAAGCAGGAGCAATTGAGTCTGCGCGGAAAGTTGTTACAGAAATTCATGAGCGAGTAATGAAAGAGTAGAGGAGAAGGAGTGAATCATGATGAACATAACGAAAAAGTGGAAAACGATCATGGCCGTTACGGTTGGTTCATGCCTGATTTGTGTAAGTGCATATGCGGCAGGTGCTGAGAAATCGAGTAAATACAATGCAGAGCCTATCAATGAAGTCGAGTTCTATGGCAATCCTGCTTCATCTATAGCTGCGGGTGTGTCAGTTCCTGCGGGTTCCTCCTATTTATTCACAAGTGGAACCGTGCCGCCTGTCATAAATAAAGATGGCAAGACCGTCTATGAACGATATGGGGATACGAAAACGCAAGGGATCGGCATTCTAAAAGCCATCGAAACACAATTAAAAGATAAAGGACTCACACTTGCAGATGTCGCTTATCTCAGGGTCTATGTAACACCGGATGCAGCCAAAGAAGGTAAATTTGATTATCAAGGTTGGTTTGACGCGTATGCGCAATTTTTCGGTACAAAAGAGAATCCTGTGAAGCCAGCGCGCTCTACGGTAGGGATTGCAAGTCTCGTAAGCTCGGATTGGTTGATTGAGATTGAAGCTGTAGCTGTGTATCCTAAGCACCATAACCAAGACTAAGGAAATGGAGTTGATGTTCGTATGCTGCAAAATATCGGATTACCTGGACTCATGTTAATTTTAGTTGTGGTGTTGGTATTGTTTGGACCATCTAAACTGCCGGAACTCGGTCGTGCTGTCGGTCGTACGTTGCATGAATTTAAAAATTCAGCACGGGAGCTCGTTGGTGAGGGGAAAGAATCACCTGAGCATTTGGAACCACCGGATAAACGGGTAGAAAAGGTTAACGTGTAAGTAATCTAGGAAAAACGGATCCTGTACATTTTTCTCGAAGAGGGGGAAATGACGGGGTCTGTTTTTTTTGTAATGCGTGTAATACCTAAACAAAACACAGGAATTCCTAGTTTTTGTACAATTGATTTATTTGAAAATGTGATAGAGTGTGCTCACACGCGAATCGTCCAACTATTTCCAATCTCGGGAGGAATGGCTGTTGAAACTTAGCACAAGTGTTGATGTCACCAGAGAACCTTTTCATTTGAATCACGAGAAATCGAGTCGTAAGCTGAATTGGGAAGTCTATCATGCACATTCCTGTATGGAATTCCTTTATGTGTACGAAGGCGTTGGTCGTGTCGAGGTGAACAAACGCTGGTATACCGTCGAACCGGGAAGCCTGCTGCTCTTTCAGCCATTTCAATTGCATCGCATTCAAATTCAAGGTCCGTTTGTCCGTTCTGTGCTCATGTTCGATCCCTACAGATTGGATGCTGCGCTTCATGCATTTAATGGCATTCGTAGTTGGTTTCACCTGCTTTGGAAGGAGTCGTTAACCTGTCAGGTGATTCCTAATCAACAACATGTTGCTAAGTTTTATGAACATCTACATTGCAAAATGAGTCGCGTCTCACTCTATAAGCAACAGGAAGAATTCGTCCTATGTTTACTTGCTTTGCTACAACAGCTTGAGTCCTGTGGAAGTGAGATTTGTCTGGTTCAAAAGGAAAAGCCGAAGCTGAGAAGTCATCATACAGCTGGGCAGATGACAGAATGGATCGAAAGACATTATAAGGAGAAATTCAATCTAAGACGGATGTCAGAGGATTTACATCTCTCTACCTTTTATTTATCTCATATCTTTCGTCAGTCAACAGGGCGAACGATTACGGAATTTATTATTTCCCGCAGATTGAAGGAAGCCTGTCTCATGCTTGAAACGACGTCCAAATCAGCAAGCTTTATCGCGCAGGAGGTAGGCTTTCAGAGTGGGTCTTACTTTTCTCGTGTGTTTAAAACAGTGCTTGGCATGACGCCGAAGTCATATCGGATGCAGGTATGAGAGATAGTTAGAACATGCGCACAATATGCTGTGTGCGGAAACAACAATAAGATGCGGTGAAGGGGCCTTGAATGGGCTTCTTTTTGTATACGGGATAAGCTAAATATCGACATTCTGACGTAAGTGTGGGATTATGAGGAGAAGAGTTTGGTAACTATTACGCAGGGAGTGAAAGGTATGTCACGCAAGTGGGAAAGAATGGTAAGTAAAAATACGAAAAAGGCAAACCTAACCCGTACGAAGCAGGGGAAGGCGCCAATTTCAACAGATCCGGATCGTCCGGTCGTATTTAAAGGAAGAAGCATTTTGTTGGCTGCGTTTTTCATCGTAGTCTCGCTCTTCTTGTTGTTTACGTTGACGAAAACCGAAGGGGACAAGATGTACTGGTATACAACGCTTAGCTATTTGGTCGTCGGAGCACTCATTTATTTTGTGCGGAGACCCTACTTGCGAGTAACGAAAACGAATCTTTCGAAGCGAGGTCTAGCTCGTGAATTAGTGCTTGGTGCGGAAAATATTAAAGAGATTGTACACGCGCCTGGTCAAATCATAATAGAGCTTACCGGCAAGTCGCCGCGTTGGGTATATAACAAAACATTGAATCGCTTTGATATCGCGGCAATGGCTGCTAAACTGAAGAAATTTGCTGAGCATAACAAAATTTCTTTTGTAGATAAAACGGTTTAGATAGAGAAGCCTCCAATTCCACTTTTAGTGGAGTTGGGGCTTTTTTTGCTGCGGGGGAGTTACTCGAAAAATTCGAGTAACAGGTGCGCGGCGAGGCCGGAAGTGAGGGAGTTGCTCAAAAAATTCGAGTAACTCCCTCTTGCCCATAACCAGGCACGCGTCGCCAGCCGCACCGCCATTAAAGCAATCCCGAACGCTGGATCGCGGCGTAAAACTGATTGAACTCCTCAATCGTCAGCTGCTGCTGTGCGTCGGAGAGGGCTGTCGGTGGATTCGGATGGACTTCCACCATAATCCCGTCCGCGCCTGCGGCTAGGGCAGCCTTGGCACAAGGTGCGAAAATGTCCTTGCGGCCGGTGGAATGGGTCACATCGACGAGGACAGGCAAGTGGCTCTCTTGCTTCAGAATTGGAACGGCGGAGATATCGAGGGTATTCCGCGTTGCCCGTTCATAGGTGCGGATGCCTCGCTCAATCAACATAACCTGGGTGTTGCCTCGAGAGAGGATGTACTCAGCAGCATGAAGGAATTCATCGATCGTTGCGGATAAGCCGCGCTTCAAAAGAATCGGCATACGAACCTCACCGGCCGCTTTCAGCAGTTCAAAATTGTGCATATTTCTTGCACCAATTTGTATCACATCAATGTACTGACCTGCAGTTTCTATGTGTGCGGGATCCACGATTTCGCTGATAGTCTGAAGTCCGAATTCATCGGCGACTTCTTTGAGGATTTGTAATCCTTCTAGGCCAAGTCCTTGGAAATCGTAGGGAGATGTACGAGGCTTGAAGGCGCCTCCGCGCATAACCGTGACGCCAGCGTTTTTCAAGGCGGCAGCAACCGCGCGTACTTGCTCATAGCTTTCGACAGAGCAGGGACCTGCGATCATGATGGGCTTACTTCCTCCGATAGCAGCGGGGCCAAGCTGAATGATGGTATCGGCTTGTTGTCTTTTTCGACTAACGAGCAGCTGTTTCTTATGTTCCGTTTGTTGCAAAGATAGCGAAGCTTGGAAAATTTGTTTGAACAGGTGACGAATGGTATCGTCCTCGAACGGGCCTGTATTTCGAGTGACTAATGATTCAAGCATGCTTTTCTCGCGCAGTGGGTCGAATTTCGGCACGCCTTGTTTTTCTTTCTCGAATCCGATTTCTTGGACAATTTGCGCTCTTTCGGAGAGCAGCTCCAAGAGTCCTTGGTTGATTTCGTCTATACGTCCCCTGAGTGTGTCTAACTTCGTATCTTCCATCCGATGTCCCCCTTTCAAATGAGTTGATCTAACAACAAAAAGCCCACCGTCACAAAGGGCGAGGAGCGTGGTTTTACCGCTTTAAAGTAGGTTCATTTAAACTAGTGTATGCGAAAAGTGTGAAATTCGTTTATGAGATGCCAGCTTTTTTTCAAGTGAGCCGTGTTGTAGTCATTATTGTGCTAGATTTGGAATAATAGTTTAAGAGGGAGAAGAAGGGGGTATGCGCGATGCTCACATTAAAATCATGGACGGGCTTATTTCAGAGGGGAGAGACGGACATCTACCATACGGTTAAAGTACGAGCGCCTCGCGACTATTTTGACCGAGCAGATGCTTTCTTGGAGGATATAGTATACACATCGCAAGATGAGTTGAGCGGAATCAATAAAACGTTTCTCGTTAAGCTTTTATTCGATAATTTTATGGATCACGTCCGAAAAGGCAAGGATCTATATACATATATTTTGCAATTAAGGAGTAAATTTGGCGGTGTTGTTGCGAGTACAAACGCGGCGGATCGACCAAATCCCGGAAGTGTTCCCGGTTTTCAGTGGGGGCTCTCCTTTCAGGGTAGCCAAGCAGAGAGGGCTGCCTTTCTAACGTTAAATGTCAGATTACACCCCGCTGAGGTTAATCGGATGCGTGTTTTCTTCGATGATATGAATTGGAAGCATCACCAACGATTGAATATGGAGATGAATGAGCTCTTATCGCTGTTATTTATTGAGTTTATAACGGAGCTTAGGAATGGGTTGACGGAGGAGACGAAAGAAGAGATCATTGCGGCTATTGTTCATAAATGGGAAGAGCAATAGCCTCGATTTCTCTATGTGGTGAGCGGTAATAGCTGTTGCGTCGATGAGCGAATGATTAACTCGGATGGCAGCATGATTCTGCGAGATACCACGCTAGCTTCGCCTTCGATACGTTCTATTAGGAGCTGCATGCCTAGTTGGCCAAATTGATAAGCTGGTTGGGCGGCTACCGTAAGAAACGGGTTGATCGCGCCGGTAGGTCCGAAGTCATCAAAGCAAACGACAGAAATGTCTCCTGGTACCTGTAAACCACGCTGGCGCAGCGATTGAATAACACCGACGGCCAACATATTATTAGCTGCAAAAATAGCGGTAGGCGGGTCATTAAGCTGGAACAGCTCATCGAGGGCGGAATCATCTTGAAAATCTCGAAAACCCAGATGTACAACAAGCGACTCATCAAGAGCAAGACCATTAAGGAGATGTGCCTCGTTATATCCCGTATATCGCAGTCGAGCCGTTGACACGTCTTGTTTACCATTTACTAACGCAATACGGTGATGACCAAGCGCGATCAAATGCGCCACAAGATTGCGGGCACCTTCTTTGCTATCCCCAAGCACGACATCTGCATCAATTCCAGGAATTTCACGATCTAATACAACGAATGGAATCTGATGCTTCTTCAGCTGCAGTAAGTTGTCGTGGGAGTGATCGCCAGCTGGTGCGAATAACACGCCATCGACACGAGTAGAGAGAATCATATCTACGTAATCCTTCTCTTTCACATAATCCTCATCACTATTGGCAAAAAGCAAACGATATCCCGCCTTTTTCGCTGCATCTTCGGCGCCTCGGGCTAAGGTTGTATAGAACGGATTCGTAATATCCGTAATGAGTAAGGATATGAGGTGTGTCTTCTGGGATACGAGACTGCGAGCTAAGGCATTCGGAATATAGTGGAGTTCATCCATGACTTTCCTTACGCGCTTGCGCGTCTCTTCGCTGATGCGGCCTGTGTTATTGATCACTCGTGAAACCGTCATCGCGGAAACTCCGGCCTTTTCGGCGATGTCATAGATTGTTATCACTGGGTACTCTCCTTTGCTAGGCCGTTTATGTTTATTTCATATTGTATAGAAATAAAGGATTGACAGCAAGCTATAAAGTTGTTAATTTTGAGTTATCGATAACACACATTTAATTAGGAGATGTTGATGATGTTAAAAGGGATACCTTCCATACTTTCGCCGGAGCTGCTCAAAGTGCTAATGGAGATGGGACACGGGGATGAAATCATCTTGGCAGATGGGAATTTCCCGGCTGCTAGTCATACAAACCGGCTTTTGCGTTGTGATGGTCATGGAGTACCGGAACTATTGAAAGCGGTGTTATCGCTGTATCCACTAGATACATACGGCGAACAACCTGTTGCGCTCATGGCTGTCGTACCTGGTGATCCTGTCGAAACACCGATTTGGAGTGAATACGAGGGGATCATTCGAGAACATGCGACTCCCGCCATTGAGTACGTGGAAAGGTTTGCTTTTTATGAGCGCGCAAAGAAAGCTTATGCGATTGTGGCGACAAGTGAAAAGGCGCTGTATGCCAATATTATTTTAAGAAAAGGCGTAATTAGCCAATAAAAGAATTACCGATAACTCTAATTTACGAAGCGTGAGATTAGCGAGTAGTAGCTTTTACATATCGAGGAGGATGATTGGTTATGACAAATAGTGATTTCAGATGGAAACAAGAGTTTCCGAAAATTGGTATTCGCCCAACGATTGACGGCAGAAGAAAAGGTATTCGTGAGTCGCTTGAAGAGCTAACGATGAATATGGCTAAGGGAGTTGCGGCTTTATTAAGCGAAACCTTGAAATACCCAAATGGTCAACCTGTCGAATGTGTCATTGCTGATACATGTATCGGCGGAGTAGCTGAAGCTGCGGCTTGTGCAGATAAGTTCACGAAAGCTGGCGTAGGCGTTTCTATCACAGTCACACCTTGCTGGTGCTATGGAACAGAAACAATGGATATGGATCCTTCTACACCGAAAGCCATTTGGGGCTTCAATGGAACTGAGCGCCCAGGCGCGGTTTATTTGGCAGCTGTTTTATCTGGTCATGCACAAAAAGGCATACCAGCCTTCGGAATTTATGGGAAAGATGTGCAGGATGCCGGCACGACAACGATTCCACAAGATGTTCATGAGAAATTGATCCGATTTGCGAAGGCAGGGCTTGCTGCGGCGTATATGAAGGGGAAATCTTACCTCTCTATCGGTTCCGTTTCCATGGGGATTGCCGGCTCGATCGTGAACGAGGAGTTGTTCCAAAACTATTTGGGCATGCGCAATGAGTATGTCGATATGTCAGAATTGGTGCGCCGAATGGATGAAGAAATTTTTGATCCCGAAGAATATCAATTAGCTTTGAATTGGGTGAAAGAGAACTGCGTTGAAGGCCCTGATAAGAATCCAATTGCGATTCAAACGACCCGTGAGAAGAAAGATCAGGATTGGGAAACAGTTGTCAAAATGACGATGATCGTACGCGACCTGATGGTCGGCAATCCGCGCTTGGAAGATATCGAGTTCGGTGAAGAGGCACTTGGGCATAATGCCATTCTTTCCGGTTTTCAAGGCCAGCGTCATTGGACGGATCACTTCCCGAATGGCGACTTTATGGAAGCCATGTTAAACACATCTTTTGACTGGAATGGCAAGCGTGCTCCTTACCTGGTTGCGACTGAAAACGATAGTTTGAATGGCGTCGTGATGTTGTTCGGGAACTTGTTGACGAATACAGCTCAAATTTTCGCTGATGTACGAACATATTGGAGTCCAGACTCGGTGAAACGAGTAACAGGACATACCCTTACTGGTGCTGCGAAAGACGGGATTCTGCATTTAATTAACTCAGGACCTGCTGCATTGGACGGCACAGGTCAACAATCGCGCGATGGTAAACCAGCGATGAAGCCGTTCTGGGAAATTTCTGATCAAGAAGTAACGGATTGCTTAGCAGCGACTTCATGGCGCCCAGCATCTGTTGAATATTTCCGTGGGGGCGGCTATTCCACCGATTTCTTAACTAAAGGCGGAATGCCAGTTACTATGTCACGTATTAATTTAGTCAAAGGGTTAGGGCCTGTGCTGCAGTTGGCAGAAGGCTACTCCGTCGACCTTCCTGAAGATGTGCATCAGACACTAGACGACCGTACAGATTCGACCTGGCCGACAACGTGGTTTGCACCTATTTTGACTGGAGAAGGATCATTCACTGATGTGTACTCCGTAATGGATAACTGGGGATCCAACCACGGCTCAATCTCTTACGGCCACATTGGGGCAGATTTAATCACGCTTGCTGCTATTCTTCGCATCCCTGTTTCGATGCATAATGTTGCCAAAGAGCAGATTTTCCGTCCTCGCGTTTGGAGCAACTTTGGGACTTCCGATCCTGAGGGCGCAGATTTCAGAGCGTGTAGCAGCTTTGGTCCTTTATACAAGTAGCACAAATGGAGAAATAATAGACTGCAGCATGGAAAGAGCCACTCTCAACTTTGGTTGGGAATGGCTCTTTTAGTCAATTGTCCAAGTTAGACTCTTCGATCCACTGGATCCGTCTCGATATCAGACCGGAAAGCGTCGCCTCTGCGGAAGAATGCTCTTTTTGCAGCTGCGCAACGACAGGTCGAATTTTATTTATGCTTGAAAGCGTTTGGCTTTGCGAATTTTGGATACGACCTTGTACAATCCAGTCAGCAATGAGTCCATCAAACCAATAGTCAGCCATTTTTAGCGTGTCACTGATATCAATTGAAATGTGGAAGCTACGGTTCAAGTCAGTTAGCTCATCGCGAAAATTCAGAAGTTGGTGATTCGCTTGATGAATGAACCGTTTGGCATCATCCACATGGCTATGTTTGGCATGCGTACTTATCATGCCGCCGCCGCCCCATAGGTCCCATTTTCCCCAATTTTCTGCTTTCTCCAAGCTGTTGGAAGCATCTGTTAAGGAAGCGAGTACAAGTTTTCCAGCTGTCAACGCTTCTTGAAGCTCCTTTACTAACAGCTTTTGATCATCGATTTCATCGTCCATTATTTCTAACTCTCTTGATAATGAAGGTGTATTTAAAAGGGCGGATTCTTTTGCGGTCATTAGTCGCTTGTAATCGTCTTCTGCTCGTTGATAATTGGCGAGGTCATCGCCTACTTGGATTAATGATTTTTGTACTTCCTGAAGCTCCTGCTTCGCTGCTTCCAATTGGAGTGCTGCCGTTAGAGCTTGTTGTCGTTCCAATTCGAGTTGTTCGGATTTACTGCGAAGAATGGTGTGGAATAGATTCGTAAGTGTTAATCGCGTTAATTGTTCGACATCCTTTTGCTCAGACGCAAGCTGTAATTCTAATCGTAGAATGAGACGTTCTTGCTCATATACTCTTTTCAGAAGATCAGTTCTTTTGCGTTCTGCTTTGTGCAGTTGAAACATCCGATCTTTCGCTTCACGCAATTGAAGGTTCGTGTTGGTTGACATCTTCATCCCTCGTTTCCCAGCATTTGTTAGATTCAATACTTTTTCAATACGTGGTTTAAGCCAGGGGGTTTCGGGAATTTTTTTTCATACAAAATGTGACTTCTCTATGGTATAATTCATACTTTGTTAGTTTAGAGAGAAATAGGAGAAATCATATGCTTACCCAACAACTTTCACCACTTGTTCAAACATTGGATTTAAAACCGCACCCTGAAGGCGGATGGTACAAAGAGCTATGGAAGGCTTCCTTTGAAATTCCAAAAGAGGTGCTACATGAAGCTTACTCTGGCTCGCGATACGCGGCAACTTCGATTTATTTCTTGCTTCATCCCGATGAATTTTCTGAATGGCACACCGTATTGTCCGACGAGTTATGGTTATGGCACTCTGGCAGCCCAATCGAGCTTACATTAGGAGGAACGAGTGAGCAGCCAAAAGCGACACAGAAAATTATTCTAGGTCCTGATGTGCTGAACGGTCAGCATCCACAAGCGCTTGTTCCAGCTCATGTATGGCAAATGGCGCGACCATTAGGTGATGAACCTGTTCTTGTTTCTTGTGTAGTTGCACCAGGTTTTCATTATGATGATTTCAAATTAATTAAGAGATAAGAGATAAGAGATAAGAGATAAGAGATAAGAGATAAGAGATAAGATTTCTTTTGCTAAGTCCCTAGTATTTTGGTATCGTGAAAATAACATTGATTTTACGCGTGAAGCACACGCCGTTAGCTCTTTATTGGAGCTGGCGGCGTTTTTATTTTTTAAGGAGATGATGTGATGGTCAGATCGTTCGAAAAGGAGTACGCATTCTTTTGGGAAGAGCAAGTTAGGCATGCAAGCGGTCAGAGGTTAGAGATGCTGCAAAGGGACCTGACAGGAACGAAGAAACTATTGGAAGAAGTGCTACTGCCTGTGTTGGGGACTTTAGATGGTTTGGTGCTTGAATTTGAAATGGATGAGCTTGTCGGGAGCGAAGATTTATGGCGATGTATTTCACCCTCAAATACGGACTGTATTCGAAGAGGACAGCTTTGTCACTCATGCTGAGAAAATCTCGCGGGACCGTTTCTCATTCGAGCGTGCGCGTGCACGTTCAGTTGCGATACTTGGTTACACTTATTTTCCGTATAGCCGGGATGAGCTAGAGAAGAAGCCGACTTTTTGCCAAAGAAATCTGTATGAATTAATCGGCCGAATGGGAAACGTGGAAGGTGTCGGGTTGCTCCAACTGCCTGTTTATGAGCGGGAAGTTTTGAGGTTCGCGTTGCTAGGTAATAAACCTTTTCGTTTGACGGACGTATGCATATGGTTGTAGCTTAAAAGTGAGACTTGCCGAAAAGTATTGCGAGATATGGAAGCAAAAGGTTTGGTTATTCCAATCGGTAGAGGATCGATTAGAAGTCATAAATTTATGATATCTGAAAAAGCGATTGCTTTGTTGCATCGTGTCAAGTAGTGGGAGTTGAGAAATGAGTTACGTGTGTCGAGTGAGGCCAAAGCAGCTCCGTAAGTCGAAAAAATCGAGTTACGTGAGTCTGTGCAGGCCAAAGTAGCTCCGTAACTCGAGAAAATCGAGTTACACGCGTAGAGCGAGGCCAAAGTAGCTCCGTAACTCGAAAAAATCGAGTTACGCGCGTCGAGCGAAGCCGAATCATCTCCGTAACTCGAAAAAATCGAGTTACGTATCAATCCCGTCCAAAGCAGCCCCCTAACTCGAAAAAATCGACTTAACCCCATGCTACAGCATCATCCACACATCCCACACGATAAGCGTAATATAACACCTATTCACATCGATTGTTGTACAATAGAATGGAATTGTGGCAAGTAAACGAATGAGGTGGCAGTATGGTTAATATTTTAGTTGTTGACGATGAACCGATGATTTGCAAAGGTGTTGCGACGATTTTGAAGCAGTCTAAATTGGACATTAACGAGGTCTTCATCGCGTATAACGGGTTTGAGGCGCTTGATTTTATACATTTGGAGAAAATTGACCTGGTGTTTACAGACATACAGATGGAGAAGATGAATGGCATTGAATTGATTGAAAACATCTTCTTGGAGGATCCATCGATTCCGATCGTCATTTTGTCGGCGCATGGTGAGTTTGAGTATGCTCAGAAAGCGATCCGTTTTGGAGCGAAGGAGTATCTAGTTAAGCCGATAACGCCGCCGCATCTCATTTCGGTTGTGACCAAGCTGTTGAAGGAAAAGGAAGAGAAGGGTCAACGCTTCGCGAACTGGGAAGGCTCACGTACCCTGCCTGGCCACATGACGCATGAGACAAATTACTTTTTAAATGAATTGATGACAGGAACGATCCATGAGTCAGAGGTCCCTGCTATAAGAGAGACACTAGATCATCGAATGGATGGGACGTATTTTAGCATGCTGACCGTCAAATTATCCTTAGAACGCGGTGGTATTCATGATCAGGAAATTTCCACGTTGAAGGATCGCAATTTGTTAAAATACGCAGCTTTGAACATTATGGAGGAAACCGCGAGTCAGTGGAGCCATCTTGTTTTCAATAATCATAATTCCATCTTCACCTTGCTGCTGCAAATTACAGAAGAGGAGAGCAGGGGCTCGATGCGTGTGAACCAGCTGTTGATGGTGGCCCAGATGATTCATACGAATCTGCTGAAATATTTGAATGTAAAGAGTCAGATAGGCATCAGTCGTATCCGCGAAGGCATTACGCAGTGGCCGGTGATGTACAAGGAAGCGCTTGAGAGCTTAACTTGTTGTGAAACCAATAAGGGGCACTACATGTTCTATATTGAGGATAAAGACAGCGTCAATCCCAATCCCGACTTAACCATAGCAGGGGTAGATGAGGCGAATAACCGGATCGTGTATGAGACGAAAGTGTATATAGAAGGTCATTTTTGTGATAAAGGGTTGAAGCTGCAGGATATCGCAGATGCGGTACATTTGAGCCCAAATTATTTGAGTTATTTGTTCAAAAAGGTGATGGGAACGAACATCTGGGACTATGTTACGAAGCTGCGGATGGAAGAAGGGAAGCGTCTTATTCTCACGACGGATAAACGACGCTATGAGATTTCGGAAGAAATCGGTTATGAATCACCGGAGCATTTTAGCAAAATATTCAAAAAGCATTTCGGGATTAATATCTCTGAAGTGAAGCAATCAGGTACGTAACATACGACATACTAAGCGTAATACGACACATCGCTCATGGTAGAATCTCCCTTTATAATCAAAAATGTAGCAACCAAGTGAGAAGCGATTCGAAAGGGGAACCAAACATGAAAGTTAAGAAAGCGTCTACAATGAGTGCGATTGCGTTAACGGTTTTGATAGCGGGGTGTAGTTCAAGCAATGGAACAACGAGCACAGCGACACCTGCTCCAGCGGCGAAAGAATCCACACCAGCAGCTGCTACAGCCACGCCTGCTCCTAAGAAAGTGACAATCACAGCTCAAAGCTTTAAAGCCGACCAAAAGGAAAAAAATGATCAATTAGATCAACGTATTGCGCGATTTAAAACGAAATTCCCTAACGCTGATTTCAAAAAAGATGACTGGCAGTACAATCCGCTCGAGATTGGGATCAAAATGGCTTCGAACAGTGCGCCAACCGAGTATACAACGTATGCTACGGAAGGCAAAGTGCTTGTAGATAAGAAATGGGTTGCAGATATTACCGATTCCATGAGCACTTGGGCGCATGCCAAGGATATGAATGATCTGCTTTCCAAGCCGTTTGTTGTGAATGGCAAAACCTACGGCGTACCGATTGATGGATACGTCATGACGATCACATTGAATAAGAAGTTGTTCAAAGAGAAAGGTGTAGACCTTCCTCCAATGGATTGGACGTGGGAGGATCTGCTGGTTGCCGCTCGTAAAATCAATGATCCCGCGAAAGGGATTGCAGGCTTTATTCCTATGGGCAAAGGACCGGAAGCAGGATGGAACTGGACGAATTTCCTTTATGCTGCCGGTGGCGATGTTCAGAAGCTAGAAAACGGCAAAGTCGTTGGCGTATTCAATTCAGAAGCTGGTTTGCAAGCGCTTGAATTTTACAAAAAGCTGAAGGATGAGAACCTGATCCCGCAGAACTGGGCGCTTGGCTATGGCGATGCTCTAAATGCATTTGCACAAGGCCGTGGCGCGATGGTTATGTGTGGCAGCGGTAACGCAGCAGATACAGCGATTAATGAAGGCGGAATTAGCAAGGATGATCTCGTTGTGTATCCAATGCCTTCCTTTACAAAAGGTGGTAAGCATACGGGCGTACTTGGCGGAAACTACCGTGTTATCAATCCGAAGAGCGATAAAGATCAACAAGAAATGGCATTCAAATGGATTACAGATGAGTACTTCACAGACGATTTCTTGAACTCCACGAAGAAAGAAATCGAAGATCGTAAAGGCAAAAACCGAGTATATATTCCACAACCGATCAACTACTGGAAAGATTCCTCTGATTTCGGCAAAAAGTACACGGATCTCTTGACGAAGTATGATAACGTGTTCAAATACGATCCGCAACTGCTTGCTCTATGGGACGGCAAACCAGAAGCTCAATACGAAGCTCAAAAATACTACACAGAAATGGCGAATGTCATTCAAAAAGTATTTACAACGAAAGATGTGGATTTGAAAAAAGCGCTGTCTGAAGCCGCGACCAAAGTGCAAACGGAAACGTTTGACAAAGTGAAGGTCGAATAGGTAAGCCTAACTTACTTCTACCTGCGGCCGCTTAATCTGGAGTGGCTGCGGGTAGGAGTTTTCTCACTAGAAGGAGTGTTTAGGATGGATGCAGAGCTAAATTCACAGCCTATCGTAGCAACAAATCGGGTATCGAAGAAGAAAATGAACTGGTATTTATGGGGTACATTGTTTATTTTACCGGAAGTCGTGTTATTCATCATCTTTCTCTGGGTGCCTATTTTTAAAGGGATTTTCTATAGCTTCTACAACATCGATTTTGTTGATGGTAATCAATTTACTGGGTTAGCAAATTATGTGAGTATTCTGAAGGACGATCTGCTTTGGATTTCAATTAAGAATACCTTGATCTATATGGTTTTAGGCATCATTCTTGGCTTCTGGATCCCACCTCTAGTGGCCATTGCGGTTTCTGAACTTCGTCGGTTTCAAGGGGCAGCTCGCATTATCAGCTATTTACCAAGTGCGGTACCCGCCATTGTTTTGTATGGCATGTGGATGTGGTTCTTTGATGCCGTAGGTCCGATTAACAGTCTATTAGCAAAAATAGGGATTGACCAGGTCTCCTTTTTCAGTCCGAAATTAGCGATGGCGTCCATTGTTATTCTAGAAACCTGGCAAAGCTTTGGGGCAGCTACCTTAATCTATATTGCCGCAATCGTCGGGATTCCGAAGGATTTGTATGAAGCCGCTGAGATCGATGGCGCTAGTGTGTGGCAGCGGGTTCGCTATATTATTTTGCCTAGTATCCGAACATTAATGGGACTCCTGCTCGTGCTCCAACTGATCACGACCTCTCAAGGCTTCCAAGCGCAATTATCGATGACCGACGGTGGCCCCAATAACGCAACGCTTACGTACTTACTATGGCTTAACCACACGGCGTTCCGCGACCTCGAATTCGGTAAAGCGAGTGCCATGGGTAGCTTAATGTTCTTTGTACTCATTGGAATGACTATCCTTTACAACGTCATGCAGCGTAGGAGTGAGAAAGCATGAAGCAGGGCGAAAGAGGATTAATTTCCCAGCATGATTTTAAAAAAGGTTCCGTCAAATTCGGCTACACACTTATGGTTCTGCTTATCCTCGGGATTGCGGTTACGACCATTTATCCGTTTTTGAATACGTTTTTCGGCTCACTGAAAACGCGGGAAGAGTTTTTCACCTTTCCACCAACCTTTTTCCCCAAGCATTGGATCTGGAAAAATTACGACGATGCTTTCAATAGCTTCGACCTTCCTTTATTGACGTTTTTGAAAAATACGATTTTTATTTATATAGGAAATGTCGTGTGTTCCTTGTTATTTATCGGGTTAGCTGCCTACGCTTTATCCCATTTGAAAGTCCCGTTCAAGCGATGGGTAACCCTTTTCTTTTTCTCCACATTGTTGATTCCGCCAGCAACGTACATCGTACCTAACTTTTTGAATTTGAAAAGCTTAGGCATGATCAATACCTATTGGGCATTCTGGTTGCCAGCGGCGGCTAATGCATACTTCATGCTGCTGCTCAAAAATTTCTTCGATGGTATTCACAAAGAGGTGCTGGAGGCTGCGCGTATCGATGGAGCAAGTGAATTCAAATCCTTCACTCGAATTGCAATTCCGCTGTCTATGCCTATCATTGGTACGTTGCTTATTCTGTCGTTCTCGACGACGTGGAATGATTTCTACTGGCCGAGCATTGTGATGACGGATAAAAGCATGTACCCACTGGCCACAGGTATATATCGTTATGTAGTGTACTCGAATTCGGTTATCCCATGGAGTGTGCGCTTCGCGGTGTTGACTATGGCTATGCTGCCGCCAGTGCTCTTCTTCCTGATTTTCCAGAAATTTATGATTCGGGGTTTATCGGTGTCCAGTGTAAAAGGTTGAGGGGAAAACGCCCGTCAGAATGCGAATTCTGAAGGCGTTTTCTTGTTGCTTAAAGGAGAATCCTTCAAGCTTAGCGAACGTACTGATAGCCTACATGTAGAGGGCTGGTAATGGCAGCCTGGCGGAAAGCTTTTGGAAAGGATGAGACGCACGTTATGCGCAAAATGCTGCAAAATATGAAGTTGATGAAAAAACTAATTTTACTGTTGATCGTCTTCGTTGTGATTCCGACGCTCGTCTTGGATCTGGTTGTCGCGAAGAAGTTAGAATCCATTACAGAGGAGCAAGTTGGGACTGCCCTTCTTCAATTAGTGCGAGGAAGTCATTTGACATTGGATCGGGAAAGCAGCGATTTTGAAGAAAAAACAGAAAAAATCATGATATCCCAAGAAATTCAACAATTAGTCAGTGTTCCCTCATCTTCGGAATATGAGCGTTTTGAAATCTTCAAAGCGTTAGATAAATATTTGAACAATTACTCTACGAATGCTGTGCGGTACTCATTGTTTTTCTCAGACAAGGATAAATTGTATTCGTTTGTCCCAAATTCAGACTTGTTGAATAATGGGGTGTTTTACTCGACGGATATGACGGATCTTTCATGGTATAAAGCGGTTAGCCAAGCGAAAGGAAAGGGAATTATTCGCGTAATTGATAAATTTGGGCACAACCCGAACAATATGCAAACCGTTGCCTACCTGAGGCAATTAAACAGTATTTATAATGGTGAAACCGTGATTGGCTATTTAGTTGTATCGGGTATTGAGACGCCGCTACAGATGGATTTTGTTCCTTTTGATAAATATAAAGATGCGCAAATTTTATTGCTAGACCCGGATAATACTGTATTGGCGACGAATACGGAAGCTTTTGGCATCGGCTCGAAGATTGGCATACCCGAGGGGAAAGAAGAAGGGGTTTATAAGCAATTAGAAAATGGTGAGGAGATTATGTCGGTCATTCACACGAGCGAGATTACGGCTACCAAGCTGCTCATGCGAGTGCCAGTAGAGTCGATTATTATCGATCATATTTCGGTCCAGCGACTTGTAGATTGGATTATGTTGATTTATTTCTTGATATTGATTTTAGCGAGTATGTACTTTATACAATCGATATTAAAGCCGATCTCTCGACTTGCGCGCATCACGAATTCGTATCACCCCGGCAAACCTTTGGCCATTACCATGCATGCGGAAAGTAAAAATGAGATCGTGCTGCTTAGCAATCATTTCATCCGTATGACGAATCGTTTGAATCAGACGATTTATGATCAATATGAACTGGAATTAAAGCATAAGGAAGTCGAATTGTCGATATTGCATACACAAATCAACCCACATCTCCTGTATAACACGTTGGAGTCGGTTTATTGGCATACGCTAATGGAAGGAGCGGCTGAATCGGCTGAAATGATTAAGGATTTATCGCTCATTATGCGAATTGGCTTGAGTAAAGGCAAACTGCTCATTCCCGTGATGGAAGAAATTAATCATGCAGAGGCCTATATAAGACTCCAGCTATTCCGCTATGAGTATGCGTTCAAGGCGCATTGGGACATTGATGAGGAAGCCAAGCGCTTCCTTATGCCAAAGGTGATTTTGCAGCCGATTATCGAAAATGCCATCCTTCATGGGATCAAGAATATGAGCCATGACGGGGAACTATGGATCAAGGTGAAGCATACGGATGGTAAAATCATCATTAGTGTAGAGGATAATGGCTATCGCGCAGCGGATATTGCCATGCTGAATGCGATTTTGAAAGGGAAAGAAAACAATAAAGGATTTGGCATTATTAATGTTCAAAAGCGGATCCAGCTGCATTTTGGGGAAGGCTTTGGCCTGCAGTATGCGTTGCGGGAGGAACAGGGCGTGCGAGCTTGGATTGAGATACCGGCTGTAAGTGATGAGACGGATTGGAAGTAAGGGATACCCCCTTAACGGGGGCGTTGCCATTTCTTGCGATAGACCAACGGCGTGTCGCCAGTGCGGTCTTTGAACAGATTAATGAAGTGACTGACGTTGTCGATGCCCACTGCGGCTGCAATCTCTGAGACTGGCATGTCGGAATATTTCAAACGCTCTTTCGCATGCGTCATTCGGATGCCGATCAGGTATTCATGTGGGGAGAAGCCGGTATACTGTTTAAAACGTTTGGCCATATGATATTTGCTGATGGCGTGTTCGTGTGCAAGCTCATCTAGGGAAATGGACTCTATGAATCTGAGCTCAAGTGTTTGGCATATCGCATCGATGTAATCAGGCTTGTCCGACTTGGACAAGCTTATTTGTTGTGCGGAAAGGACGATCTCAGTTAGCAGCTCAACGAGCAGCTTGGAAATAAGGAGTTCCGTTGCGGCGCTTCTTTGTTGTTGGACCTGCAGCGACTGACGTATCAAGCTTGATATGTTTGAATCGTTAGGTAATTGAAGAACGGGCTCGTGTGTGGCTGTATACTGCTCATAATAGGCGGCTGTAGAGCTGCCGTGCAGATGGACCCAAAGCAGCTCGAGTGGCTCCTGCGGATTGGCGGCGTAGTGATGATAGTAATCACAATGGATGAAAAATAACTGATGGGCATTTAAAGGATAGCTTTTATTTAGAAAAGTTAACTGCCCACTGCCTTTTAATATGTAGACAATCAAATAGGAATTAAGTCCTTCTCGTTCTGTGAAATAGCCAGGAAGGGTATGAAAATGGCCGATTTCTTGTATGTAAAATAGGTTCGCCTTCGCAAATGAGGAGGGGCTGGCAATGAATCGAATCGAGTCGTCCGACCATGCGGTTGTGTAATTTTCTTTCATCAAGGCGTACCTTTCTTGAATAGCAAGATTCTATTATTTTAAAACAAGATCCTTGGATGTTATCTATATTGTAAGCCATTACAATAGTTATATAAAGTTATTATTAATAATTGAATGGAGATGCATATATGTCAATTTATCCTGTGATAAAAGCAAGCCCCAAGCCGCGAATTGGCTTGTACTCCGTTGGACTTCGTGCGTATTGGGAGCAGTTCCCGGGCTTGAAAGAGCGATTAGAAGAGTACGGGCGATTCATAGAGAACCGAATGTCTGCTTGGGCAGAAGTGTATTACTATGGTCTTGTCGATACCGAAGGGGAAGGACGGAAGGCAGGGGAATGGCTGAATGAGCGTCAGGTGGATCTTGTTTTTTGCCACGCGGCAACCTATTCTACGAGCTCAACCGTGCTGCCAGTCCACCAAATTTGTCAAGCGCCTGTCGTGTTTCTTAACTTGCAGCCAACAGCGAGACTGAATTATGAACAATCGACAACTGGGGAATGGTTAGCGCATTGTGGCGCTTGCCCAGTACCTGAGTTTGCCAATGTGTTCAACCGAGCGGGCATCCCGTTCCGGGTAGTGAATGGCATGTTGGGACTGGATTATACGCCAGCGATCTCGCTAACCGATGAGGTGACTCATGAGCGTCGTGAAGCGCTGCGCGCGTGGAAAGAAATCGAAGGATGGGTCCGGGCAGCGGGTGTACCGAGGGCATTACAGCATAGCCGGTTTGGTTTTTTAGGTAATACCTATAGCGGAATGCTTGATATGTATAGTGATTTTACGATGCTTTCCGCACAAACAGGACTTCATGTGGAAGTGCTTGAAATGTGTGATCTTGACCGTATGCTGCGTGAAGTGACCGCTCAGGATGTGAAGCAGAAGCTGGATGAACTGCATGAGATGTTCCAGATTAGCGGCGACTCACCTTCGGATCCGATTGCAAAAAAACCGACCGAAGAGCAGCTGGAATGGTCCTGTCGGGTAGCTGCGGCGCAAGAGAAACTGGTGCGCGCTTATGATTTAGACGCCTTGTCGTACTATTACCACGGCGCGCCTGGTGGTGAATACGAGAAGCTGCAAGGCGGCTTCATTGTGGGGCACTCGCTGCTAACAGCGCGTGGCATTCCTTGCTCCGGCGAAGGAGACCTGAAGACGGCTGTCGCGATGAAAATCAGCGATATTCTCGGCGTCGGCGGCTCCTTCTCGGAAATCGTCGTCGTGGATTATATCGACGAGACGATTTTGCTCGGCCATGACGGGCCGTTCCACATCGCGATTTCCGAAGGAAAGCCGATTTTGCGCGGCATGGGGCTGTATCACGGCAAGCAGGGCACTGGCGTGTCCGTCGAAGCGAAAGTGAAGACGGGTGCGATCACGACGCTGAACGTGACGCAGACCGGCGATGGCAAGCTGAAGCTGATATCCAGCGAAGGCGAATCCACGAACGGGCCAATTATGAAAATCGGTAACACACAGACCCCGGTGAAGTTCCGTGAGCACCCCGATCAGTACATGTCACGTTGGTTTGCGGAAGCGCCGACGCATCACTGTGCTTTGTCAATTGGACACAATGCATCCCAATTTCAAAAGGTCGCAGAGCTGATGAAGCTAAAGCATGTGATTCTGTAGCTCCCACCCAACAGAGGCAAAGAGAGTGGAGTTAGTCGACGAAACCGACTAACTCCCACCCAACAGAGCAAAGAGAGTGAAGTTAGTCGACAAAACCGACTTACTCCCACCCAACAGAGCAAAGAGATTGGAGTTAGTCAGCGAAACCAACTAACTCCCACCCGACAGAAGCCAAGCGAGTGGAGTTAGTCGACAAAACCGACTAACTCGCACCCAACAGTGGCCTAGCGAGTGAAGTTAGTCGAGAAAACCGACTAACTCCCACACCAAACAAAAAACGCAACCGTCCTTATAGGACAGTTGCGTTTTTTGCATCCGCGTTCTTATCGCCACAGCGGTAACCAGCATGCCTTGTCAAACTAGTGGAGTGCTAGCGTTATTGTTGCCGTAAATAAGTCCAATTTGTTCGTATATCCACATGCGTGGAAACGCGTCAAAAGTTAATTTTGCGGAATGGAGGTCAGATCTTCGGATGAATCAGTCGTTTCCTGCACATCGATATAATGATCGATCGAATCTAGAATTTGACTAAGCGGCGACTGAGCAAAAATAATGCGATCCGCGTGAATAGCGTTATAGGTGCTGTCATCTTTGTTAATTTTGAATCCTCTATAATTCTCGTAAATGGTTTTCATAGCAATCTCTCCCTCACTAGGATGTATATAATAAAATAACATCAAATGGATAAGTTTGGTAGAGGTGTAAAATAAGAGATTCTGTCATTTTGTGACTATTAATAATAAATTTTTATGTCGTACCCTTGTGATTGATGCGATAAAGGGTTGGTGCAAGGCCGAGCTGCTTTTTGAATGCTTTCGAAAAGCTAAATAAATCAGGATAACCTACCGAATTAGCAATTTCCGTCAGTGTGTATCCGGTTTGCGTCAAAAGATGCTTGGCTTCCTTCATTTTCAAATCCTGAATGTACTGCATGGGAGGAACGCCAAAAGCTTTGCTGAACTGCTTCGTAAAATGAGTTCGTTCCACACCGACATAGGTCGAGACGCTCTCTACAGTAATGCCTTCCGCATAATGAATTTGAATGTAATCTAGACCTTGCTGAAGCCAGGAGAGCATTCTCTGATCATAAACTGAAGCGGGCTTAAATGTTGCGCAAACCGCATCGAATATGCGAAATAAGTGCATTAAACGTAGCAAATCACTGACGTGACGATCTCCTTCACGAACAAGATTCATGAAATCCCACATTAGCTTTTTCGTTTCTTCCGTAAGTACATTGTTTCGATAAGGTGTTTGTGGGCCAAGCCCTATACGCTCTAAGAGTTGAAGTGCTTGTTTACCGTCAAATGCAACGAATATCTTTTGAAGCAGATGATCTTCTTCGGTGAAATATTCATGAGTTATGCCTGGTAAAAGACAAAACACATCATTTTTGCCTAAACGATAGGTGACATTATTTTGCGTGAACGTCCCCGTGCCCTCAAGCACAAATATCAAATAATAATAGGGAGTTGTTCGTGGACCGATGTGATAATTCGTCTTAGCCATATTTGCACCAAGTCGAATAGGCCACACATTTCCTGATTTCTCGAAGTCGGACGGAGTGAAATAATGAATTTCCAAGAATTCGTGATGGTCTTCACGCATATCTTTCATCAAACGAAACAACTCATTTTCACATCCTTTTTTCTTCATCATAATGCGGAATAGGGATAATAACAATCATTTATTCCATGTATCACCCACAAAATGACAAATGAAAAATAACACGAAATGACATTGACCCTAGGCAGTAACCGCTGATATGATACTAATACATTCTATTCCTACCTATTTTGTTGGATATAGATCCTATCTACCGGATAACTGGAGAAAGCAATGAGCGCTCATTGCACATAAATAAGCGTACATGTAAACAAGCAAAGCAATGGCACAAACACATCAAGTCGACAGGAGAGCCTGAGATGACACAACATAATGAAATAGAATTTGGTTGGTTTCTACCAACCTCTGGAGATGGCAAGTATGTAGGGGTTGCGCCAGAGAGAGAGGCGACATTACCGTATCTGGTTCAAGTGGCACAAACAGCGGAGCGTGCAGGGTTTGAATTTGTTCTCATTCCTACGGGAGGTGCCTGCTTGGATGCCTGGGTTGTAGGATCTGCCATCATGAGTCATACGACAACCTTACGTCCGCTAGTTGCGGTTCGACCAGGCCTCGTAGCTCCCGTATTAGCAGCCCGAATGGGGGCTGCATTGGATGTGTTATCCGGAGGCCGCGCGATGATTAACGTCGTAACCGGCAGCTCTATACAGGATTTAGAAGAGCTAGGCGATCCGCTGGCACATGCACACGATGCGCGATATGAGCGAGCAAGAGAGTATGTCGAAGTTATGCAGCAGGCATGGACAGAGACAGATGTGTTATCGGCGTCCGAATTTACTGACAAGGCGCAAGTTGCTGAGTCAGCTAAAGAGCAGAAGCTCTATCAAGGGAAGTACTACCAATTCAATCGACCAGTAAGCTCGCCACTGACAGTTCAGAAACCACATCCACCCTTTTATCTTGGCGGAAGTTCACCTGTTGCGAAACGTTTAGCTGTTGAATGTGCGGACACGTATCTCATGTGGGGCGAACCTCATGATTGGATTCGTGAGCAAATGGTCGAAATCGAAACAATTCGCCGTGAATACCGCGAAGAAACAGGGATTGACCGGCCGCTGCGTTACGGTTTACGGGCTCAAGTGCTAATTCGAGATACCGAAGAAGAAGCTTGGGCAGCGGCATGGGAGAGCATTTCGAAAGTTTCCCCAGAAGCGATTGAGCAAGCGCAGCGGGCGTTTGCCAAAACGGATGCTACCAATCAGCAGCGGCAGAATGATCTTCGCGAGCAGTCCAAGAATCAACAATTTGTTGTAGGTCCGAATTTGTGGACAGGATTATCCCTTGTTCGCTCAGGTGGAGCTATTCTAATTGTCGGTACAGCTGATCAAGTTTCAGATCGTTTGATCGAATATGCCGAGTTAGGCATTTCATCTTTTATTTTGTCGGGTTACCCCCATCTGGAAGAAGCAGAGAACTTCGGCCAAGCGGCACTACCTCTTTTCAGAGCGAAATGGCAGCAAAAGCTTGACTTACAAAAAGTGCAAACTACCACTAATTTCTAAATTTTCAGGAGGTCTTTATTGATGCGTAAATCTAAATTAAGATACAGTTTCCTCGTTGCTTCACTCTCTATTCTGTCATTTTTAACAGCTTGCGGATCATCGTCAAGCACGGGGGCGAGTCCAGCGGCTTCGGCGGCCTCAACAGCTGCAGCAACGGCTTCCTCCAAGCCAGTTACGATCTCCTTTCTACACTGGCGTGGGGAGGACGTCAACTCGCTTAACGGCATTATTGCGAAATTCCAAGCGGAGAATCCGAATATCAAAGTAGAGATGCAAACTATGCCATCCGAGCAATATCAATCGACTGCACAAGCGAAACTAGGGGATGGCTCTGTAGGTGATGTATTCACTTCATTCCCTGGAGCACAGTTTGAGGCATTGGCTAAAGCTGGTATATTCTCTGATCTATCCGGTGAAAAGTTTCTGAGCAATTTCAATGACACACTCATTCAAGTTGGCAAAAAAGACGGCAAACAGGTAGCTGTTCCTTACCAGCTTGTGTACAACGATCCGATTTATAACGTGAAACTGTTTCAAAAGTTCAATCTAACGCCACCGAAGGATTGGGCGGGCTTCTTGGCTCTATGCGAAACGTTGAAAAAGAATGGTATCATCCCAATTGCGTTTGCTGGAGCTGATATTGGTCCAGGGCAATTCATGAACACGATGGTGATGAATAATCAACCGAGTGCTGATATTTTCACGAAAGTGGAAGCGGGCCAAGCGAAATTAACCGATGAATTCTGGGTAAAAACCTTGACACAATTCAAAGAGTTGAATGACAAAGGCTACTTGCAACAAGATGCGCTTGGTACAAAGGATGCAGCTGCCGGTGCGTTGTTCATTCAAGAAAAAGCTGCGATTCTTGCCAGCGGCTCCTATCAATTGGCTCAAAATAAAAAGCAAAATCCAAACCTTGAGCAAAAGCTATTAGCTCCGATTACCGTCGCAGCGGATCAAGCGAAATTCGAAGGCGTACACACGAGTACATTTATGTTAGCGGTGAACAGCAAATCGAAGCACCCTGCAGAGGCGAAGAAATTCATTGAGTTTTTGAGCAAAAAAGAGATTGCAGCAACCTACGCTAACGAAACAGGGCAGAACGTAACGGTGAAAGACGTGCAATATACGACTCCTGAATTACAAGTTGCAACAGAATGGTCAACCAAGAAAACATTGTTCCAACCGCGCTTCAGCATCACCAATGCGGATAATCAAAAAGCGGTCACAAACTCCATTCAAGCCGTGCTGAGCGGTAAATCGCCACAAGATGCAGCGAAAGAAGCGCAAGCGATTATCGATCAGCATCTCGTGAAATAAGATGAGTCATAATCGATCCGTCTTATGGTTGTTCCTTCTGCCAGGTACGCTGCTTTATCTAGCCCTGTTCATGGCACCGACACTATACGGATTGTTTTATTCCTTCACTGACTGGGACGGCATCTCGCCGTCCTATCAGCTTGTTGGTCTGAACAATTACGCCAAAACTTTGCATAATATCGTGTTCCAAAAAGCGTTATGGAATAACACGAAGTTCATGCTTGCGGTTGTGATTGCACAGACTGTGCTTTCACTTGGGCTTGCATTGCTATTAGTAAAAAATACGAAGATTCACGTATTCCTGCGCGCGCTTTACTTTTTCCCGACGATCCTGTCCTCTGTTGCAGTAGGATTGATCTGGTCGTTTATGTATGATCCATCACTTGGACTTATCAATTCCTTATTGAAGGAATTGGGTCTGGGCGCTTACGGTCAGAATTGGATAGGCGGGGTGAAAATTGCGCTATTTTCCATAGCTGGGGTGCAAGTTTGGGCCCATGCTGGGCAAATGATGATTGTGTTTGTAGCGGGACTCCATGCCATCCCAGAAGAATTGTACGAAGCTGCGAAAATAGATGGAGGCAACAAATTCCAGGTGTTTCGCAAGGTGACATGGCCGCTTCTAGCGCCTTCAGCAACCATAGTTATTGCATATACAACGATTCAATCGTTCAAAGCATTTGATCTCATCTTTACAATGACAGACGGTGGACCTAATTATGCAACTGAAATTTTGACCACTTATATTTATCACACCGCTTTTGCAAACTATTCGTTCGGAATGGCTTCTGCGGGTTCTGTTTTATTTCTAATCTTGTTATCTGTGTTAACGATTCTGCAGTTTAAGGCGCTGCGAGCGGATCGTGTTTCCTACTAAATCCAATGAGGTACTAGCAACTATGGGGATGAAATGGTTCGGTCGCGTAATCTTACTGCTATATGCAGTGTTGATCACAGCACCTTTATATTTTGTAGTCGTCTCTTCTTTCAAAACGACACAGCGCTTCTTTGCCTCGCCCCTCGGCTGGCCGAAGCCCTTCACGTTCGGAAACTTTAGCGGCATTTTCAAAGGGCAAACGATGTGGAAATATTTCTTAAATAGTGTAGAGGTGACCCTTAGTACGGTTGTTCTCGAACTCGCACTTGGAAGTTTGATTGCGTACGCTCTTCTTCGCTTTGGGGGGAAGCTTGCTAAAATCATCTTTGGCTTGTTTATTGCGGGGCTCATCGTTCCATCTCAAGTTAATATGCTGCCGATATACTCCCTGACGCATAAGCTGGGCTGGTCCGATCATTTATACGGGTTAGTACTTGTATCCGTTGCCTTGCTCATGCCATTGACCGTTTTCATGCTGAAGGGCTTTATGCAGGTGCTGAACAAAGAAATTTTGGAAGCAGGGAGTATAGATGGGGCTAGTGAGTGGAAACTATATTCACGTATCGCTTTGCCCTTATCTGCACCTTCCTTAGCAGCAACGGCAACGTTTCTCTTCGTGATGGTATGGAATGATTTGTTGATCCCCATGCTGCTTATTAATAGCAAGTCCAAATTAACGCTCCCTCTAGCAATGCTTCAGTTCCGAGGGGAATATGTGACCGACTATCCTATGCTGCTTACAGGAGTTGTCATTACGGCCGTGCCGATGGTTATGATGTTCTTATTCTTACAGCGTTATTTCGTAGCAGGTGTTATGGCAGGATCTTTGAAGGGTTAAAAGGTAGTCGTTGATTGCAGTCGTGAAAGGTCACGGCTGTTTTTGGCATTCTGTTCTTTTTTGTGTTACAGTTAAGGAGAGGTGATTACTTGTGTTGAAATTAAGTATTTTGGATCAGTCACAAATTGGTGAAGGTCGCAATGCAGCACAAACGTTAGCTGAAACGACCGAACTTGCCCAGGAAGCGGATCGTATAGGTTACAGCCGTTTCTGGGTATCTGAACATCACGCATCACAAGCGCTAGCGCACTCAAGTCCTGAGGTGTTGATCGCGCATTTGGCTGCCAAAACAGAGCGAATTCGACTAGGCTCAGGCGGTATTATGATGCCACATTATAGCGCATATAAAGTTGCTGAAAATTTCCGATTGCTAGAGGCGCTTCATCCTGGACGTATCGATGTTGGGCTAGGCCGTGCACCAGGGGGCATGCCCATATCCACGCGTGCTTTGCAAGAAGGCAAATATACAGGTGTTGACCAATACCCCCAGCAAATCGCTGATTTGACGGGTTATTTATATGATTCACTACCAGCGGGGCATAGGTTCGCGGCGCTGCATGCGTCCCCGATAATTCCAACAGCGCCGGAAATTTGGCTGCTTGGCTCCTCCTATGACAGCGCAAGAATTGCTGCTGATCAGGGGGCTGCTTTTGGCTTCGCACAATTTTTCGGGAATGCGGATTGTGAGCAGGCGCTGCGTATTTATCGCGAGCATTTCACGCCATCGATCTTGAATGAGAAGCCTCACTCCTTAGCAGCGGTGCTAGTCATCTGCGCGGATACAGAGGAAGAAGCGAATCAACTGGCGCTTAGCACGGACTTATTCTTCTTGTCCTTAGGACGTGGGATGTTGCTGCCATCGTTCCCGTCAGTGAATACGGCGCTCAATTACCCGTATACGGAGAATGACTATGCTATGATTCGCAATGGTCGCCATAAACGAATTGTAGGTACACCGAGCCAGGTAAAAGAACAGATTTTGAAGCTGAACGAGGCTTACCAAGCGGATGAAATCATGGTCGTGTCGCCGATTCATAACATCGAAGCGCGATTACATTCGTATCGTTTGCTTGCGAAGGCTTTTGATCTGTAGAGGTAACCACGAGTCGTACTGACAACCTTATACTCACTCGCAACATCATTAACTGTATAAAGTACAGCTAATTTCGCTCGATTTACTTGGAAATGCGGAATAACTGGATTTCATGTAGCTAATTTTAACGATTTAGTTGGATTGTAGCTAGAACGTGGGAATTAACTGTATAATTTACATTTATTTGCTTAAACTCGAGGATTTGCGCGAAATTAACAGCGTATTTTCCAGTTATTTTGCTAGGAGTCATAGAAGGTAGGATGTATTGGAATTATTTCTTGGAGAATGGAGAAAGGTAGCTTATTTACGCTATTCTGAAAACCAGCATTTGCGTTTTTTGGTAACTGCCATTACACTTAAACAAAAAACGGTGGAGTGGTGGCATGAGCAAGAATCGCGTATGGAACAAGGGAAAACGGAATGGTGGAGGCGGACCTGCGCCAGGCACAGGGTATAAAGAGAAGCTTGCAGCAGAGCAACCTTTTCAAGCGGAAGTCGTTGATCTTTCAAATCCAATTAATCAAGTGAAGCGCATGAGCCGCGAGAACTGGGTAGAACGTCCAACTCGACCAGCTCGAGCGCAACAGCCGAATAAGTAACAATGACCACCAAGCCTAACAAATCTCTTTCCAGGGGATTGTCTAGGCTTTTTTTTTACGCCAAAATTCTCGTTAGCTAGTCACTCATGCGACTTTTTTCGCCTTAAACGCCATATAAATGGAAAAAGTGCCGAAGGTGAGGGTTATGTACCAAGCGGATAAGGTTCGACGAAGGAGGCCATGCATCATGAGATCCGTCTTGAAGCTAGAAATCGAGGAAGCGAAGGTGATGATTGCTGCTGGTATTCAAGCTGCAGAGGAGGCTCAGGCGGCAGAAACGATCTGCATCGTCGACGACGGCGGTTATTTGTTAGCCTTAGAGCGAATGAATGGGGCACGCAACACGAGTCCTGAGCTGGCGATGGCAAAAGCTTTTACGGCAAGCGGACATAGACGTTCGACGCATCTGTTTAATCAGCCTGGCGGCCCAGCGACGATCCATGGGGAAGCATTTGGGATTCACGCCATGATGCCGGGGAAGTTTGCCATTTTTGTAGGTGGATTCCCCATCGTGGTTAACGGTCAAGTCATTGGCGGGGTTGGTGTAAGTGGAGGGGCTGGTGAGGAGGATATTGCCGTTGGTGTGGCGACCTTGAAGGCGCTGCAGCAGCACTTAGGTGAGCAATTCAAAGTTCTAACCAATCCAGATATTAAGAAATGAGAAAAAGCTTTTCTATCGTGGTTCTTCGAGGATGAGCGGCCGTGTTGTAAATCGCAAATAAGAAAACCCCGACACCTCTCCATAGAGGAATCGGGGTTCTTTATCAAAGCAAGCTTCTAACGTACGAGAATGCTTCTTCAATCGTATGATCTTGGAGTCGCTCTAACGAAATATCGACACCAGGCTTATGTGAGTGAAGCTTTGCCAAGAAGGAGGCTGTCTCGAAAATGCCTTTTCCGGACTCAATTTCATTCTTTTGGCCATTGTTCACGACATAATCTTTCAAATGAGTCAGCACAATTCGGTTTCCAAACGTTGCGAAGGCATGATCCAAGAAAGCTTCTTGATCTCGTGGCTCAACCACCGTCGGTGGAATGAGATTAACTGGATCGAATACGACACCTAACGTGCTGGAAGGCACTTCTTCCAGGATGCGGGCCATTTTCTCAGTGCTAGACAATGTATGAGTGAAAACCGGCTCTAATCCGATATGAACGCCCCATCGCTCAGCTTCTTCAGCTAATTCCTCGACGGTCTGTCTAAGGATACCCCATCCTTTGGCCTCATAGCCGTTAGCATCTTCCGCAAGATACGTTGTTAGATCACCTGTTTCCGTTGCCACGATGGACGTTCCGAAATCACGGGCGTACCGCAAATGCTCCTTGAATCGATCGATTTCATAACGACGCTGCTGCGGATCAGGATGAATCGGATTAATGTAGCATCCGAGCACGCCAATTCGCACGCCTGCGCGATGAAATTGCTCGCCAATATGATTGGCAAGTGCCGGGCTTAATTTGCCGAGGCTTAAATCATAGTCGCTAATCGCTTTACTGAGCGCTAATTGAACAAAGTCGATGCCTCGTCCGCTTAACTTCGCGGTCAATTCCTTCAAGGGCAGATGGCCGACGGTATGAGCGAGTGTCCCGATGCCCATCTATCTAGCCATCCATCCGCCGTCCACGCAAAGAACGTGTCCGTTCATGTAATCAGAAGCGCTTGAGGACAAGAAGACAACCGGTCCTTTCAAATCTTCAGGTGAACCCCAACGTCCTGCTGGGATACGCTCAGTAATGGAAGCTGTACGTTTCTCATCTTTGAGAATTGGTGCTGTGTTATTCGTCGTCATATAGCCTGGGGCGATGGCATTGATTTGGATGCCTTTTCCAGCCCACTCGTTCGCTAATGCTTTCGTGACACCAGCAATCGCGTGCTTACTTGCCGTGTATCCTGGCACGTTAATGCCACCTTGATACGTCAACATGGAAGCAATATTCACGATTTTACCGCTGCCGCGCTCGATCATATGACGACCAATTAGCTGGCAAAGGAAGAAAGCCGAGTTCAAGTTCAGGTCAATTACATCGTGCCAATCTTGACGCGCGTGATCAACCGCTGGAGTACGACGGATAATACCGGCATTATTAACGAGAATATCGACACCGCCATAAATACCAATCGCTCTAGCGACGACATCTTCAAGAATATCTTCATTGCTTAAATCAGCCGCGATAAGCTCTGCTTTACCGCCTAATGCGCGAATCGTTTCAACAGTTTGAACGCTTTCAGAAGAAGATACCGCGATTACGTTCGCGCCAGCCTCAGCAAGTCCGATCGCCATAGCTTGGCCTAGGCCGCCTGAAGCACCTGTAACGAATGCTGTTTTGCCTGATAGATTAAAAAGTGTCATGACGTACTCCTTTTCCATAATAGAAAGTATAGGTTTCAACTTTGCAACTTGCGCTTACAGTGTTTCGATCTGTATGCCTGTTTCGCGGAACTGCGACGCCGTTTCCTCCGATAAGCCGCTATCGGTCAAGATCATAGCCACTTCAGATAGAGATGCGAAGGTTCGCAAAGCACATTGTCCGAATTTGAAGTGATCAATCACCCCATAAACAGTCGCACTGGAGCTGATGAGAGCACGCTTATATTCAACAAGATCATTCGTGTAAATGGTAAAGCCGTGCTGTAAATGCACACCAGTCGCAGAAATGAACGATTTCTGAATGTTAAGACCACGCACATACTCTACAGCTTCTGGGCCAGCAAGCATATTGCGCAGACGATAGCCGCCTGGAACGACTAGCCGAATTTCATCCTTATGGACAAGTTCGGAGATGATATATAAATCGTTAGTTACAACCGTAAGCGGCTGATTATCCAGCCGCCTAGCGATTTCAAGCGTTGTAGATCCGCCATCCAGTGCGATGATATCGCGTGGCTGGATGTATCGGAGAGCGAGGGACGCAATCTCCGATTTTTTATCTGCATGCTTGATATTCGGTTCTTTCGCAGAGAGAATGCCTAACTGATCGCTTTGAGCTAGCATGGCACCGCCATGAATGCGGATTAGCAGCCCTTTTTCTTCCAGTTTGGCTAGATCTTCACGAATGGTCTTTCCTGTTACTTCTAGACGTTCACTCAACTCATTCACAGTGACTTCTTTCTGAGCGAGTAAAACTTCCATAATCGTTTCATATCTGCGTAAAGGATTCATCGGGTTTCATCCGTTCTTATAATGGGATTACCGATTATTTTAGATCTTGCATAGCAACTGCGTCCATATCGTTGAACATTTGATTCTCGCCAGCCATACCCCAAATGAATGTGTAGTTGTTCGTGCCAACACCGCTGTGAATGGACCAGCTTGGTGAGATGACAGCTTGCTCATTACGCATTACAACGTGACGTGTTTGTTGCGGTTCACCCATCATGTGGAAGACAACTGCATCTTCTGGCATGTCAAAATAGAAATAAACCTCGGAACGACGGTTGTGCGTATGCGTTGGCATCGTATTCCACATGTTGCCTGGTTTCAATAATGTCATACCCATAACAAGTTGACAGCTTTGAATGCCATCCAAGTGGATGTATTTATAAATCGTACGCTCATTGGAAGTATTGATGCTGCCTAGGTGAGCAGGCGTTGCTTCGCTAATCGCTACTTTCACAGTTGGGTACGTTGTGTGAGCTGGTGTGGAATTGAAGTAGAATTTCGCTGGGTTCGCAGCATCATCGCTTGCGAAGGAAATTTCTTTGGAACCAAGACCGATGTAGATACAATCTTTGGAATCCATTGTGTACGCTGTACCATCGACAGTGATTGTGCCTCTAGCTCCTACGTTGATGATACCGATTTCGCGGCGCTCTAGGAAGTAATCAGCAGCCATTTCTTTGCGATCAGCTTCTAATTGAAGTGTTTCTGTCGTTGGCAGAACGCCGCCAATAATGAAACGGTCAACGTGTGAGTAAACTAACGTTACTTGGTTTTCTTTAAATAGGGATTGAATTTGAAACTCAGCTTGCAGGCGTTCAGTATCAAATTGTTTAACTTCATTCGGGTGGGAGGCATAGCGAATATCCATGGTTTAATCTCTCCTTAGAGTTGGTTTATTTGTGTTGATATACGTTCATATAGGTTTAATTTACTTCATATCGACGATTTAGGCAAGGAGATCTTCTGCGCATTTTCGGAAATTTGGAAAGATGTGAATAAAGTAAGCGGAATGTGTACAAAACAAGCAAACGAGCGATGTTAATTATGAGAATAGGAAATAAGGAGGCGCATGTGTATGGACAAAAGTCATTATTTTGATCGTGTATGTAATGATACAATTCCAACCCTACCTGAGGAAGAAGATACAACTCCGACAGACATGTTAAGTGAAGCAGTAGAAGAAATAATGGATAATATAAGTCACCCATTTTCAAATGATGAGTACACGGATCGAGACTAAGTCAAACATGATCAACGACTATAGGAATAGCAGTAGTGGAATCCCTTCTGGATGAAGGGATTTTCTTTTTGTTGAGAGGGGAGTAGAATGACCTTAAGAAAGGTTGGAAAGGAGCTCTGATGATGCAATCGACCCGTCTGTTTCCAGCTTTATTGACGGATTTTCCCTGCCATCCGCAGGTGCTAGCCTACTATTTTAAACAATGGCAAGGCTTTCATATGCCCTTTCATCGACATGATGCGACGGAGATTATGTATACGATACATGGCTTTTGTGATGTCGAGATTCAGCTCTCAGCTACGCGGACTGACAGGGTGAGATTGAAAAAGGGTGAATTCATTTTACTGGACGCCAATGTCGCTCACCGACTTATCGTGGAGGATGAAGAGCCGTGTCGCATGCTGAATGTGGAGTTTCGTTTTACCAGACATCAAGGTGTGATGCCTTCACTTCAACAGCTTGCCGCCGAAGAAAAGCAATTATCCTCTTTATTGGAGGTTCAGACGGCTTATTTAGTGCTTCGTGATCCGGATGAAGTCTATCATGTGATGAAGAGTTTGGTACTAGAGTTAGATAAGCCAGCTGGCAAAAGTGAGACGATGATTCAATTATTAATAGCGCAGCTCCTGATCCGCATTGCTCGGTTAAGCCGCGAAACGGTGAATAGCTCTTTGGTTCAAAGCGAGTGGTATGTAAAGCAAAGCATGGATTATATGCACCAGAATTACGATCGCGAGATTCAAGTGAAAGATATTGCAGGTGCTGTGAATCTGCACCCAGGCTATTTACAGCGAATATTCAAAGCAGTGACTGACCAAACGCTAATGGCCTATTTAACGGAGATTCGTATGGAAAAAGCACAAATGCTGCTGCTTGAAACCGACATCCCAATTGCAGATATCTCGGACTATATCGGAGTGGGCAGCAGGCAGTATTTTCATTTGTTATTTAAAGCACATACGAAGATGACACCGACGGAATTTCGAAAATCGATGAATAAACATCAAATCGCCTATCCTGAAGGAAGTTAGAATTTTTGACAAATGGGAAGCGAGGAAGTTAGAAATTTGATAACGTTTTCTCTCATCTGCTTGGTACAATGTGAAGCATAGACGAAATGATAGAGAGGGCGATTAATATGGCATTTAAGGTAGCATTCATAGGCGCAGGCAGTATTGGATTCACACGTGGACTTCTAAGGGATTTACTATCCGTACCTGAATTTCATGATATTCAAGTAGCTTTTACAGACATAAATCCGCACAATTTGGAGATGGTGACAGAGCTCTGTCAACGAGACATCCATGAGAATGGCTTATCCATTCAGATTCAAGCGACAACGGATCGTAAGGAAGCATTAGAAGGTGCGAAATATGTACTATGCACGATTCGTGTGGGAGGGCTGGAGGCTTTTGCCACGGATGTCGATATTCCTTTGAAATATGGGGTGGATCAATGTGTAGGAGATACCTTGTGTGCAGGTGGAATCATGTACGGACAACGAGGTATTTCAGAAATGCTTCGTATTTGCCAAGATATTCGTGAGGTGGCAGCACCAGATGTCACGCTATTGAATTATGCGAATCCGATGGCGATGCTAACGTGGGCTTGCAATAAGTACGGCGGTGTTCGCACGATCGGCCTCTGTCATGGTGTACAACATGGTCATCATCAAATTGCCGATGTTTACGGGTTGAAGAAGAAAGACGTGGATATTATTTGTGCAGGCATTAATCATCAAACTTGGTATATTCAAGCGACCCATGAGGGCAAGGATTTGACTGCAGGGTTATTAGAAGCTTTTGAGAACCATCCCGAGTATGCCCGCACGGAGAAGGTACGGATCGATATGCTGCGCCGGTTTGGCTACTATAGCACGGAGTCAAATGGACACTTGAGTGAATACGTTCCTTGGTATCGTAAACGAGCTAGTGAAATTCAAGATTGGATTGACATGGGATCCTGGATCAATGGTGAAACGGGTGGATACTTACGTGTCTGTACGGAGGGACGTCGTTGGTTTGAAACGGATTTCCCGAATTGGATGAAGGATCCGGCAATCGTTTATGCGAGTGAGAAGCGCAGTGAAGAGCATGGCTCCTACATTATCGAAGGCCTAGAGACAGGCCGCGTGTATCGGGGACATTTTAACCTGGTCAATAGAGGGGTTATTTCTAATTTACCCGATGATGCGATTATCGAAGCGCCGGGTTATGTGGATCGCAATGGTATCTCGATGCCGCTTGTCGGTGAGCTGCCGTTGGGGCCAGCGGCGGTATGCAATGTCAGTATCTCAGTTCAGCGCTTGGCAGTAGAAGCAGCTGTTCGCGGCGATGATAAGCTGCTGCGTCAAGCCTTCATGATGGACCCACTTGTTGGAGCTGTCTGCAATCCGAAGGAAATTTGGCAAATGGTTGATGAGATGTTGGTTGCCCAGGAGGCGTGGTTACCACAGTATGGTGCCGCGATTGCCGAGGCCAAACAACGACTTGCGGCTGGTAACCTCATTCCAACAAAGGAGTATGAAGGGGCTGCTCGTCTGAAAGTGAAGACGGTTGCTGATATGCAGCAGGATCGGGACGCAGCGAACAAGAATGCAGGAGAAGCCGATAAAGGGAAAGATCGTGCAGCAACAACGGCATAAGGTTCGTTTATTTTCAAGTATGTTCATTTGGGTTCTTTTCGAGTATAATTAGTGAGTAAGTGAAGGGCCGCTTGCGGTCCTTCTTTTTTTATTCAGACTGAAAGCGTTTTATAACGAAAGGGGAAAGTCCGATGTCTAATATTGGCGTTTGGGAAGCAGCAGAACCAGGTGTGACTCGTTGTATTTTGAAAGCTGAAGTTGGGTTAATGATGATGGAGGTCCATTTTGAACCTGGAGCTATCGGGTATCAGCACAGTCATGTGCATGAGCAAATGTCCTATTGCTTGAAAGGTAAAATCGAATTTACAATCGATGGCGTTGTTACCGTTATTGAACAGGGCCAAACGGTTTATATACCTAGTGGAGCTAAACATGGGGTTACTGCATTGGAAGACTCTGCACTATTAGATGTATTTACACCGATTCGTGAAGACTTGGTGAAAAGATAACCAGTTGCTCCTGCAACTGGTTTTACTTTACTTATACGTAAGAAATTGATGTATTTTTTTTATCTAATTTCCAAATAGTGAGTTAATTGAGGGAATTAGATGGAGTTTTTACAGTTAATCGATACTTCTACTAAATGGAGCGAGAGGGATCGCTCTTCCCATACGATTTGAATGTGTTTACATGTAGTGGATGGTGGATGGGGGCTGATTATGCAAAAAAGGGGCCGAAGAGCGTGGATCTGGTTTCATCGCAGCTTATTTTTACGTGATCGTCCACTGACAGTAAAATTACTCGTATATTCAGCCATGTTAGTTGTGATTCCGCTCTGCGTAGTTGGATTCATCTCGTATCAGAAATCGTCTGAGGTGCTGCGGGAAGAAGCGAATTTGAGTAATGAACAAATTATCGAACAAGTAAAGCTTCATATCGAGTATTACATTCGTGATTTTGAAATTGACTCCATTCGCATGCAGAACCATCCCGCGATGCAGCAGTTTCTGCGGATGACGAGTGAACAAGAAGTGAAGGAATCGGGTATCCGTGAACCATTAATGCAACTATTTCACGATACCGCGTACTCTCGCTCAGATATCTCTCGTATTATGCTCGTCATGGAAGATAAGGCCGTCCTGGATACAAGTTCCAACAAAAACGTCACACCTGCAGTGGAGTTAATCCAAGAACCATGGTTTTCTAGCGTTCCATCTAATAGTGATATTCGACTTATCATTCGTCCGCCTTCACCTCGCTATGAGCTCGAATACGTGCCTGTGCTCTCCATCGTGAAGAGGCTCGTGAGTCCAAATACGTTGGAACCTGTCGCAACTTTGATCATGGAAGTGAATTTCAAACGCATTCAAGAAATTGCTGATCGTGTGACGATTGGTCGTACAGGTTATCTTTCGATTATCGATCCATCGGGTCATTACATGTATTCGCCAGAGAATGAGGAAATCGGTCATTTGGCGCAGCTTGAACAATTGCCAATCATTCTCACACAAGAAAGTGGCTCCTACCAAGCGTCGACAGGCGATAAACCGTTCTATACGTGGAGCAAGTCGTCTTATTTGAATTGGCGCCTTGTGACGATGATTCCAGAGTCTGAATTAACTCATGGTACGCAGTATATCAGGCAAACCATTTGGTGGACGGTTGTTTTTACGCTGCTCATTGCCTATATCATCGGCATTGGATTTGCGACAAGTATTGTTCGACCAATCAGGTCACTTCAATTTTTCATGAAAAGAGTGAAAGAAGGGGATTTCCAGTCCCGTGTAGATATTGAGTCCAAGGACGAAATTGGTCAGTTAACGAATGATTTTAATAAAATGGTCGAAAAGTTGCAAGTGCTCATGGATGAAATTTACTATTCGGAGATTCGGGAAAAAGATCTTCAGCTTCGTCAGAAAGAGACAGAGCTGAAAGTACTGCAATCCCAGGTGAACCCCCACTTTTTGATGAATGCGTTAGAAACGGTTAGAGGGATGGCCTTGGAGCGGGATATGACGGATATTTCCGTGTTGGTTGCCTCTTTGGCGCGACTTCTTCGCTACAATTTGAATCATGCTGGCGCAGCGATTTCAGTGCAGCAAGAAATACATATTTGCGATATGTACTTGCGGATCCAGCAGTATCGCTTTCAAGAGAGACTCACATATGCGTTTCAGATTCCTGGATGGGCGGAAACACAGATGATTGCTAAGTTCGCACTTCAGCCGCTGGTGGAGAATTGTGTTATTCATGGCTTAGAGACAAGCGCAAGTCCTGTGCATATTGAGATTTCTGCTAAACGTTATGATGAGAAGCATTTCATAATAGAAATAAAAGATACGGGAACCGGCATTCCTAGCGATAGGCTGAGGTCCCTACAGCTCGATTTGCCTCAAAAAGATATGGTCACAGCAGTCTCACAGATCGGCATAGTGAATGTTCATCGTCGTATTTCGTACTTATTTGGCGAGGATGCTGGCCTTGAATTGGAAAGTAGCGTTGGTGCTGGAACTATAGTTAGGATTAAGCTGCCATTGAAGCTACAGGAAGAGGGAGTGGCAAGTGATGTACAAAGTCATTCTAGTTGATGATGAGAAATGGGTCCGTGTTGTGTTGCGCAAAGCTGTTGAACAGACCAAGTTGCCCGTAGCTATTATGCAGGAATGTGGGAATGGGTTGGAGGCGCTTGACGCGCTTCAGCTCCATCAAGCAGATCTCGTGATTTCTGATATTAAAATGCCCATTATGGACGGGATTGGTTTGGCAGAGCAATTAGCGCAGAAATCTGTGAACTTAATATTAGTGAGTGGGTATGATGATTTTCAGCTAGCTCAGAAAGCAATTCGGTATGGGGTAAAAGATTTCTTGTTGAAGCCTGTGGAGACGGAGGCCATGGAGGAGTGCTTGCGAAGATGGATTCAAGTGCGTGAGACGAGAGAAGAAGCCTTACTGGCGGATAACCCCATTTTAGATCCAGAAGAACTATCTGCCATAGCACGTGTACAGCAATTCGTCGCTGCGAATGTGCACAAAGAGATTTCTTTGACGGATGCGGCAACATTGGTTCATCTCAACCCAAGTTATTTAAGTCAACTTTTCAAACAGCAAACAGGTGGGAAATTCGTTGATTATGTCATTGAAATGAGGATGGAGGAGGCAAAACGGCTGTTAATCAAAACATCCTTGCGTGTTTCTGAAATTGCCGAAAGACTAGGGTACTCCGATATTTCATACTTCAGTACCACGTTTAAGAAGCTAACCGCATGCTCGCCCTTAGAATATCGCAAAAGCAGCGGAATATCAAAAGAAAAAGGACACATGTGAGGGATTTCACCTTCATGTATCCTTTTGTTAATATAGGGCTTATTTTTTCGCTTTCTCGATCGCTTCCAGCGTTTCTTTATATTCGCTGCGATACTTCTCAATTACTGGTTTAACGGCATCCTGCCAAGGTTTAAGATCGGAAACATCCGTAATGGTAACGCCGGCGGCTTTAACTTTGGCTTCCGAATCTTTCTCGAATTTATCCCATTCTGCTTTTTGCGTTTTGACGGATTCCTGTGCGGCTTTCTTAATCAAATCTTTGTCTCCATTCGAGAGCTTATCCCAAGCTACTTTGGAAATGAGCAATACTTCAGGCACACGTTGATGCTGATCCAGAATGAGATTTTTCGCTTGTTGAAAGTGATTGGAAGAGAAATAACTTGGATAATTGTTCTCAGCGGCATCAATAACTCCTGTCTGCAGAGCGTTGAATACATCTCCATATGGCATTGGAGTTGCATTAGCGCCAAGAGCAGCCATCAAATCGATATTTACTTTATTTTGAATAACACGTATTTTGAGTCCTTTGAGATCTGCCAATGTCTTAATCGGCTTCTTGGAGTAGAAGTGACGCGCCCCAGAGCTATAGTAAGCGAGCCCTTTCATCCGGGATGTCTCCAAGCTATCCAACAGCTTCGTTCCTTGCTCGCTCTCTAGGAATTTCCATTGATGAGCGTCATTGTCGAAAATATAGGGTAAGCTGAACACTTCATATTGCTTGTTAAAACCGCCTAGCGCTCCTGTGCTGACGCGTGTAAACTCGATGGCTCCCAGTTGGACTTGCTCGATAACCGCCTTCTCTTCACCGAGTTGGGAAGCTGGGAATACATCGATTTTGATGCGGCCATTTGATGCTTGATTAACTAGCTCGGCGAATTTCTTATCGCCTATGGTTGTGGGGTAATCGGCTGGATGCGTTTCAGCTAAACGGAAATTTAATTTAGGTCCATCGCTTTTGTTCGGTGCTGAAGTTGTACTACTGGTAGGTGTGCTGCCGCAAGCGGTTAGAAGTAGACTTGTACCAATTACTGTACTGAGGATAGTAAGAACTTTTCTTTTCATATGCATGTCGATAATCACCCTTTGTCGGAAAGTTTGGTTAGTCCATTCAAGCTATTTGAGAAGATTAGGCAGCCACATGACGAGCCCAGGGATATAGGTCAGGATCATAAGTACGACGCACATGACGTAGAAGAAAGGCATCATGGCCTTCGTACCTTCAGAAATCGAAATGTTGCCTATGGCCGATCCAACAAATAGGACGGTGCCGACAGGCGGGGTCAGTAGTCCAATGCCTAAGTTTAACATCATAATGATGCCGAAGTGAACCGGATCCATGCCAAGTGCCGTAACGACTGGAAGTAAAATTGGCGTCATAATTAAGATCAGCGGTGCCATATCCATCGGAGCACCTAGTACTAACAAAAGAATATTGATAATTAACAAGATGATGATGGGATTATCGGTGATGCCAAGCAGTAAATCCGTTAACATGCCAGGAACCTTCAGAAAAGCAAGTACCCAACTGAATGTAGCCGAAGCAGCAATCAAAAAAAGTACCATGGAAACCGTTCGAAAGGTACGCTTTAGAATAATCCACATACGGCTAATTGGAATGTCACGATAGACCAGGAAGGTAAGGATGAAAGCATACAAGCAAGCAAGTGCGCCGCTTTCAGTTGCTGTAAACCATCCTGTAAATATACCGCCTAAGATGATGACTGCAGTCAAAAGCGATAGTAGACCATCACGGACGATTTTTGGAATATCGCGTAACGGTACGGATTCACTTTTGGTATAGCCGCGTTTGATTGCGATGATATAGCTTGTTACCATAAGTGACACACAGAGAATGAGGCCAGGGACGATTCCTGCGAGAAACAGTGAAGCGATGGAGATACCGCCGCCTGCGGCTAAGGAGTACAGGACAAGGTTATGACTCGGTGGTACAACAACACCTTGAATAGCAGCCGATACGGTCACACCTACAGCATAGTCCGTATCATATCCTTTCTTTTTCATCATGGGGATCATGACGGAACCTATGGAAGAAACATCGGCTATCGCAGAGCCAGAAATATTACCAAAGAACATACATGCGACGCAGTTTACCATCGCAAGGCCTCCGCGGATGCCCCCGACGAGAACCTGTGCGAGATTGATGAGCCGAAGGGCCATTTGGCCTTCACTCATAATCTGACCGGCGAGAATGAAGAAGGGGATCGTGAGCAGTGAGTAGGAGTTCATGCCTTGAATCATGGTTTGGCCGACAGTGGCAAGTGGGACCTTTAAATAAACAAGGGTAAGTAGTGATGAGCCTGCCAACGCTAATGAAATCGGGAATCGTAGGACGATCAGACCAACGAAGGTGACACATAAGATGAGAATGGCAATGGTCGTGTCCATTAGTGAATGCCTCCTTCCTGCATATTGTCATGCCGTTTTGTTTCAATGCCGAATAATTGTAAAAGGGCATAAGCGATAGTCATGATGCCAGTAATTGGCATAATGACATACAAAGTACTGTTAGGCAGACCCGTTGCTGGTAGTTCGGATTCATGCATGAGGACGGTGAAATCCCATCCATATAGCAGGAGATAGAGACCAAATGCGAGAATAGTGAGTTCTATAACCTTATCAAGCACTTTGTTAATTGGGGCTGGAAGTTTATGAGTGAAAGAATCAATGCCAAGATGAAGCTTTTCTCGAAAACCGATCGCGATACCCATGAATGAGAACCAAATGAGCAACAGCATGGTGACTTCTTCCGACCAGAAGAAAACGAAATTGAATAGCTTACGCGTCATGACTTGTGTGGTGACAATGAGGATCATACTCAGTAAACCAATTAGAGACGCCGACTCGATGAATGTATCGATACCAAGTGCTATTTTTCGTAACAATCGCATAATGAAACGGACCTCCTTTCTCTATTTGTAAGTGCTTTCAATTTGCGATGTCTTTAGTATAGCGGTCGATTTGATTGGCAGGTACGCCATAGTTTTTAGTTTTTTTTGTAGTTTTTTTAGAATTGCTAATTTCGGAGAGGGTGGACGACATGACGCAAAGTGATTCTAATCAGTCAAAGAAAACAGCTTGTGTGACAGGGACAGATCGAGGAATTGGTCTGGCATTGACACATGCCTTGTTACGCGAAGGCTATATCGTTTTTGCAGGAGGCATCCAACAAGATAATGTGGAGATATCCCGCCTTGAAGGACAATTCCCAGATCAGTTATTTCCATTCCATTTGGATGTTGGCTCCGATGAAAGTGTGCAGCAAGGAACGGCCTTCATCCTGAGCAAAACCGATAAGTTGGATCTGTTGATTAATAATGCGGCGATCCTTGGCGACACCGGAAAAACCATCGAAGATGCGCTCGATTTTGACGAGATCCAACGTGTATATAATGTATCTGCGCTTGGTGCAATTCGCATGTCGAATAAGCTCATCGAGCCAATTATGCGTGGAGGGAAGCTAATCGTCATGATTTCATCAGAAGCGGGAAGCATTGGGAATAGCCACCGCGAAGCATGGTTTGGATACTGCATGGCCAAAGCCGCGTTGAACATGGGCTCCTCAATCATTCATACCAAGATCCGTCCTGAGGGCGGTCGGGTGCTCATTCTTCATCCGGGTTGGGTTAAAACATGGATGAGCGGTACCTGGAACGACGCGGGTAGGTATACATCGGAAGAAGCGGCTGTTCATATCATGCAACGGATGGAGCAGTGGAAGGATGAATCCGAAGATTTACCGATTTATATGGAAGCGGATACTGGCACACGATTGCCGTGGTAATCCGATAAAGGAGGAAATAAACGTATGAATGAGATAACAAAGGTACGATTAATTGGCGATCTTACAGATGCCCCGTGGCATCCCTTAGAACCTGCGAGACAAGAGCTGGAGGCAATCCTTCACGGAGAGTTTCAACTTGAGGCGACCGAGAATTACGATGCGTTTGCAACGTTGGAGCAAGAAGGTTATCCGCTTTGCATTTCTTATACGGATTGCTGGAACCGAAGTGTAACCCCTGAGCAAACAGCAGGTTTGCTAAGATTTGTATCAGGCGGTGGAAGCTTATTAGTCATCCATAATGGTATCTCTCTGCAGTGCAGCTATGAACTCAAGCAAATGATGGGGGCTAAATTTACAAATCATCCCCCTTATCAACCGCTCCATTATGTTCGGACGATCGAGGATCACCCTCTTCTACAAGGGGTTGAAAACTTTCAGATGGATGAAGAGCCCTATATGTTTGAATTTGACTCATTTACGCCTAAAAATGTGTTCTTAGTGTACGAGTTTGAAGGAGCACAGTATCCAGCGGCATGGGAGCATCCCTATGGTCTAGGCAGAATTGTTTATTTACAACCTGGCCATCACGCGCCATCTTTTCAATCCTTGGCATACCGAAGACTAGTTCTGAATAGTGTGCGTTGGTTAACAAACGCTCAGGCAAGAAGATAAGGATTAGGATTGACTGGCAATAAGCGGCAAAGTAAAGTGAAGTTATGAATCTAACATTTGTGAAAAAGGAAGGTAGAGCCTTATGCAAAATAGCGGTAAATTTGCTTGGACATGGACGATACGTGAGGAAGATCTTGAGGAGTATGTTCAAATGCACTTGGCTCCTTGGCCAGAGATTATGGAAGAACACAGTAAAGCAGGAATCAGAGATTATTCCATTTTTCAAAATGGTACACAATTTTTCTATGTCTTTTTATGCGATGATTTAGATGCAGCTTTCGCTTACCTTGCGGAGAGCGACGCATGTAACCGTTGGAATGCCATTACCTCCAAAATGGTAGTAGGTTCCTTCGACTTCCGTGAAGCTGTCCCAATCACGCCAATGCGCGAAGTTTTTTATTTGAAGTAAAAAATGATAGATTATAAGGATGACTAGAGTAAATCTAGCATCCTTTTTTATTTTTTCAACGATTTACCAGAGCAGGCAGGGCGTGGGTCTAGGGGAATAGAAACCTACTTGAACTACTAGTAGGTTTGGGATAGTATGAGTTTCAGAGTATTTTTTGAAAGGAACGTGAGTATGAATAACCTAAACTTAACTCTATTGATGAAAGCTTCGCGATTTAGGGTTATTCCAGTTATGATCATTCCAGTCCTATTAGGTGGATTGGGCGCAATTGTTTGGAACGATACCTTTCATCCATTGCTATTTGTGCTAACCTTCATTGGGTCCATTGCAGCACATTTATTCTCAAATATGATTAATGACTTATGGGATTTCCGAAATGGTATTGATACGGCAGCCAAAGAAACGGCTTCTACGATTTCAACGAATTCAGGTTTCCTAGCAAATGGTATCATAGCAGAACGGACATTTAGCTTAATCACTTGGTCTTTATTTGCAGTTGCCCTTATCTGTGGACTTATACTAAGTATTAGCAGCGGTTGGCTTGTTCTTGTATTCGGAGGCTTAGGTGCCTTAATTGCGTACTTCTATGTGGCTCCGCCTATTAAATTTGGTTACCGCGGCAAAGGGTACAGCGAGATTGCTATATTGCTCTCCTTTGGTGTGTTGCCTACGTTAGGCAGCTACTATGTTCAAACGATGCAAGTCGATTATCGACCGATCCTGTTGTCATTACCCATCGGTTTATTGACGACTTTAATTTTATTTAACCATCATTTTCTTCACTGGCAAGCCGATCAAAGCGCCGGTAAGCGTACTTTAGTTGTTGTATGGGGAGAGAAGCGTGCATTGGTATTCTCCAAATACTTATTCGTATTATCTTACGTTTCCTTAATTGCTTGTGTCATTAGTGGCGTATTCCCATACTATGCCCTACTTGCCTTACTAACAGCCTTACCTTTCTATCGCGTTTATAAGAATTTGAAGTCAGAGAATCCTTCTCCTGCCTATTTGCCACTCATGGGTGCTTCGTTAAAAGCGACGATAAGAGGCGGAATGATTATGATGTTAGCCTTACTCGTACAAGCTATCTTGCAATAACGAACGATAACGAACGAAACTTCACAACAAAGCGAGGTCATAATGATGAGCAAACAATTTACGATTGGTGATTTTCACACGATTTTGTCCGAAGGCGAAGTTTGGAAAATAGGCGGTTTCCCGATGCCAGACGGTTCTTTCTGGGAATTTAGAGAACCGAATGCGACGATTATCGTTCGAAATGGTATTCTCTATGCGCGAGCGCCGCTTAGTCGCAAGAATGATTATGTACAATTTTTAGATAATGCCAAGCATATGTACTATTCGGCTCAAGACGTTGAAGTCCCTGAAGAAGGCGAGATTTCGTTCGAGCTGCAAATTCGTGCGCGCACCCAAAACACAGAACCTAACGACCTATATGATGGTTTTGTTTCATTGAATTTGCTTGATTTCACTACAGGTGCAGCTCTGGATTTCTTTGCGGGTAACGATAAATATGCAAGTGTGTATGCGGTACTTCCTTTCCCTGGTGTGCAAGTGCCTGAAACTGATAAAACGCGCTTCTTCTGTATCTTCAAAGAAGAAACGAATTTCCAAGCCCGAGAATTCAATACGTACAAAATTACGTATCACCGCGGTAACGATGAAGTCATTTTCTATGTAAATGGTGAAGAAGTGCGTCGTGAGAAAAACGTACCTATCAAATTCAATCGCTTTACAGTCGCACTTGGTATGATGACGGAGAAGGATTTGACGCCGCAAGGAAGTGTCTCACTTCACGGACAAACAATTATTGGCGAATGGTCCCCAGTCACAGTTACAATAACAGAGTAAATAATACATGACCGTAAGAGCTCGGACTTCATTCAGAAGTCGAGCTCTTTTTTTTGCACGCTCCTGCCTATGGGTGAATACACTGGATTACTCATCGATTAGGTTTTCTTAGGGAGGCACACATGCGGAAATATACAGTCAAAAGAGATCCGCGAGATTTCCGTGATTTCACATACAGGAGTGTCAATTATATCCGGGAATCTCAATTACCGCGCCAAATCGATTTACGCAGCAAACTCTCTCCTATAGTCAACCAAGGTTCACTAGGTTCGTGTACATCTAATGCAATCGTAAGTGGACTTCGTGAGTTTTGGCTGCGAAACGAAGAAGATAATTCGACGCGGTTATCTCGGCTTTTTCACTATTGGCATGAACGCGAGTTAGAAAATACGATTAATCAAGATGCAGGGGCTACGATCCGTGATGGGTTTAAAGTCCTGCATAAAACTGGCGTATGTCCAGAGGCAGCGTGGCCTTACAAAATTGCGAATTTTCGCAATACGCCTAATCATGAAGCGGAATCCCTGGCTAGGTATTATCGAATTGACGGCTATCATCGTCTCCATGATCTAGCCAGCTTGAAGGCTGCTTTGGCTGACGGTTCTCCAGTTGTATTTGGGATATGGCTGTATGCATCATTCGAGAGTAAAAAGGCATCCCTGACTGGTAAAATTCCTTATCCAGATCGGAAAAAGGAACAACTTCTAGGTGGTCATGCATTGCTAGCGGTGGGCTATAAGGATGATAAGAAAGCGGGACAGGGTGTCATTATTGCTCGTAATTCATGGGGAACCGCATGGGGGGACGGAGGATATTGCTACCTGCCGTACTCTTTTTTCAAAAATAAAAAGTTAACCTTTGATTACTGGACTGGTAAATAAATAGAAAAATAAAGGAGGCCTAGAGCGATGATAAGTGTAGAAGATGCGAATAAGATTATTGCCTTCTTATCAGCAGCCTATTTTGCAACCACAGATGCGGAAGCAAGGAAGGAATTCAATCGCTTAGCGAATGAAGTGAGGAAGGCTTCAGGTCAGCCGTTACAATGAGTATACGAGAAGGAATCTCAACGAAACGAGGGGCGGCATTCATGCCAAAAGACCAGTTGATTTTGCTCATTCTCATTTTATTTGTATTGCTCATCTTGTTTCTTAGTTTATTCTTTTGAAAAGGAAATGGAGAAGCCGCTGCGGTTCGTCGCAGCGGCTGTTTGATGTTCAGAACCCTTTGTATTGCGGCTCTTCATTCTCTAATTGTTGAACCCGAGAGGAGACCTGATCCACGATCTGCTGGGTTGATTGGGCTGCTGTCTCATATAATTGCTTGGCCTCTTGGTTTTGTGTGCTAAGGGCGAAGGTTTCAAGACTGGCTTGGGCGCTTTTTAAGGATGCTAAGGTCGTTTTAACTTGTGCTGCAACTGTCATTGTCGTAAACACTCCTCAATTGTAATCATGGGTAAACAAAGGAACTCCATGTGCGATTGTTAATATGCCCGCGGAGCGATCGGCTCATGTTAACAAATAAATCCAATTTAGAGCAATAATAGTTAGTGCCTGATTGGCACATAATGTAGGTATTGAAAGCTCGAGAAGGGGGAGGAATGATGTGCCTGAGTGGATACTTATTGCTATTAGAGCATTAGGTACCTTGATGTTTTTGTTTGTATTAACACGGATTCTGGGTAAGAAGCAAATTTCTCAGCTTACTTTTTTTGAATATGTCATCGGAATAACGCTTGGAGATCTGGCGGGAAATATTTCCACAGATGTTGAGGCGAATTATTTTCATGGTGTAATAGCGATATTAGTATGGGTGCTTGTGCCCTTAGTATTAGAATTATTGACGTTGAAAAGCAAAACCTTGCGTGGCTGGTTTGAGGGAAATGGTCGAGTCCTTATCAAGGACGGCAAAATTTTAGAAGATAATTTGCGAAAAGAACGCTATACAGGTGATGAGTTACTTGAGCAGTTACGCACCAAAGGAGTATTTCGAGTTGCGGATGTGGAATTCGCGATGCTGGAGTCCAGCGGCGATTTAAGTATCCTCTTGAAGAGCGAGAGTCAACCTCTAACGCCTAAACATATAGGTATGAAGCTGGCTATAGAAAAGCCAACTCAAGCTGTCATGATGGATGGTGTCATTCAAGATGAGCCTTTGGCCGCGGCAGGTAAAAGTAGAGGATGGCTGCAAACTGAGCTGGATAAGCTGGGGATTGCGAAGGAAAATGTTTTTCTCGGACAGGTCAACACAGATGGGGAATTAACGGTTGATCTTTTTGATGACAAATTACAAGTCCCTGCGCCGACAGAACGACCTGCTTTGCTTGCATGCTTAAAAAAATGTGAAGCAGACTTGGAGCTATACTCCTTAACAACGAACAATAAGGAAGCCAAACACATGTATGAAGCTTGTTCTATTCAGTTAACCCAAGTTATACAGCAGGTACATACGATTCTCAGAGCTTAGGTTTTGAGAGAATAGGAGGAAGTCATGCCTAACAACAAGAAGAAAAACTTAACCATGACACAGCAGGAGTACCAAAAATTAGCCAAGCAGCAAGAGCCAAAACGACCTGTTCTCAAAAACTGCGGCAGAGCCTTTCTAGTTGGTGGGACAATCTGTCTAATTGGTGAATGCTTTATGCATATGTTCATTAATTATTTTGGTTTCACAGAGAAAACAGCGGGCAATCCGACGGTTGCCGTCATGATTATCATCTCGGTTATTCTAACGAGCTTCGGTATTTATGACAAAATAGCCCAGTGGGCTGGTGGGGGGAGTTCAGTCCCTGTCACAGGCTTTGCGAACTCACTTTGTTCCGCTGCGATTGAGCATCGGGCTGAAGGTTTAGTGCTGGGCGTTGGTGGTAATATGTTCAAATTAGCGGGTTCCGTTATCGTTTTTGGAACTGTTGCGGCCTTCTTTGTTGGAATTGCACATATGATCTTCACGGGGGGCTGACGATATGTTGAAGGGACACCAAAGCTGGGTTTTTGAAAATCGACCCGTGATACTTTCAACAGGTACGGTTGTAGGTCCGGATGAAGGAAAAGGTCCGCTCAATGAGGATTTCGATGTTGTGCATGGTGATTTGACACTTGGTCAAAAAACATGGGAAAAAGCAGAAAAAGCGTTGCTGGAGGAAGCCGCGCATCGTGCGCTGGCCAAAGCCGGCTTAACCGACGGCCAGATTCAATTCTATGTCGGTGGCGATTTGATGAATCAAATCATCTCCAACACTTTTGCTGCGCGGACGTTGAATATCCCTTATCTAGGGATATTCGGCGCTTGCTCCACCTCCATGGAAGGGCTGGCGCTAGCCGCGCAGCTGGTGGATTCAGGCGCCGCCAACTATGTGATGGCTGGCACCTGCAGCCATAACTGCACGGCGGAGAAGCAATTCCGTTATCCAACGGAATACGGTTCGCAGAAGCCGCCGACGGCGCAGTACACGGTCACCGGCGCAGGGGTCGCCGTGCTTGGGAAGAGCGGAGACGGCCCTGTCGTCACCTCTGCCACGATTGGAAGGATCGTGGATATGGGAATCACGGATCCGTTCAATATGGGCGCAGCGATGGCGCCAGCCGCTGTGGATACGATCCAAACCCATTGTCGCGAGTTGAATCGCGACCCTTCCTATTACGATCTCATCGTGACGGGAGATCTAGCCGCGGTAGGGATAAGCATTGCGCGTGAGCTCTTTCGCAAGCATCAGTTTCCAATCGAGCAAACAACCTATGATGATTGCGGCTTAATGATCTTCGATCGCGAAACGCAAACGGTTCAGGCGGGAGGCAGCGGCTGCGGTTGCTCGGCTACGGTTACTTATGGGCACTTGTTGAAGCGGATAGCGAAGGGGGAATTGAAAAGAATCCTCGTTGTCGCGACAGGAGCCTTACTTTCACCGCTTTCATTTCAACAAGGTGAGAGCATTCCGTGCATTGCACATGCTGTTTCCATAGAGTCTGGAGGTCTATACGTATGAGCTTTTTTTGGGCATTTGTTGTTGGAGGTGCCATCTGTGTGCTCGGTCAACTCATGATGGACGTTGGCAAATTAACGCCAGCGCATACCATGAGCACATTAGTCGTCCTTGGTGCCATTGCAGATGGCTGTAACTTATATGAACCGCTGATTGCCTTTGCTGGCGCAGGTGCTACGGTGCCGATCACGAGCTTCGGGAATGCCCTTGTGCATGGGGCGTTAGAGGAGCTTCATAAGGAAGGTTACATTGGCATCATTACAGGGATTTTTAAGGTGACCAGTGCAGGGATATCGGCTGCGATCATTTTCGCTTTTTTAGCGGCGTTGTTTGTGAAACCCAAAGGGTAAGACTTTCGGGAAATAGTTTTAGAAATGGCGCCGGGAGGCGTCTTTTTTCTTTTTACGCAGTCTTTAAATCCATTATGTGACTACCTTCAGCTCCAAATCATCTTGCCATCAAATACGTGGGTAATTTTAACAAATAAGTTTAGAGGATTTACAAGTATACGGAAGAAAAACTTTCCTGTAAACTAGATTTACGTACATTTTGTTTATTTTCTGAGCCATACAGAAGATGAGGCAGGTTCGTACAAAAAAACCATGTTTACGCATACAATTTTTTAGATGAATACCCTGTAATTAGCTAGTTCGCAAACGAAGTTAACTTGACAAGCAAAACTCTAAGGAGGATCAACACATGGAAACTGCCACCCAGCATCATGTAGAAGTACTAGCTAATCTGAAAGCAAATTTAGAATCATGTATTCTTGGCAAAAGCGCTGAAATTGAATTGTTGCTTACTGCGATGTTGGCAGGTGGTCATGTTCTGCTTGAAGATGTCCCAGGTACAGGTAAAACAGTGCTGATTAAAGCATTGGCGAAATCAATTAGCGGGCAATTCCGCCGTATTCAATGTAACCCGGACTTATTGCCAACAGATATAACTGGCGTATCTATATATCACCCCAAAGAAGAGAAATTCCTTTTCCGTTCGGGGCCGATCATGACCAATATTTTGCTCGTGGATGAGATCAACCGTGCCACGACCAAGACGCAATCAGCTCTGCTGGAAGCGATGGAAGAGCAGCATATTACGGTAGATGGTGATTTACATGAACTGCCGTCTCCGTTCCTGATGTTAGCTACTCAGAATCCAATCGACTTTGAGGGCACTTACACATTGCCAGAAGCGCAATTAGACCGTTTTATGATTAAGTTGAGCTTAGGTTACCCGAGTGAAGCAGCAGAGAAAATGATGATTGCTTCCCAAAGCAAGGCCCACCCGATGGAGGCACTGCATGCCATTGTGGATACCAAGCAAGTCCTCGACATGCAAGAGCAGGTTCGTCTGGTACATTTGGATGAAGCTGTAGCTGATTACTTAGTTACGATTTCGAGAAAAACACGTGAGCATCACGCTGTCTTCCTTGGTGCGAGTCCTAGGGCCACACTTTCACTGGTGTTAGCTTCCAAAGCTTACGCCTTCATACATGGTCGTGATTATGTCATCCCGGATGATATTAAATATTTAGCTCCGTTTGTACTAGGTCACCGTATGATCCTTCAAATGGAAGCACGTATGGATGGTATTAGCATTGCCTCTGTACTTGCTACGATTTTTGAGCAAGTACGGGTCCCGGTCAGATTGGAGAAGTGAGCCTATGAAACGACCGGTATTCAAACGATTCGGGGATCTTCCCCGGCTTCCGGCAGCTTTTTGGCTACTTATAACTTGCTTGGCGGCTAGCTTGTTATTCATGTTGTATCAAGGTGGAAAGCTAGCCTCCATGTTATTCATTACGATGTCATTTTTAACCGTATATTTACTCTCTGGGAATTGGAGTGGGATCAAGCGAGTGCAAGGAACTCGTAAGCTCACGAACACAGGTTTAGAAGCCAAACTAGAGGCAGGACAATCCTTACAGATTCAGATTGGCATGCAATTGCCAGGTTACTGGCCTGTACCCTATGTGATGATTAAAGATCAGCTCATCCGCCAGAATGGTGATGAAGCTCTATTTGAAGGGTCGATCGTTCCCGACTGGAAACGTCGAGGTGACTTCACCTATAGCACGCCGCCACTGCGGAGAGGCTACTATCGTTTCGGGGAGACAGAGTGTTTAACCGAAGATATTTTTGGTTTTTTTCAGCACAAAGGCCGCTTAGATCTGCAACAGCCGATTACTGTTTATCCGCAAACGGTTGCCATTCGTGAATGGGCGCAGTTTCATCAGATGCTCAAAGGTATGCAGCACCACTCCACGGCGACTAGCGCGCATCGGGAAACGACGCAAATCAATGGTGTTCGTGAATACATTTATGGCGATCGACTTTCACGCATTCATTGGAATGCGACGGCGAAGACAGGAACTTGGAAGTCGAAGGAGTTCGAGCGGGAATCATTGCCGAAAACCATTATTCTACTAGATCGGACTGCACGTGCGTACCGGGATAGCGCTGAATTTGAATTGGCTGTGTCGGTTGCAGCTTCCTTATTCCGGTACGGTACTGGACGTGAAATGTCACTGGGCTTACTGTCAATTGGCAAAGAATTTACTTATTTTGAACCGAAGCACAGTCAGCATCATTACAAAGAAATTGTGAAACACCTCGTTGGTGTCGATGCGGATGGTTATCAATCGTTGAGCCAGATTTTGAAGGAACGCTCGCAGGAGTGGCCAGCAGGCAGTTTAATCGTGCTTATTTCACCACAAAAAGGTAGCGCGATGCTGCACATGTTTCAGCAAATGGCACTTCTCCAAATGAAACCTTGTCATATTTGGATTCATGCGCAGGATGACCATGGCTTCGGACCTCTGGGTGTAGAGCACATTTCCACGCATGAGGATTACATTAAGGCGATTCGCTCACAAGGCTATATGGGGTATGAGGTAAGTCAATTAACGGACTTGCCTAACCTATTGGGAGGGGCGAAACGGTATGCCTAACACATGGTGGAGCAGAATTCTTCTCAAGGATTGGGCGATGCGCGTCTCGGCAATCTTCGTCGGTGTCTTCCTTTATCAATTTCTGATTTGGATTATGAAAGAAGATGGCTTGTGGCTTCCAGAGACGGTTTCTTTCGTAACATGGACCCTAGTCCTAACCACGGCAACCTACTTTATTCCCAAAATGAAGGATGGCTGGCGCGCATTTCTACAATTCGTGCTCATGATTTGGTTCCATGGATTGGGCATGGGTTATCATTGGGTATCTGTTCATATTACGACCTGGAAAGAAGCCCTGCGTTGGATTGGGCTCAACGCAGGGCAGCTTGAACCGTACATTTGGTTTAGTTTAAGTGCTTGGATTATTTATTTATTCGCGATGTGGTCTGTGCAATCGAGATTTCGCATTGTCGTCCTTATTTTTGTAAGTATTTTGTTTTTTGCCGTTCGTGATTCGTTCAGTATGATTTTCCTATGGCCTCAAGTGGCTATGATTCTGCTTTGTGGCTTTTTGCTTCTTATCGTGAGACATTTCTCACAGTTGAAGAAGAAAGCGCCAGATGTGTGGGAAACCATTTCTGACTACCCGTCATCATTCGCTGTTCCTATCTTTGTTTTGATTGTTATCATTGCTTTAGCAGGCATATTTGCTCCAACGGTAAATCCAATTCTTACGGATCCTTATACAGCCTGGAAAGTGAGTCGTGGTGAACCGGTGCCATTGCTTGGCAAAGGGGTTAGCATTGCATCCTCAACGGCGGATGCTTCATCAGGCTACAGCCGAGATGATAGCCGGCTCGGTGGCGGCTTTCGGTTTGATTACACACCTGTGATGACCGTTGAATCCAGCAAAAGAACTTATTTCCGTGGTGAAACACGCTCGATGTATAACGGGAAAGGTTGGGAGCTTGGAGCAACTGAGAAGAGATTGCCCATGTTTCGGGTGAATTTAAATCCGTTACCCCTAGATGCACGCTTTAACGTATCGCAATTGAAAACAACCGAAGTGACTCAAAGCGTTGTGATGGATCGAGAAGAGGTATTTCCAGTCTTATTCGGTGGCTATGCCATTCAGAAAATTGTAGGAATTAACCAAGGTGAGAACCAATTCCAACGAATTATTTGGTCACCTCGTCAATCAGAGCTTCGTTTCACGGGAAGAACCAATTATCCCAAAGATTATTCGATTGTTACCCAAGAGCCGATTCTAGAGGAAGATCTATTACGCAAAACAGAGCAAGACTTCGTTAACAAGCCGGAATGGGCAGAGTACTTGCAAGTTCCTGCTGATTTGCCTGAACGAGTGAAGCAGTTAGCGCTTGATATTACGAAAAATGCAACGAATCCTTACGATAAAGCGAAATCGATTGAGAAGTATTTGTCGGAGAATTTCCCTTATACGAATACACCGGACGAAACGAAGGGGAAAAGCAAGGACTTTGTGGATCGTTTCCTTTTCGAGGTGAAGCAAGGGTATTGTGATTATTACTCCACGGCTATGGCCGTACTCACACGTTCGATTGGTTTGCCTACGCGTTGGGTGAAAGGTTATTCCTCCGGAGCTTCATCCATTACGGATGAGATTCGTGAGCAGGGAATCTTGAGTCTACTTGGTACAACGATTGATACAGATGGTGCGGGCACCTATACGATTCGCAACTCGGATGCGCACTCCTGGGTCGAAGTGTACTTTGAAGGATTTGGTTGGATATCTTTCGAGCCGACCTCTGGCTTTGCTTTGCCGAATGTATTTCCAGAAGCGACACCAGTACCGGAAGACGTAACAACGGACACAGAAACGACGACAACGCCAGAAGAAACGACGACAACACCTAGCTTCACATGGCTTTGGTTAACACTAAGCAGTGTAGTGGTTGCAGGACTTCTAGCTGTTGCTGTATTCTTCTTACTTCGAAGTGAAGCATGGCATAACTGGCGCGCGCGTAGGAAACAACTGCAAGTCGTAAACTTCAATCAGAAAATTGTTGTTGAGTTTGAAAGAATGCTTCGTTCTTCTCGTCGCAAAGGCTATATGCGATATGAGTATGAAACGGTGCGTGAAGCAACAACCAGGTGGTCCTCGCAGAGTAAATGGTTAAAGAAAGAGCTTGACGCGTTGATTGAACTATTTGAACGTGCGAAATACAGTCAATTAGCTGTAACGGAAGGCGAGTATCAACAAGCAAATCAATTAATTTTACGTGTAAAAGAACAAATGAAATAGTTAAATGAAGCCACTCTCCATCCATGGAGGGTGGCTTCCTATGAGAGGAGATTTATTCAAATGGCTTTTATCGATTGTCATTTTCATTCAGAATCCCTTGGTGTTGCAGCTTCCATGCATGTTATATTACCTCAAGTCGCCAAAAGTCAAATCGGATTGACCTCACGTGCTTACGGTGGGAAGCATCCGACATTACTTTTGTTGCATGGCTTGTCCGATGACCATACGATTTGGATGCGAAGAACCTCCATTGAGCGGTATGCGTCTCAGCTCGGAATTGCCGTCATTATGCCGGCTGTGAATCGCAGCTTTTATGCGGATATGGTATCAGGACCAAAGTATTGGGAGTTTATTAGTGAGGAATTACCCGTACTTGCAAGATCATTCTTCCCATTAGCAGAAGAACGAGAGTTGAACTACGTGGCAGGTCTATCTATGGGCGGATACGGTGCTATGAAGCTGGCTCTCTCGCATCCGAATCGATATGCAGCAGCGGCAAGCTTGTCGGGTGCCGTTGATATCGTAGAGCGAGCGGCTGCATTTCCAGCCGACTCTCAATTAATTTTTGGCGAGCTATCGACGATTAAAAATAGTCCCAATGATTTGTTTTATCTAGCAGACCAACTCGTTGCTAGTAAACAGGATAGACCGCAACTCTACCAATGCTGTGGTACAGAAGACTTTCTGTATGCGGATAATATTCGGTTTAGAGATTATTGCCGTGCTCAGGGCTTACAAATCACCTACGAAGAAGAGTCTGCCACTCATGACTGGGGCTACTGGGACCGCAAAATTCAAAGCGTTTTAGACTGGTTGCCGTTGCCAACAAGGTCCTAGTGAGAAAAACTTCTATTGAAGTCTTTCGAGTGAAGTCTCTCGAGGATGATCGAGCGGAGGGAAAATATGTTCTTTTCTTTTTGCAACAAACGAGGCACTATGGTATAGTTTCACGTATATGTCAAGGAAGCAGTTGGAGGGAATTTGTTTGCTGAAAAAGCTTGTACCCAGACAGTCTGTTCATACGATTTACGATATTGATGCGAAACACCTGTGGGATTTCGGGATTCGCGGAATTATAACGGATCTTGATAATACACTTGTTGGTGCACGTGATCCACATGCGACGCCTGAGTTAATAGAATGGCTGAATCATTTGCAGCAGATCGGCTTCAAAGTCGTCATTGTGTCGAATAATCATCATAACCGGGTGTCGACCTTTGCAAAGCCATTGGACATTCCGTTTATTCACCGTGCCAAAAAGCCGACGAATGCTTCCTTCCATAAAGCGATGAAGCTGCTTGGGACGAATGCGCGGCAGACGACTGTTATCGGGGATCAAATGCTGACAGACGTGCTTGGCGGTAACCGAATGGGGCTATATACGATCCTCGTTCAACCCATCTCAAGAAAAGATGAAGGCTTCTTCACGAAAGTGAACCGCCAGATTGAGAAGTGGGCTCTAGCAAGGATGAAGAATTAGGAGGTTTCATGAGTACAGAAACATTACAACATTGCGCGGGTTGCGGCATTGCGCTGCAAACAGAAGACAAAACGAAACTGGGCTATATTCCAGAGGCTGCCTTGGAGAAGGAGCCTTTGATTTGCCAGCGTTGCTACCGGATTAAGCATTATAATGAATCTTCAAGTATTACCCTTCAACAGGACGACTTCTTGAAATTATTAGGACATGTTGGTCAAACGAAGGCGTTAGTCGTGAAAATCGTGGATATTTTTGATTTTGAAGGCAGCATGATTAGCTCGCTTGCACGATTTATTGGGAATAACCCGGTTTTGCTCGTTGTTAACAAGATCGATTTATTACCTAAAGTGACGAATGCGAACAAGATCATCAACTGGGTTCAGCGCAGAGTAAAGGAAGAAAACCTGAAGGTTGTTGATATCGTGCTTTGCAGCGCGAAGAAAAACATTGGTTTCGACCGCGTTATCTCAGCTGTGCAAGAATACCGCGGTAATATGGACGTATACGTGGTTGGTGCTACAAACGTAGGGAAGTCGACGTTAATCAATCGCTTGATCAGTGATTATAGTGATTTGGAAGCTGAATTGACGACGTCGCAATATCCGGGAACTACGCTTGATTTGGTCAAAATTCCACTTGATGATGGCAAGTTCATTATTGATACACCTGGAATTGTGTACAAGCATCGATTGACTGAGGTTGTGAAGAAGCGTGATTTAACGCCGCTAATGCCAGATAAACCGCTTAAACCGATGGTATTTCAACTAAACGAGGCGCAGACCTTATTTTTTGGTGCGTTAGTTCGGTTTGATTTTATTCAAGGTGAGCATCAATCTTTCACTTGTTACACGTCGAATGCGATTCAGATTCATCGCACGAAGCTTGATCGAGCGGATAGCTTGTATGAAGAACATAAAGGTGTCATGCTAACGCCTCCGGCGCAGGCTGATCTTGAAGAGCTTCCGAAGTTGGTTAAGCATCCGCTGCACATTCCGAAGGGGAAACAAATGGATGTGTTGATCTCTGGTTTAGGTTGGATTAAAGTGAATAGCTTAGCAGGTGCGGGGCTTGCGGTTCATGCACCGAAGGGGATTAAAGTCATTACGCGGGAGTCGTTGATTTAGGGGGCATAGGGGAGATCATGGAGAAACTTGTGACGGGGATCGATAGTCATACGGTATTATATGGGGTATTCGGGGATCCGATTCGGCATTCCCGTTCTCCGATCATGTTGAATCGCGCTTTTCAGGAAGCGGGGATCAATGGCGTTTATGCAGCTTTTCACGTTAAGCCAGATGGTCTTGGAGACGCAGTTCGGGGAATTAAAGCTCTAGGCTATCGTGGAGTGAATGTAACCATTCCACATAAAGTGGATGTGATGAATTACCTCGATGAGATCGATGAGGGTGCTATGATCGTTGGTGCTGTTAATACCATTGTGAATGAGAATGGCAAACTCAAAGGTTTTAATACGGATGGGATTGGCTATGTTCGATCCTTGAAGGAAGAGACAGGAATTGAGCTCACAGGTAAACGTGTTCTTCTACTTGGTGCAGGCGGGGCGGCGAGAGGTGTTGCCTATGCTCTGGCTAAGGAAGGCGCGAGCTGTATATATATTGCGAATCGGACCAAAGAGCGAGCTGTCGAACTTGCAGCTACGATTGGTGTATTTACTGAAACCGTGGGATTAGGGTTGGATGAGCTGGAGAACGTTGTGGACCAAGTTGAATTCGTGTTGAATACGACGTCGGCTGGTATGCATCCTCATGTAGATGATCTCCCTTTACCGCTTCATCTGCTTCGACCGCATCATCTTGTAAGTGATCTCATTTATAATCCACGTATCACGAGATTTCTTCGTGAAGCGGAAGCTATTGGCGCGCGCATTCATGGCGGGTTAGGCATGTTTATTTATCAAGGCGCATACGCCTTCGAGTATTGGACGGGAACCCCTGCGCCGGTTGCGGCAATGAGACAGGTGGTAGAACAGTCATTAACTGAATAAGAATGAATAGAGGGACATCCATGTTATCAGGCAAACAGAAAAGATTTTTGCGTTCTTTAGCGCACCATGTAGATCCAATTTTTCAAGTAGGTAAAGGTGGCGTGAATGAGCATTTGATTCGTCACATCCAAGAAGCCATTGAAGTTCGCGAGTTGATCAAAATTACGGTACTCAACAACAGTGGTGAAGATCGTCAAGAAGTCGGAGCAGAATTATCTGAAAAATCCGGTGCAGAGCTAGTTCAAGTTATTGGGAAGATTGTCGTTCTTTACAAAGAATCACGTGACAATAAGAAGATTGAACTGCCGCGCTAATGAGGTGGACGTATGCTTGTCGGAATTATGGGAGGCACGTTCGATCCCATTCATACCGGTCATTTAATCGCAGCTGAACGTGCGAGGGTGGAAGGGGGCTTGGACGAGGTGTGGCTGATGCCAGCCAACGTCCCGCCGCATAAACCGAATGCCCCGAAGGGAACAAGCCAGCAGCGTTGGGAGATGGTTTGCCTTGCTGCAGAAGGCAATCCTTTTTTTCGTCCTATCGATATCGAAATTAACAAAGGCGGCGTATCTTATAGTATCGATACAATCGAGCTGTTGAAATCGCAATATCCGGACATCGCGTTCACTTATATTATTGGCGCGGATATGGTTCAGTATTTGCCGCAGTGGCATCGTATCGATGACATCGTGCGGCATATTCATTTTATTGGATTAGCTAGACCTGGTTATGAGCTGGACTTGTCACAGCTGCCCGAGCATATTCGACCCCGAGTTAAGCTAGTTCCGATGCCCCTCGTTGAAATTTCATCGACAGCTATTCGGGCGTTGAGACAGAAACAGGATCCTGTCAGGTATCTTGTGCCAGATAAGGTTGGGCAATTCATGGAGGTGAATCACTTATATGAAACGTGAAGACCTAATGGCAGCAGTGAAAGAGCAGATGCCGGAGAGACGTTGGCAGCACACGCTTGGTGTGATGGAAACGAGTGTCATGCTGGCAGAACGTTTTGGCGGTGATGCGGTCAAAGCGGATACTGCAGCAATTTTGCATGACTATTGCAAGTATTGGCCGATCGGGGAGCAAGCTAAGATTATTCGTGAGAACGATGTACCACAAGATTTATTAGCTTTCGATAAAGAGTTGTGGCATTCGCATGCAGGTGCTTTTATCGCGAAGACGCAATTTGGCATCGCTGACGAGGAGATTTTGGATGCGATTAGGTATCATACCTCGGGCCGCGAACAGATGACACAGCTCGATAAAATTGTTTGCTTGGCGGATTATATGGAGCCAGGTCGTGATTTCCCTGGTGTGGATTCGATTCGTGAGCTGGCGAAGACAAGTCTCGAACGCGCTTTGATTGCTGGATTTGATTCCACGATCAGCTTCTTGATAGCCAAAGGAAAACGCATTTATCCACTAACAATTCTAACTCGGAACGATTTATTGGAACAAATTCAAACACACACCTAATGACATGGAGGATGATTGCATGAGTAAAAACCCAGAAGAGATATTAGCATTCGTTGTTGAGGCAGCGGAGGACAAAAAAGCAGCAGATATCGTTAGTCTAAATTTGAAAGGTGTTTCCTTAATTGCTGATTATTTCGTGATTTGTCACGGGAATTCGGAAACACAAGTCCAAGCTATCGCAGGTGAGGCTCGTAAAAAAGCACACGAACATGGTGTTCATATCAGAGGCTTTGAAGGGATAGATACAGCAAGATGGGTACTGCTTGATTTAGGAGACGTTGTACTCCACGTTTTCCATCGTGATGACCGCGAATACTATAATATCGAAAGACTTTGGTCCGATGCTAAAGTTGTGGAGCGCGTATGAGAATGGAAGCAGGATCCCTTGTTACCCTCGAGGTAGCAAGGGAAGTTCCGCCTAATGGCTTTTTCCTCACGGATGGCTACCAGGATTTCCTTTTGCCTTACGCAGAAATCGTAGGCAATCGAATCAGCCCAGGAGATAAAGTGGAAGTATTCTTGTTCCACGATACCCAGGATCGAATTATGGCGACTATGAAACGTCCTTTGCTTATCATGGGTGAGGTTGGACTCTTGGAAGTCGTAGATATCCACCCGCGATTTGGCTATTTCTTAGAAATGGGATTAGGACGTCATCTACTTCTTCCATATCGACATGTTCCGGAACTTGAAGAACTTCGTCCCCAAGTAGGTGACAAAGTGTTTGCAACGCTTGCACACGATCGTCAAGGGCGATTGATTGCGAAGCTAGCACTTGAAGAAGACTTAGCTCCGCTATGCGTAAGAGCACCGTCGAGTTGGACGAACCAATGGGTGAAAGCACGCGTCTATCGGCCTTTGCAGATGGGTACTTTCGTCATTTGTGAAGCAGGTGTCTTAGGCTATGGTGTGATCGGGCTCATCATTCCGCAAGAACGGACCCGCTTACTTCGCGTTGGTGAGCAAGTCGATGTTAGGATTGCTTTCGTTCGCGAAGAAGATGGACGAGTTAACCTATCGATGAGACTTCCTAAGGAAAAAGGACGCGATGAGGATGCGGAGCGCATTCTAGAAGTGCTTCGTGAACGTCCTGGGAATGCCATGCCATTTTCAGATAAAACGCAGGCAGATATTATTAAAGATAAATTCGGCCTGAGTAAAGCGGCATTTAAACGTGCTCTAGGCAAGCTTATGAAAGATGGGCTTATCTATCAGGAAGCGGATTGGACTTATCTGAAACAAGAGGAGACGCAAGTCTGAGATGAGTTACGAGAAATTTGCCTATACGTACGATCGCTTGATGAACAGCATGCCGTATGAAGACTGGCTGCGGTTTGTGAAGGAAAGCTTTGAACGCTTTGAAGTTAAACCAACAACGCTTGTTGATCTAGGTTGCGGGACAGGCAATATATCGATTCCGTTAGCTGCTGAAGGATTGCTGGTGACGGGAATCGATCTTTCCGAGGATATGTTAGCTGTTGCCGAGCAGAAGTACAGTGAACAGCCCAGTCAGCTTCGCGGCGGTGGCATTCGTTGGATTCAGCAGGATATACGGGAATGGGAGCTTGGCGAGGAAGTCGATGTAGCCATTTCATTTTGTGATAGTGTTAATTATTTATTAGAGGAAGAGGACATCGTGGATGCTTTCCGTCAGACATGGGCGGGACTTAAGCCAGGCGGTTTGTTTCTCTTCGATGTACATACACCCCAGCAATTGTTTGCCTATGCGGAGTCTCAGCCTTTCTTTCTGAATGAGGACGATGTTGCTTACATTTGGACAAGCGAGTTAGATGAGGATCGTGTTCAGATTGAACATGATTTAACTATTTTCGTCAGAGACAGTGGTTCAAATGATAACTTCCGGCGTATTGATGAAACACATGAACAAAGAGCGTATCCCTTAGAATGGCTGGAACAGATGCTGATCGAGGTAGGCTTTCGTGAGGTACATCAAGCGGCTGACTTTACGTGGGGACAACCAACGGAGACAACGGAGCGAGCTTTCTTTATTGCGAAAAAATAATGTGGATGACGGGATTCGCCCTCGGCTTGACAGTTCGGCATTATTTTACATATAATCAAAGCTAATCAGTTGTATGGAAAGCTTAGATGAGGAATAGTACCTTGTACAGCATCTTACAGAGAGTCGGAGTTAGGGTGTGAGCCGGCAGATGTTAGTCTTGAGAACTCGCCTCGGAGCTAGAAGGTGAACCGCCTGATCCTGGATCAGTGCGCTAGCTGGATCGTCTCACCCGCGTTAAGGGGCAGAGTGAACACAGGTGAAGAACGCCTTGTGTTAACTAGGGTGGTACCACGGGAATTATACCTCTCGTCCCTAGCGATATCCGCTAGCGATGTGAGGTTTTTTTGTGCGTATTTGCATACATGAGCAATAGAGCATTTTAAGGAGGCATGGAAGGTATGACACAGGAATTGAAAGAAACGAAAGAGCAGCAAGGCTACAATCCGCAATCGATTGAACCCAAATGGCAGGCATACTGGGATGCGAAGAAAACATTTAAAGTACTAGAAAATTCGGATAAACCGAAATTTTATGCCTTGGATATGTTCCCATACCCATCAGGTGCGGGGCTACACGTAGGGCATCCAGAAGGTTATACAGCGACAGATATCGTTTCCCGTTTCAAGCGGATGAAAGGCTTTAACGTGCTTCACCCAATGGGCTGGGATGCGTTCGGACTTCCTGCGGAGCAATATGCCCTAGATACAGGGAATGACCCGCGTGAGTTCACGAAGAAAAATATTGATACGTTCCGTCGTCAAATTAAGTCACTTGGTTTCTCCTACGATTGGGATCGTGAGATTAGTACGACAGATCCGGAGTACTACAAATGGACACAATGGATTTTCATCCAGTTGTACAATAAAGGGCTTGCTTATGTCGACGAAGTGCCTGTTAACTGGTGTCCAGCTCTAGGTACGGTTCTTGCGAATGAGGAAGTTATTGACGGATTAAGCGAACGTGGTAACCATCCGGTTATTCGGAAGCCGATGCGTCAGTGGATTTTGAGAATTACAGAGTATGCAGAGCGTTTGCTTGAGGATCTTGAGGAACTGGATTGGTCCGAAAGTATTAAGGATATGCAGCGCAACTGGATTGGGAAATCAACGGGGGCAGAGGTTCAGTTCGCGATTGAAGGCCATGCGGAGAAAAGCCTAACGGTTTTCACAACGCGTCCAGATACACTTTTCGGTGCAACTTATTGTGTATTGGCGCCTGAGCATGAACTTGTTGCGCAGATTACCACAGAAGCGCAAACGGCTGCGATTAAAGAATATCAAGAGAAAGCTTCACGCAAAAGTGACTTGGAGCGTACCGATTTGGCGAAAGACAAATCAGGCGTGTTCACAGGTGCTTATGCCATCAATCCAGTGAATGACACGAAAGTGCCAATCTGGATCGCAGATTACGTGCTTGGCGGTTACGGTACAGGGGCAATCATGGCGGTACCAGGGCACGATCAACGTGACTGGGAATTTGCGAAGCAATTTGATTTGCCAATTATCGAAGTTGTGCAAGGCGGAGATGTGGAGAAAGAAGCTTACGCTGGCGATGGCAAACATGTGAACTCAGGTCCAATCGATGGATTGAACATTGAGCAAGGCATCAGCCACATGATCGCTTGGTTAGAGCAAAATGGCAAAGGCCGCGGCAAAGTAACGTATCGTTTGAGAGACTGGCTGTTCAGCCGTCAACGTTATTGGGGTGAGCCGATTCCAATTCTTCACCTTGAAGATGGCACGATGAAGCCAGTTCCAGTGGATCAATTGCCACTATTGCTTCCGCAAGTAGATGAAATTAAACCATCCGGTACAGGTGAGTCACCGCTTGCTAACGTATCTGAGTGGGTCAATACAATTGATCCAGAAACAGGTATGAAAGCTCGCCGTGAAACGAACACGATGCCGCAATGGGCGGGAAGCTGCTGGTATTACCTGCGTTTCATCGATCCAAAGAATGATCAAGCGTTCTGCTCGGATGAACTGCAAAAGCAATGGCTGCCAGTTGACCTGTATATTGGCGGAGCGGAGCACGCGGTTCTTCACTTGCTGTATGCGCGTTTCTGGCATAAAGTACTTTACGATCTTGGCTTTGTACACACGAAAGAGCCGTTCCATAAGCTTGTAAACCAAGGGATGATTCTTGGCGAGAACATGGAGAAAATGAGTAAATCTCGCGGCAATGTTGTGAATCCAGACGATATCGTGAGTGATCAAGGTGCGGATACACTTCGTATTTATGAAATGTTCATGGGGCCGTTGGAAGCGACAAAACCGTGGAATACAACAGGTGTAGATGGGATCTACCGTTTCTTGAATCGCGTATGGAGACTCTTCGTTGATGATAATGGTCAAGTGCACGCCAAAATTAGCGCGGATGAGACGCTAGGCAGCGATACATTCAAACGTACGTGGCACCGTTCCATCAAGAAGATTACGGAAGACTTCGATGCGCTTCGCTTTAACACAGCGATTAGCCAAATGATGATTTTTGTCAATGAAGCGTACAAAACAGAACGCTTGCCATTAGAAGCAGTGAAAAACTTCGTACAGATGCTTTCGCCACTAGCACCTCACTTGGCTGAAGAGCTATGGGAGAAATTAGGCGGCGTAGAATCGATTACTTACGAAGCATGGCCAGCTTATGATGAAGCATGGACTGTTGATAATGAAGTTGAAATCGTCGTGCAAATCAATGGGAAAATCGTTGAACGTGTTATGATTTCCAAAGATACAGATGAAGCAGCAATGGAAAAAATGGCTTTTGAACTCGACAAAGTCAAAGAAGCGACCGCCGGAAAGGCCGTTCGCAAATTGATTGTTGTTAAAGGTAAATTAGTCAATATCGTTGTAGGTTAAGAACGGAAAGATGCAAGCATTGGGAAGGCTACTGCTTTTGCTTTATGGTAAAAAGCTGCTCAGCCTTCTCAATGTCTTCTTCATATTTGGCATGTGTAGCACTAATCACTTGAGAGAAAACTCCGCAAAGTTCCTTTTCCAAAATACGTAAACCTTCCGCCGTTATACCTCCAGGAACCGATACCCGTTTTTGTAAACTGATGGGGTTGAAGCCTCCCGTTGTCAGCAATTTCCCAGTACCTAAAGTCATTTCACTTGCAAGCAGTGTAGCCTCTTCAGCTGAAATACCCGTTTCTTCCACCGCAGCATCAATAAAAGCTTGAATATAGCTAGCTAGAAAAGCAGGGCCGCAACTCGATAAATCAGATGAAATTCTCGTGTAATTCTCAGATACACGAATAGGTGTCGAGATATGTGTGAAAATATTTTCAAGCCATTCTTTATCTTCAGGCTGCATACGATTTCCATGAATACATAACGTAGCACCACTTAAAACGTAGTTCGTGATACTCGGTATGATTTTACTTATTTTAGCCGGGAGAAGACCTTCCAAATGCTTAATCAGAATAGGACTCGTGATGGATATTATAAATTGAGAGGAAAGCACGTCCTCTTTGATTTCATCAATAACCTTTTTAAATTCAGAAGGTTTCACACATAGGAAAATCAAATCACTTCCGCGCACGACTTCACGATTGGTTTCTGCCACTTGCAAGCCAGGATAGTTCTCCGCAAGAAGTTCAACTTTACGTAATGTTCGATTGCTAGCGATAATTTGCTCGGGATTGAATGCCCCGGAATGAATGAATGCTTCAATCAGTATACTTCCCATACTCCCAGTACCGATGAATCCAGCTTTCATCAAGTAATCCCTCCCGATAAAATCAGTCTTTATACGAAAATACAACCGATAAGCATGGTCACACAGCTTTAAATGCATGGCTTGAGGTTAGCTTTATCAAATTAGCGCAACAATTCGTCGTGTAGTCATTGGGACGCTTTTTCATGTATATGGTTGCCCATGCGCAAATATGCTAAGAAAGAAGGTCGTTTGTGGATTTTATTGGAAATAAAATGAAGAGAATCCTGCTGCTGCTTGGCATTATCTCGCTTTTTGTTTGGGTTGTTTGGCCATTTCTCCGTGGAGGGCAATCATCCATTCAAACAGCGTTTATGCCGATCAATACACAGATGGAAGCATTACTCGGGCAAGCCGCTAGTGAGCAACAAGAAAAGGCAGCGAAAGCGACTTCAGTTGCTACTATTAATGCCACGACAACACCAAAGGCGAGTCTGGCACCCCCGAAAGAAAGTCCAGCATCGACGGCAATTTCTGAAAAACCGATAACTTCTACAGAGAGTGGAAACACAACTACAGATACGAGAGATGGGCTACTAAATTTGAACACGGCTACATTAGAACAATTAGATAAGTTGCCGGGGATCGGTGAAAGTAAGGCCAAAGCGATTATTGCGCATCGTTCGAAGATTGGAAGCTTTAAGCGAGTCGAAGAACTAATGGATGTGAAAGGTATTGGTGAGAAAATGTTCGAGAAGCTCAGGGGCTTGTTATTTGTGGCGCCAAGTTAGCTCATCTTTTCATTTCTAGTGAAATGTGAGAAAATACTAGAAATAGTTTTGCATTCGAATAGAGTAACTAGACAAACCGAGTCACCAGGAGGGAGTCCAGCATCATGAGCATCCGAAAAGATTGGGATACGTATTTCCTAGATATTGCATATATGGCTTCCACACGCTCTAGGTGTAATCGTCGTCATGTTGGAGCAGTTCTTGTACAGGGCAAAAAGTTACTTGGTACAGCTTATAACGGAGCCCCAATGGGCGTGGCAGATTGCACGGAAGCGGGTTGCATGCTTGTGGAAGAGATCGAATTGAAGGTTGTAGCCGATGTCGAGGAGGTCGTACGTAAGCACCGTTGCATACGCACCATCCATGCTGAGCAGAACTTATTGTTGTTTACCGATCGTGAGGATCGTGAGGGCTCTACCGTTTATGTGACGGATCAACCTTGCTGGACCTGTGCAAACATGTTGGCTAACAGCGGTGTAACCGAGATTGTGTTTCATCGCGGATATCCAAAGGATCATGAGAAGGTTAGTCAATTGATGGAAGCTAGAGGAATGTCATTCCGACAGATGACTACGTATGAACCGCCTGCAGGAACCTTATCCGAGGTTGTGAACTGAATAGCGCGTTATGAGGGGAAGAACCTCTCTCTAGAAGCAGCCGTTGTGGTGCGCTAGGGGGAGGTTTTTTTGTTGGGATTGTGCGGGGAAATAGGACGGATACACGGCAACATTCTAGGTTACGATAGAGAACGTGTGTTCCTTTTCGAAGAAAACATACAGGTACATGGAAAAATCGAGATGTCTCGTAATTGTATGAGGGATATTGAAATCGAAAATGTAAAAAGAAGGAGAGGACTCTACCGTGAAAAGACCAGTTGTTCAAGGGTGCTGTCTGTGGATAAGTGGCTATGTGCTTGCTATTTATACCGAGCTTCCATGGCTGTCCTGGACGACGAGCGCGCTGCTGGTAGCCGCGCTCGTCGCCATCTACGTGCTGCGCCTGCCTGGCCGGCAGCCGCTGGGTGCACTGCTGCTGGTCGTAATAGCCTACGGCTATTATCAAGGGACCGACCAGCGCAACATCACCGCCCTGCCGCTGGCGCAGCAGCAGCAGGTAGGCGAGGCCGGCAGCGAGGTCACGCTGCTCGGCCGGTTCGCTAGCCCTGTCACCATCGACGGTGACAGGGCTAGCTTTACCCTTGAAGCGGAGTCCGTCCGCTTCAACGAAACCGCCGCTTTCCCGCTCGGCGGGGAAAGCGTGCAGGTCTCGCTGCGCCTGATGGAGCAGGCGCAGCAGGCAGTGGCGTCGGGCTGGCGCCGCGGCGACGCCCTGACGCTAACGGGGACGCTGCGCAGCCCGTCCCCGGCACGCAACTTCGGCGGCTTCGACTACCGCCGATATTTGCGCCTTCACCACACGCATTGGCTGCTGTCAGCCAAAGGGGTGGATCAGGCGCAAGTGCAGCCTGCGGCTGCGCACTTCAGCGTCGTCCAGCTTCTGCGCTGGAACGACGAGCTGCGCGCTGCTCTCAGCAGGCGCATGGACGTGATCTTCCCCGCGTCGCAAGCGGGGTTTATGAAAAGCATGCTGATCGGACTCACGGACGATCTGGATCCTGACCGCTTCCAGCAATTTTCGGAGCTGGGATTAACACATATTTTAGCCATCTCAGGGTTAAATATTGCCGTATTTCTGGGCGTGTGCATCTGGGTCTTACGCCGTTTCCGAATGGCTAAAGAGACTTATCTGCTCATCTGTATGTGTCTACTCCCGTTCTACGTCCTCGTTACAGGCGCATCACCTTCTATTGTCAGAGCGGGACTCATGTCAATGATTGCACTGTACGCAGCTCGGCGTGGAGGAATGAAAGAAGTGCTGCACATTCTGGCTGTTGCTGCATGGGCGATGCTTGTGTGGGAGCCCTATTTTTTACTCGATGTAAGCTTTCAGCTGTCATTCTTAGTAACACTTGGACTGATCCTAGGTGTGCAAAGAGTGACCATATTACTCTCACCTTTCCTAACCTCTCCGACACTCAGAAATACGTTTGCAATTACACTTGTCTCCCAAGCGGTTTCCTTCCCAGTCTCGATTTATTATTTCAATCAATTTTCTTTGTTGTCTTGGTTAGCAAATGCTGTGTTAGTGCCAGTCATCAGTATGATCGTGTTTCCGGCAGGTTTGGTTGCGCTCGCACTCGGTTTGCTCTATATCCCCTTAGGTCAGAGATTAGGCCTACTGATTTCATGGCTGAATCGAGCCATATTTTGGATTACGGATCAACTCCAACAAATACCTTATCTCAAAATGATTTGGCCATCTCCAAGTATTCCGTGGATCTACTTTTATTACGGTTTTTTGATACTTATTTATGTTCTATGGCATCGCATCCACGTAAGTGCTACAGACGAGCTTCCTATCATGCTCGACCGTGGCAGCGGCAAGAATACAAAAAAGCGACATGTACAGCTAAGTTTACTCCTGGCCATAGGCAGTTTTCTTATACTTTTATGGATCGGTTATACACCAAATCGCTTTCAACGCACAGGCGTTGTGCAATTTATTGACGTAGGACAAGGAGATGCGATACTTATTCGAACACCGTATGGCAAGCATCTATTAATTGATGGTGGTGGCACACTTTTGTTCCGCAAAGCAGGGGATGAGTGGAAAAATCGTAAAGATCCATTTGAAGTGGGGCAAAAGACGCTGGTGCCACTGTTGAAGAAGCGAGGTATACATCGTCTGGAGATGGTCGTGCTTACTCACGAGGATGCCGACCACAGCGGTGGGCTGCAGGCGGTAATTGAGCAAATTCCAGTGAAACAATTTGTATTTAATGGAACGTTTAAAGAAAGTACTAGCGTGACAACCTTATTCTCGACACTTGTGCAAAAGGAAGTTCCTTTATTTCCCGCACAAGTGGCGGATTGGATCACGATCGATCCGCTAACGAGATTACAGGTGATTTATCCACTTGAAACGAATCAGACAGAGATTGAAATTGTCAAAGAACAGAATGCGAGATCGGTGGTTTTCTTGCTTGACATGCAAGGAACTCGGTGGTTATTTACGGGGGATATGGAAAAAGAATCTGAAGCCGCTGTCCTTGAATATTTACAAAATCACCCAGGGCTGATTGCCAACGATTTATCTCGAGGATCAGTAGCAGCTAAAGCTAATCAGCATATTGATGTTCTTAAAGTTGCTCATCATGGCAGCAAAACATCGACAACCCCAGAATGGTTAGCCTATTGGAATCCAGCTGTTGCTGTCATTTCTGTTGGTGCAATGAATACTTATGGACATCCATCGCCAGAGATCATTGATCATTTAGTTAGCGCTAAAGCGGGTATTTTTCGTACAGACCGAATGGGCGAAGTTCAGATGGAAGTTCGGAAAGAGGGGATTTTTACCCGAATGAAGATAGAGTAATAGACTTTGTAGTATTTGCTTGATCCCATAGAGGCCTTAGCATCGATTTTCCCCTGAGGGAAGGCGTGGTTAAGGCTTATTCTTTGTAATTTTCGGAATCTTAAGCTATATTGAAACAAATTATTGTTTTTTACGTCTAAAAGGTGTTATATCGCTCATTTTTTGTTATTCTGATAGATGCAACTACCAATATATTTATTCTAAAAAGATTGCAACCTTATGAGAAGCGATTGCGTTTATAAGATTGCAAGGGGGAGGGATCCCAGTGATAGCACCCGAACTGGTAAGATCAGCACAAGCCGGTGACCGTGATGCGCTCATTACCCTATTGCGAGAGATTGAGTCTCACGTTTATCGGACGGCTTTTTATATTCTGAATAATGAACAGGATGCGCTGGATGCTTCTCAAGAAGCACTGATCCGCATTTATACCAAAATTAATTCATATGAAGAAAAAGCCTTGTTCAAAACGTGGGTACAGCGGATTGTTACGAACATCTGCATCGATAAATTTCGCAGAGCGAAGCCAACGGTCTCAATGGATGAGCATGAGATGACGTTTACAGCTGATAATGATGTAGAGCAGGAAATATTGACGGGCTATCTAGCTCAGGATATTAGAGAGGCTATTGAAAAGCTTCCCGAACACCATCGCACTGTGGTTGTTCTTCGTTATTTGCAGGACTTTTCGTATCATGAAATCGCAGAATCGCTAGGCTTACCACTAAATACGGTGAAGTCTTACTTATTCCGAGCTAGACACACCTTACAGGCGTTACTCCAAGATTATCAGAAAGGAGGTGTTCGGGGATGAAATGTCAAGAGGTGATGATGTACATGCAAAGACAGCTAGATGGAGATTTAGCTCCAGAAGAGGAAGATGAGCTGCATGCTCACCTAATGCATTGTTTGGACTGTGCCCAGATGTTTGAACGTCTGAAGGCCCTTTCGAGCGAATTGTCCCAGCTTCCTAAAGTTATGCCACCTTTCAGTTTGGTTGATTCAATATTGCCGCAACTGCTTGAATTGGATAAACAAAAAGAGACGCCACAGTTGGATAATGTCGTTACGTTCCCAACACTGGTTGCAAGGGCAGAAGTAGAAGGTGAGCCAAAACGCTCAGGTTTGAATCGTTTTAAAGAACAGTTCTCGTGGAAATTCGCAAGTGGCGTTGTTGCCGCGGGATTGATTATTGGGTTCTTTGCATTTAATATGCAGAATCCTGCTACACAGAATGCGGACGAACTGATGTCTCGTGTTAGCTCTGATTCTAAAGGCGCTAAAGATGATAGTCCTAGAGCCGCGGCAGAGATGAATCGCATGCAAGCGCAGGATCCCATCGCTAAGAATCAGGTGGATGCCACAGCTAATGGAGGTGCACCTAACACTCCAACGACGGATTCATTAGTAAAAGGAACAGACAATGCGGAGTCATCAACAGGCAGTGGGAATACGCCTCAGGCTACCACCAACGCGCAACTAGAGAAACCAGGCGTATTTACCTCACCAGCAAGCGGAAGCGAGTTGCAAGGTGCACAGGTTTCACCTTCCACTACGCCGCCAGAGCGTTTGAAGGAAGTGGACGCATCCAATAAGCTTGATAAAACGGACCCCAATGCAGATGTAAATACGCCTCCGGCAGGCTTATCTGTACCGAAATCAACGTTGGAACCTAAGTCAACGGAGTCGCCAACCAAGAAAACAACCCAAGAGCCTTCTGTGGACCCTTCCGGTACAGAGCGTACAAATAGCGGTCAAGGCATGTCCTTTTTAGCCATTCCTCAAGAAGGCGTGCTGAAGTCTACATCGGGTATGTATGAGGCAAAGATCGAAGATGCGCATGTTGTCATTCGAAATAGCCGCACGCTAGAAATCGTATTTGTTTCCAAGCATGTGTGGGAGGCACAGGATCAGATCACGCTGTTGGAATGGTCTAAGGATGATAAGATGTTTTATGAAGTGACAAGCAAAGGAACGCTCCAAACTTTTCTTATTAACCTGAATGACAAAACAGAAGTCAATAAATAAAAATAAGAAATGATGCACCAAAAGGTTAGCGCATGCGTAAACTATCTTAGAAGAATAGAGAACAGTTCATTCATCCACACGAGCTAAGGTTTCTAGAGCCTTAAATCGGTGTTTAAATAGACTGGCGAAGGGATTGCTGCAAGGTCTTCGGACTTTGACGTAATCCCTTTGTTGTTGGTAAAATGAACGGGAGGGGTGAATGCCAGCGATGGACGCGAAGAGAGCATTGAAAGATATACAAGCAGGCCGGCCAGCTCCCGTTTATTTATGCTACGGACCTGAGAAATATAAAATGCGCGAATTTATTCAGGTTTTAACGGATTCCTTAATGGGTCCAGAAGATCGAGAATTCGCCGTGAGTAAGTTCGATTTGAGTGAAATGCCGCTTTCCTCTGCCTTAGATGACGCTGAAACGTTACCTTTCATGGTGCCGAAGAAATTGGTTATCGCGAAAAATGCGCTATTTTTCACAGGTGCAAAGGAAAATACGAAGCTTGAGCACAATATGGATCGTTTGACGGCTTATTTGAAATCTCCCGCGGAGCATACGGTTGTGGTGTTCACATTGGATGCTGATAAATTGGACGAGCGTAAAAAGATTGTAAAAGCACTTAAAGACATGGAAGCCGCCGTACCGTTCCTATCCTTGAGCCCAGAGGAACTTACGCATTGGGTAGCTAAGCAAGCTAGTCTGCTAGGGTTTACTTTCACTGGCGGGGCTGCGGATCAGTTGATTCTGTATACAGGTGGTAATTTGCAATCGTTATCGGCTGAGCTAGAGAAAATTTCACTGTATGTAGGTGCACAAGGTGAAGCAACACCGGACGTCGTTGATCAGTTGGTTGCGAGGAGCACGGAGCAGAACGTATTTATTCTCATCGAAGATATTGTGAATGTACGATTGGAACGGGCTTTCGTCATCTTGGAGGAGCTTCTGAAGCAGCGTGAGGAGCCTATCAAGATCGCTTCACTGATCGCCAGACAGTTCCGCATCATGCTGCAGGTCAAAGAATTGGGGAAGCAAGGCTATTCGCAGCAACAGATGGCTTCACAGATTGGTTTGCATCCTTTTGCCGTAAAAGTAGCTGAGGGGCAGGCGCGGAAGTACGATGGGGACAAGCTGAGCCGCATTATGGGCGAGTTAGCTGATCTTGATTTGCAGATGAAAACAGGAAAAATCGACAAAGTCTTGGGTCTTGAATTATTTCTTCTTAGGCTGGCAGCCTAAGAAGTGATGTTAATGGAAAAAAGACTAATACTCCTAGGAGAATTAGTCTTTTGCTTTATGTCCGTGTATTACGCTTGAGCCGAAAGAGCGTTTAGCTTTTTAGCTAGACGGGACTTCTTGCGGTTAGCGGCATTTTTATGGATTAAACCTTTAGAAGCAGCTTTATCTAATTTCTTGGAAGCAGAAACTAGAGCTTCAGGGGTTAAAGCTGTTTCGAAAGCTTTCACAGCAGTACGCAAAGCGGACTTGTGGGAAGCGTTGCGAAGACGACGCTTTTCGCTAACTTTTACTCGTTTAATAGCGGATTTAATGTTTGGCATGAAATTCACCTCCTACTTACAGAACACGTTCAACTTACATTTATATGTGTGCTGACAACTTAAAGTATTCTACCACGCAATATTTCAAAATGCAAGAGCTGTCAATAGGTTTTCAGTGGTCTTTATTAGGTATTGATGTTTACTGCAGTGTTAGAATAGCTCCATCATCGCCGCGAACCGTTATTCCCACCGAAAACAGCAGTAGTCCGATATCTCCGAACTAAATTGTAGCTTCCACTCTAAAAAAAACCATTAGTCAGATTCTGTCTGCTTAATTAACCACTTTCCTTGCCTGAGAGCAGATTTAGACGATTTAGTTTGGTTTTTTAGGACTAATCAAGGATTATTGCCGCGGATAACTAGTTTAGTTGGTCAATTTCGGACTACGTGGGGTGGGAAGGGTGCATGTTCGATGCACAATGGTTTGCAGGACGGGGGTATAGTGGGAAACAAAACAGGGTTACAACAATGGCGGTTTCCGAGTCGTATCTACAAGCCAAGAGTGCACTCTAGCAACGCCTTTGACTTCAGGGCGAAGCCATTTTTTATCTTCTAGGAGTCGTATTTGATTTCTTGCCGTATCATATCCGCATTGTAGCACTTCTTTGACGTCCGCGAGTTTAATGGGGCGATCCAGTCTTAAGGCCAATCGTAAAATATCTCTTTCCCGACTGCTTAATTGACTTTCAAAATAGTCGTGTTCCCCGAATAAGCTTCCGATAAGCTGCTGGAGTAGCGCCTGCCACAGTCGTGGACGTTCTCGAATATCATCCAAGCTAATGCGCACGATGATCCAACCATCATTCACCAAGTGCATGTGTCGCACCAATTGATTTGAGTATTGTCTGCGATCAAGCTTGTCATAGTGAGTTCCGAACGGGTCGATCTCAAAGGTGATTCGGATACCAGAACGGATATAAGCAAAGTCGAGATATCTTTTGCCGTCTGCGTAATCAACAATCTCATACTCGGGATGCAAGTAAGTAAAGTGTCCGAAAGCCTTCCACCACAGTGAACGGAGAAATTCTTTCTCAGCAAACGCATGACCAGTCTGTAATTTTCGTAGTGCTTCACCACTCCTTTTACTCAAATGTCCATTCAGCCATTCTTGGTGAGCACTGTCAAACGGATTCAATGTCATTACATCACGCTCCATCCGAAAATAAAATAGCGCCGTCCCACAACTCCTAAGAGTTATGGAAACGGCGCATGCTTTGCGTTTGAAAATGCAAATCTATTCGATTAGGTTACATTGAGAATAACATCACCGGTCGTTTCTGACAACAGTCTTTCAGTAGACTTTTATCATGAATCTGACATCTTCATTATTCCCCATCTTATATCCCAGTAGCCCCCACCTGAATAAGCGACTCCTACTTGTCACACAATAAACAATACAGCGCAAGTATGAAAGGGGACCTCCAATGGACTTAGGCTTATTTAACACACAGACCGACCTTGCACTTGATGCAAGGGATATGGCCCATGCAGCCAATCAGGGGCAGCCAATTCCTGGTATTGAACAAGAGTTCACACGGGAAAACGGGATACGCGTCACCAAAATCAACGTCCTGAACGAAGAAGGGTCCAAAGCGCTTGGTAAGCTTCTGGGCCATTATATAACGATTGAAGTACCTGCGCTCCGGGAAAAAGACAGCCAGCTGCAGGATCGCGTAGCGACCAAACTAGCTCAAGAGTTTGAGCAGTTTTTGCGGCATGTCGGCATTCCTAAGAATGCGAAGGCACTTATTATTGGACTGGGAAATGGCAATGTAACCCCGGATGCCTTAGGTCCTTTAGTCGTTGAGAATATTATGGTGACGCGGCATTACTTTGAACTGGTTCCCGAAGATGTGAGCCCAGGTTATCGAGCCGTAAGTGCTGTTGCACCAGGGGTGCTCGGTACAACAGGGATTGAAAGCAGCGATATCGTACAAGGAATTGTAGATAAATCTAAACCTGATTTCATCATCGCCATAGATGCGCTCGCCTCTAGATCCTTGGATCGTGTCAACACGACCATACAGATTGCGGATACGGGCATTCATCCTGGCTCAGGCATCGGAAATAAACGCAAAGGCTTGACTAAGGAGAATCTAGGAATTCCTGTTATTGCGATTGGAGTACCGACGGTTGTGTATGCCTCGACGATTGTAAACAATGCTTTTGATCTCATGCAGAAGCATTTTAGCGGCCAAACGAGTAATACGGGTCAAATTTTTGGACTTCTAGATAATATCAATGAAGATGAGCGATTGCAGCTTGTCAAAGAGGTGCTAAACCCCGTAGGACACGATCTACTCGTTACGCCGAAGGAGATTGACCAGTTTATTGAGGATATCGCCAATATTATCGCTAGCGGCCTGAATGCGGCTTTACATGACGCTGTAGATGTCGATAATGTGGCAGCCTACACCCATTAATTCAAGCAAAGAACTGAACCCACTGGCGTGGTGGCAGTTCTTTTTTGCCGTTCTACTGTGGCCCTCATTAGAGCTCTATCATTCCCTTTTCATCCTTCTCTATCAAAAAAATCTAGCGAAACTAGTTCTATCGTTCGGGCTCGTTTCATAGATTGAATTAAGATAGTTTAGGAGGCATGGAAACTATGAAATGGACATCAGCCACATGGAATTTCAGCCAAGTTCGCAAAACCTTTCAGAGCGCCAGTTCCGTCGGAAAAACGTTTATGGTACTCAGCACCTCGACCTTAGCTTTATTTGTACTCATTGGTCTTGGTGGCGTCCTGCAAAGTAGATTAATGTCAACAACGTCGCCGGTTTCTTCCATGAAAGGTCTTGCTGCATCTGTCACGAATCAGTTTTTCATCGATATGTTGGGTATGGAAGTCCCTCATTTAAATAAGGATCAGAAAAAGTTTACCTTTTCCCAACATAATGTATTTCACTTCGCTTTTCAAATGATGACCAATATTAATCCAAGTGATCCCAAAAGCCTTGTCGCAAGTGAAGTGCCTGGTATGGATTTGACGAAATCCACGGTCTTGGTGAAAGGGAGCGAAAATAATCCCAGTGCGCCATATGATTTCAATCCAGGCTCGAATAATTTGGAGGCAGAAGCCAAAAATCCACCACTTCCGACTCCATCTATAGAACCAACGCCGATTAGCAGTGCGTCCCCATCTCCGAGTGCAGTTGGTCAACCACCGAAAACCGCTGGCGATAATATTGCTTTTATCTATCAAACACATAGTAATGAGTCATTTCTTCCCGAGCTTAAAGGTGTGACAGATCCAGACAAAGCTTATAGCGATAAAGTGAATATCATCTCCGTAGGGCAACGGTTAGCTCAGAACCTTGAGAGAGATGGCATTGGTGCTGTGCATTCCTCAACCGTTTATCCGAGCACAGTTAAAGGCTTTGAATATCCGTACTCCTACAAATATTCCGCCAAAACGCTCCAAGAAGCAGTAACTTCGCACAAGGATTTGGATTATTTCTTCGATATTCATCGCGACTCAGGCGCACGTAATAAAACAACGGCTACGATCGATGGCAAGGAAGTTGCGCAGGTATACTTTATCATCGGCGGGAAAAATCCAAACTGGAAAAAGAACGAGGAATTTGCAAGCAAAATTCATCAAGTGCTGGAAGCGAAGCATCCAGGTGTCTCCAAAGGGATTCATGCGAAAGAGGCTAGTGAGGGGAATGGTTTGTATAATCAAAACATTTCACCTAACAGCATTTTGATCGAAGTGGGCGGTCCCTACAATACCCTCGAGGAATGCTACCGGGCAACGGATTGGTTGGCCGAAGCGATATCGGAAGTTATTTTGAACGCGAAGAAAGTAGATGCACCGGCGGATACAGCGAAAAAATCGTAAACCGGCATACAATAAGAGGAGGAAATGTGATGAGGCTGAGGCACTTTTATATCAAGGTTGGATTGTTTGGACTCTTGCTGCTATTTTGTATCTTGTTCGGCGTCAGTCTAGCATCCAGCGGAATGGAACGTATTGAAGGTCCTCAGCCTTCCTCTAAAGCATCATCACAGGCTGCTCCAACCAAATCACCAAGTAAGGTAGTAACAACGGCAGTCAAACCTACACCAACACCAACATCAGCTGTTCAAAACACAACGGTAAAAGGCAAACAAGTTGATGAACCAAAGACGGACCCTGTTGTCATTCAAGATAATTCACTGAACCGTGTGGGCAATAAATTAGGTGAGTTTTTACAAATAACTGCCCATCATGCTATTAAATTGTTCATCTCCTTGTTTGATGCTGTTTTAGGCAAAGGCTAGCTGTGCATTGCTCCGACTTCCCACAACTGCTATAATGAAAATTATTTGCATGTAGTGGGGGTTAGTCTTTAGCATGACGGACATTCGAGAAAGACAACAAAGAATTCGCAACTTTTCAATTATCGCTCATATCGATCACGGAAAATCAACACTAGCTGATCGCATTCTGGAATATACAGGTGCATTGTCTTCTCGTGAGATGCAAGAGCAGGTTCTCGACCAGATGGATCTGGAGCGTGAACGCGGAATTACGATTAAACTTCAAGCGGTGAGATTGGCTTACCGCGCTGATGATGGTGTCGATTACATCCTTAACTTGATTGATACACCAGGACATGTAGACTTTACCTATGAGGTATCACGAAGCCTTGCTGCTTGTGAAGGCGCTTTGTTGGTTGTTGACGCGGCTCAAGGGATTGAGGCTCAAACACTAGCGAACGTATATCTCGCATTGGAAAATAATTTAGAAATTTTACCTGTTATTAATAAAATCGATTTACCAAGCGCAGACCCGGATAAAGTAAAGCAAGAGATCGAAGACGTGATCGGACTTGACGCTAGTGATGCGGTACATGCTTCAGCTAAAGCGGGTATTGGTATTAAAGAAATCATTGAGCAAATTTGCTTAAAGGTACCGGCACCTCAAGGTAATCCTGATGCACCTTTGAAAGCTTTGATTTTCGACTCCCATTATGATAGCTACAAAGGGGTAATCGTCTACGTACGTGTTGTAGATGGTGCGATCAAAGCAGGCTCCAAAATCAAAATGATGGCGACAGGCAAAGTGTTTGAAGTTATTGAGGTTGGTGCGTTCAAACCGAGAATGTCATCCGTTCCTTCCCTTGAGGTTGGAGATGTTGGTTTCATCGTTGCTGGTATTAAAAATGTTGGAGACACCCGTGTCGGTGACACGGTAACGGAAGCAGATCGCCCTTCACCGGATGCGCTGCCAGGTTACCGTCGTATCAATCCAATGGTATTCTGTGGATTGTATCCAATTGAAACGACAGATTACAACGATTTGCGCGAAGCGTTGCAAAAGCTTGAATTGAATGACGCATCCTTGCGTTTTGAACCTGAAACATCTACGGCACTTGGTTTCGGCTTCCGTTGTGGATTCTTAGGACTCCTGCACATGGAAATCATCCAGGAGCGTATCGAGCGTGAATTCAACATTCCGTTGATTACGACAGCGCCAAGCGTTATCTACCGCATCACATTAACGAATGGTGATGTCATGGAGATTGATAACCCATCTAATTACCCAGATCCGCAACGTATTGACTTCGTAGAAGAGCCTTATGTAAAAGCTTCCGTGATCGTGCCGAACGATTATGTAGGTACAATCATGGAGCTTTGCCAAGGTAAGCGCGGCGAATACTTGAACATGGAATATTTGGATACGAATCGTGTAACATTGACGTATGAGATTCCATTATCAGAGATTGTCTACGATTTCTTCGATATGCTGAAGTCACGGACGAAGGGATATGCTTCCTTTGACTATGAAGTTAGCGGCTACAAGAAATCCAATCTGGTTAAAATGGACATCTTGCTCAATTCGGAGCAGGTGGATGCATTGTCCTTTATCGTTCACCGCGATACGGCTTATCACCGTGGCAAAATCATTTGTGATAAACTGAAGGAACTTATCCCGCGGCAAATGTTTGAAGTGCCGATTCAAGCGGCAATCGGACAAAAAATTGTGGCACGTGAGACTGTTAAAGCGATGCGTAAAAACGTACTTGCCAAGTGTTACGGCGGAGACATTTCGCGTAAACGTAAATTGTTAGACAAGCAAAAAGAAGGTAAAAAACGCATGAAGCAAGTCGGTAGTGTAGAAGTGCCACAAGAAGCGTTCATGGCTGTTTTGAAAATCGACGAATAGATGCATGGAATGAAAAGCTGGGGTGGCAGCATACGCTGTCCCTTGGCTTTTTCTCAATGGAGAGATGGCTAGTTTGAAAGATAGAAAGGAATACCCCTTATGTTAGTTAACTATACAACGCCAACAGCGGTGTACATTCATATCCCCTTTTGCACAAACAAATGTCATTATTGTGATTTCAATTCCTACGTCCTCAAAGGGCAGCCTGTGATGGAATATTTAGATGCGCTTGAGCGTGAAATGGAGCTTACCGTAAGAAACAATCCGCCACAAAAGGTGGAGACGATCTTTGTTGGTGGCGGAACGCCAACCGTACTTTTGCCAGATCAAATGGAGCGATTCCTCAAGATTGTTCGAACTTATTTCCCGGCGGATAGCGCGGAAGTAGAATTCTCCATGGAAGCTAACCCAGGAACAACGGACGAAGATAAGCTGGCAGTGATGAAAGCTGGCGGTGTGAATCGTATTAGCTTCGGTGTGCAATCTTTTAACAATGACATCCTTGCGGCGATCGGCCGTATTCATAATACAGATGATGTGCACAGAAGCATTGCCAATGCGAAGAAATTAGGTTTTGATAATTTATCGATTGACCTGATGTTCGGACTTCCAAAGCAAACCGTGGAAATTATGCAGGCAACATTGGATGAGGCGCTGTCTCTTGATTTACAGCATTATTCAATCTACAGCTTGAAAGTAGAAGAAAACACCTTATTCCACACCTTATTCAACAAAAATCAACTGCCTCTCCCAAGTGAAGATGAGGAAGTCGATATGTACGAACTCATTATGCGCCGATTGGAGAGTGCGGGTTACAAGCAATATGAAATCAGTAACTTTGCCAAGCCTGGCCGCGAGAGCAGACATAATACGATGTATTGGCGTAATCGCTCCTATTACGGATTAGGCGCAGGTGCACACGGGTATATGAATGGTAAGCGTCATGTGAATGTGAAGGGCATCCAACCTTACATTGATGCTACGAAGCTGGGATTACCGATCATGGAGCAATTCGACGTTACGCCGCAAGAAGCCATGGAAGACTTTATGATGGTTGGACTGCGATTGCTAGAAGGTGTGCGTAGCACGGACTTCATGGATCAATTCGGAGAGACGATCGAAGCCCACTTCGGAACTACACTGCAAAGCTGGATCAACAAGAAGCTGATTGAGCAAACGCCAGAAGGTTATCGTTTGTCCAAGCACGGTATTTTGTTAGGAAATGAAGTCTTCGCCTCGTTCTTAAGCTAAACCAATATCAAGCAAAAAACGCTTGTGCATTTATACGTTTCGTTGTATATTTATACATGAATCCACAAGCGAAACAGCGGAAAGCCGCAGGGCGCTAGCGTGGCTTTTATGCATTTTTGTGCGAATGGTGGGTGGGGAAGCGTGAATACATCAACTACGGTGTCCGTAAGAAAAGCTTCGGTGGATGATATCGATAAGCTTTTTGAAATTATACAGGGGTATGCCAAGCAAGGCATCATGCTGCCGCGGAGCAGGGAAATGCTCCAAGATCAAATTGATACGTTTGTTGTCGCTGAATTCGATGGCCTATTAATAGGCTGCGGTTCACTGACGAGGTTGGGGCCAGATCTGGTTGAGATTCGCTCACTTGGGATGACGCCTGGCTACAAGGGTCAAGGAATCGGCGGCAAGCTTGTTGACTTCTTAGTTGAAGAGGCAAGAAGCCAAGGAATTATTAAAGTTATGGCACTTACTTATGAAGTGGCGTTCTTCCAAAAAAACGGCTTTACACTCGTTCCGAAGGAGATTTTTCCTGAGAAGGTTTGGAGAGACTGCATGCATTGCAAAAAACAGTATTGCTGCGATGAAATCGCCGTACTTAAACGTTTGGATTGACTTGACAACAGACCTTAGGGTCTGTTATTTTTGTATTAGGATTTAGCACTCACTAAATACGAGTGCTAACGAAGGTGGCAAATAGTGAGAAGTGAGGAGGAGGGGTACTCATGTTGACAGAGCGCCAACGCATGATTTTAAGTGCAATCATTGATGATTACGTTCGTTCAGCGGAGCCAATTGGTTCGCGAAGTATTTCGAAGCGTGGGAATGTTGGTTTTAGTCCAGCAACCATACGTAATGAAATGTCTGATCTCGAAGAAATGGGCTATCTTGAGCAGCCTCATACGTCCGCAGGTCGTATTCCTTCACACAAGGGTTATCGCTATTATGTCGATCATTTGTTGAAGCACGGCTCCTTGCATAGTCATGATTTGGACTCTATGAAGGGTGCTTTCGCAGAGCGTATTCAAGAGATGGAAGGTGTTATTCAGCACGTTGCTGGCATGCTCTCCAGTCTTACGAATTACACCTCTATTGTGCTCGGTCCTGAAGTGTTTAGCACGACATTGAAACATATCCAGATCATTCCGATCTCGGATTCAACGGCTGTTGCCATCCTGGTGATGAACACAGGTCATGTTGAGAATAAGACGGTCACGATCCCGGAAGGCATTCCGATGTCAGAGATCGAGAAAGTCGTTAATATTTTGAACACGAGGCTTAAGAATGTGCCGCTAGTTCAGTTTAAATCAAAGCTCTACAATGAGATATCAAATGAGTTAAGCAAATATGTGACTGGCTATCAAGAGCTTCTTGGTATGGTTGAGAGTGTTCTGCAAAGCGATGAGAAGGACCGTGTTTTCCTCAGTGGCATGACGAATATGCTCACACAGCCTGAGTTCAAGGATGTGGAGAAAGTGAAGAGCATTTTTGATCTGCTGGAAGAAGCGCCAACCCTCATTAAGTTATTTACTCCGTCAAATGAAGGCATTGAGATAAAAATTGGTGCTGAGAATAGTATTGAAGCCATATCGAATTGCAGCTTAATCACAGCTTCATACTCCATTGCCGGTACGCCGCTTGGAACGATTGGTATTTTGGGACCTACTCGAATGGAATACGGTAGAGTCATTGGTTTAATGGAACATCTATCGAAACATATGGAACTGGTCCTAGGACGTTGGTATGGCAAATGACAGGAGTCAAACCCATGCATGGTGAAAGTGAAGAACGGTACTCTACGTTAGTCAATAATGCCGCGGCAGTTCGGGCGATTTGTTCGGCAGTCGAAGGAACCCTTGGTCCTAAGGGGCTAGACACAATGTTGGTCGGTGGCCAAGGCGATGTCATTATTACCAACGATGGTGTGACGATATTGGAAAAAATGGATGTTACGCATCCAGCAGCGAGATTGATGATTCAAGTTGCTCGCAGTCAACAACGGCAGATTGGCGATGGAACGACAACAGCTACTGTGCTAGCTGGCGCGATGGTGCAAGAAGGTGTTGCCCAAGTTACGCGAGGTGTTCCAGTAGCTAAGGTTGTCACTGGTATGCTGCAAGGGATTGAATTGGCCGTAGCTAGTCTAGAGGGGCGCAGTCGTAAAATCACTGGTCTCGCAGATCGAGCGCTTCAGCGTATTGCTTACACGGCAGGGCGAGAGCAGACGGATATCGCTAAGCTTGTTATCCAAGCAGCCGAAGCCGTTGGTGAGGCGAAGCTGCGCGAAGAGGGCTATCGCTTCGCGGACAGCGTGCTCGCTCACGAAGTAGCGAGCAGTGAGGTCTGGACCGGCATTCTGCTGAACCAGAAGCCGATGAACCTGCATCTCGAGCAGGAGCGCCGAGATGCCCGCATCCTCGTGCTGCATGATGCTCTGGAGCCTGAGGCGGTCAGCGAGGAATCGCTGGTCACCGAGGCAGGCTTCCAGCGTTACATGCAGCTCCGAGAGCACTTCCGCAGCTCCCTAGGCTTGCTGCTGGAGCTTGGCGTCGGTCTGATTGCATCAGACCGCGGGGTTGACCCAGAGGCGGAGCAGTTTTGCTCCGACCATGGCATTCTCGTGCTGCAGCGGTTGTCCCGCAGGGACTTGCAGCTGCTGAGCGAGCACACCGGCGCTAGGCCGGTGCGGCGCACGGCGCTGCGTAAGAGCGCGCCGGAGCTGAGCGCTGCGCTCGGACACGCGGGCTATGCCGCGTATGACGAGCGGCTGGAGCGCGTGCGCGTCGCGCAGGGTCACGGCGAGCAGCACGTGACCGTGATCGTTGGCGCTGCGACGCGCGAAGCGGCGCATGAGCGCTCGCGCATCGCGAAGGACGCTGCGTCAGCCGTTCAAGCCGCCGTGCGCGGCGGGTACTTACCCGGCGGCGGTGCAGCGGAGATGGCCGTCGCGCATGATCTGGAGCGTGTGCGCGAGACGATGAAGGGCATGGAGGGCTTTGGTGTGGCCGCTGTCGCGGGAGCACTGCGCAAGCCATTGTCACAAATCGTAGTGAACGCAGGCTACAATCCGCTCGAGAAGGTTGAAGAGCTGAAAGCGGCCCAGCTAGAACAGGATACGGACAGCCTAGGTATCGATTGCGATACGGGGCTGATCACGGATTTTGTGGAAGCAGGGATCATGGATCCGACAGATGTGAAAATTCACGCGCTGCAAGCGGCTGGTGAAGTTGCTGCCGCGGTACTGCGTATCCATACAGTGATCAAGATGAAGCAACCTTTTGAAGAGAATTAATTATGGGCAAACTAAACCCAAATATGTCGTGTATTATGTTTAGGAGGTGAAGGACAATTGAGTACTGGAGATAACAAAACAGTGGAACAAGACATTAACACTACATACGCAGCCGAGAATGAATCAACGACAGAGCAAGAAGTCGTTGAGGAAATCGTTACCGAGGAAGCGAATAGCGAATTGGAACAGGCGCGTGTGCAAGCCGAAGAAAACTATCAGCGTTTATTACGCGTTCAAGCGGACTTCGACAACTTCCGTCGCCGTGCAAGAGCGGAGAAGGAAGATTTCGCGAAATACGCTTCGCTTAAATTGATTGAACAGCTATTACCGATTGTGGATAACTTTGATCGCGCGCTGTCTTCAAGTAAAGAGACGAAGGATTTCGACGCATTGGCCAAAGGCTTGGATATGACGTACCGCGGGATCGATCAACTATTAACTGCTGAAGGGCTTAAGCCTATCGAAGCTGTTGGTCAACCTTTCAATCCTGAATTCCATCAAGCCGTGATGCAAGTGGAGTCTGAGGAGCATGAAGAAGGTATCGTCGTTGAAGAATTGCAAAAAGGCTATATCCTCAAAGACAAGGTCATCCGACCAGCCATGGTTAAAGTTAGCGTATAAGGGATCTTATCTTTTTAACATTAAATAAACTAATGACGTTCCTAGGGGAACATAAGGAGGCATCTTTACATGAGTAAAGTAATTGGTATTGACTTAGGTACTACAAATTCTTGCGTTGCCGTTATGGAAGGCGGAGAAGCCGTCGTAATTCCAAATCCAGAAGGTAACCGTACAACGCCTTCCGTTGTAGGTTTCAAAAAAGATGGCGAGCGTGTTGTTGGTGAAACAGCAAAGCGTCAAGCAATCACAAACCCAGACAAAACAATCAGCTCCATCAAGCGTCACATTGGTACGAATCACAAGGAGCATATTGATGGCAAAGACTACACGCCACAAGAGATCTCTGCAATCATCCTGCAAAAGCTAAAAGCAGACGCGGAGGCTTACCTTGGCCAAACGGTTACACAAGCGGTAATCACGGTTCCTGCTTACTTTAACGACAGCCAACGTCAAGCGACGAAGGATGCTGGTAAAATTGCTGGTCTTGAAGTTCTTCGTATCGTCAATGAGCCAACTGCAGCAGCACTTGCTTACGGTTTGGAAAAAACAGAAGATCAAACGATTCTCGTTTATGACCTTGGTGGCGGTACATTTGACGTATCCATCCTTGAGCTAGGCGATGGTTTCTTCGAAGTTAAAGCAACAAGCGGCGACAACAAATTGGGCGGCGATGACTTTGACCAAGTTGTTATGGATTACCTCGTTGCTGAATTCAAAAAAGAGCAAGGCATTGACCTTTCCAAAGACAAAGCTGCTGTTCAACGTTTGAAAGATGCTGCTGAAAAAGCCAAAAAAGAACTTTCCGGTGTTTTGACAACGACAGTTTCCCTTCCGTTCATCACGGTAGCAGACGGCGTTCCTCAGCATTTGGAGTTGAATATTTCACGTGCGAAGTTCGATGAGCTTACTTCTGGACTTGTTGAAAGAACACTAGGACCAACTCGTCAAGCACTTCAAGATTCCGGTTTGTCCACAAGCCAAATCGATAAAGTTGTTCTTGTTGGTGGATCCACACGTATTCCAGCGGTTGTAGAAGCAATCAAGAAATTGATTGGTAAAGAGCCACACAAAGGTGTTAACCCGGATGAAGTTGTTGCCCTTGGTGCAGCTGTTCAAGCTGGTGTTTTGACTGGTGAAGTAAAAGACGTTGTTCTTCTAGACGTAACACCACTTTCCCTTGGTATCGAAACAGCAGGCGGCGTATTCACGAAAATGATCGACCGCAACACAACGATTCCTACTACGAAATCACAAGTGTACTCCACTTACGCAGATAACCAAACTAGCGTTGAGATTCACGTACTTCAAGGTGAGCGCTCCATGGCTAGCGGTAACAAAACACTTGGCCGCTTCATGCTAGGTGACATTCCTCCAGCTCCACGTGGCGTTCCACAAATCGAAGTTAGCTTCGATATCGATGCGAACGGTATCGTTAACGTGTCTGCTTTGGATAAAGGAACAGGCAAAAGCCAAAAAATCACGATCACTTCTTCCAGCGGCTTGAGTGATAGCGAAGTTGAACAAATGGTGAAAGACGCGGAAGCGCATGCTGAAGAAGATCGCGCACGTAAAGAGCTTGTAGAAGCTCGTAACGAAGCTGATCAATTGGTATATTCCGTTGACAAAACGATCAAAGATCTTGGCGACAAAGTTGACCAAGGCGAGATCGACAAAGCGAATGCAGCAAAAGAGAAAGTAACAGCTGCTCTTACTGGCAACGATCTTGAAACGATCAAAAAAGCAACAGAAGAATTAACAGAAGTGATTCAACAATTGTCTGTTAAATTATATGAGCAAGCTTCCCAAGATCAAGGCCAAGGTCCTGATGCTGGCGCAGGTGAAGCTCCTAAAGGCAGAGAAAATGTTGTTGACGCTGACTACGAAGTAGTTGACGAACCTAAAAAATAAACATATTCTAACTAAATAGAAGTTTAAAGAAGTTCTTTAAACACTGTTTGTTATCAATTAACGTAAGAGTCAAAGCCAAGGGGAGGTTCTCCGTGGCTTTGACTTTCCGTTTGTAGTCTTGAACATGGGAGTGGAACAAGTGAGTAAACGTGATTATTACGAGGTATTAGGTCTCGGCAAGGATGCTTCGCAGGATGAGATCAAGAAGGCTTACCGCAAAATGGCACGTCAATATCACCCTGACGTCAATAAAGCGGCGGATGCTGAAGATAAGTTCAAAGAAGCTAAAGATGCGTATGATGTTCTGAGTGATGATCAGAAGAAATCGCAGTACGATCAGTTCGGTCACGTTGATCCGAATCAAGGATTTGGCGGCGGCCAAGACTTCAGCGGCGGCTTCGGGGATATCTTTGATATGTTCTTCGGTGGCGGCGGTGGTGGTAATCGTCGTAATCCGAATGCACCGCAACGCGGTAACGATTTGCAATATACGATGACAGTGGAATTCAAAGAAGCCATTTTTGGTAAAGAAATGGATATCAACATTCCTCGTACAGAGAATTGCGATACCTGTCATGGTTCAGGTGCCAAAGCTGGAACGAAACCAGAAACTTGTGGCGGCTGTCACGGCAGCGGACAACAAGAAGTGGTTCAGAATACAGCATTTGGCCGTATTGTAAATCGCCGCGTGTGTACGTCCTGTAATGGTTCCGGTAAAATCATCAAAGAAAAATGCGGAACGTGTCATGGCGCTGGTAAAGTGAAGAAAACACGCACAATTCACATTAAGATTCCAGCAGGTGTGGATGATGGTGCTCAACTTCGCGTATCTGGTGAAGGTGAAAGTGGGACTCGCGGAGGCCCATCTGGTGACCTTTATGTCGTTATTCGTGTCAAAAATCACGAGTTCTTCCAACGTGAAGGCAATGACGTATATTGTGAAGTGCCATTGACTTTCATGCAGGCAGCCCTTGGTGATGAAATTGAAATCCCAACGCTGACGGAGAAAGTAAAACTCAAGATTCCAGCTGGTACCCAAACGGATACGTATTTCCGACTCAAAGGCAAAGGCGTTCCCCATCTTCGTGGCTTTGGTCAAGGGGATCAACACGTGAAGGTTATCGTGATGACACCGACGAATTTGTCAGAAGATCAAAAGGATTTGCTTCGTCAGTTTGGAAAGCAAAGCGGCGAGCATACGCATGAGCAAAGTCAGTCTATTTTTGAACGTATGAAAAGAGCCTTCTTAGGCGACTAGTTAACTATGGCACCTCGCTTGTGGATGACAGATGTATTCTGTGCATTCACACGTTTGGGGTGCTTTTTGTTTTGGAAAATAGGCGAGGGGTGAAAAGAGATCATCCGTTGGATAAATCCATTGTAATCGTAGAATTGAAGGTGAGAAAACGTATTCTATTGGATTTTTCCAATCCAGCTACGCAAAATGGGCTGAAAAAGACGGGGGATGTGACATTACATTGGAGTAATCCAATTAAATACAATTTTCAGGGTGGATTTTAAACAATTCAGTGGATTTATCCATTGGACACTAGTTCGTGGTTGCTCCCAACACCCAAACTCCAGCCCAACCCTTCATTCAGCACCCAGCCACCAACCCACCAATCAGTCAATTGATCAGCATCCCCGTCTAACGGACATAGAACCCACCACCTGTTTAAAATCAGGACAGACGAAACGCTAGCGCCCCCTATTAATGATCCCTTAACATATCCCATCAAATTTACAAAACCTACATATGAACTTGACGTTCTCCAAATCTATGAGCCTTATGCTAGTAAGGTGAAATACTATTTTTGGAGGGAAAACATTTGAAAAAAGCGTTAAAACAAATCATGAGTTCTGGAATGGCAGTTTCCTTATTAACTCTAAGTCTAGCAGGGACAGTTTCTGCTGCAGATTCAGCGGCACCGTCAACTTCAGTTGCTCCACCTTCTAAAAATTTGATTGTTCTTATCGGCGATGGAATGGGACCTGCTGAAGTAACAGCTGCTCGTTATTACGCGAAAAAGTTCCTAGGTAAAGATCGTCTGGAGTTAGATGGCGGTTATTATGTTGGAAAAGCGACTACATACTCACAAGCAAGTCCTTACACAACGGAGTCTGGTGCAATTACGGATTCTGCAGCAGCGGCGACAGCATTTTCAACAGGGAATAAGACATACAACAATGCAATCAGTGTCTCTAACGGTGAAGTAGCTTCACCTTATGCTTCTGTGATTGAAGCGGCTATGAAGCAAGGCAAAGCAACGGGTCTAGTATCAACAGATAATATTACTGGAGCTACGCCTGCTGTATGGGCATCCCATGTACGTCAACGCAGCAATCAAAATGCAATTGCTTCGCAATATTTGAACAGTGGTGTCGACGTTATTTTCGGTGGAGGTAAGGTCAACTTCACGACGAAAGAAGATAAAGGAAAACGTACGGACAAAAACATCATTCCTGACTTTCAAGCTAAAGGGTACCAAACGGCTTTTGATAAAAAAGGCTTGGATGCCATCCCTGTAACTGCAGGTAAAGCGCTTGGACTTTTCGCAGATGCGGAAATTCCTTACGTACTTGACCGTACAGAGACTGTGCCTAGCTTGCCGCAATTATCGCAAAAGGCATTGGATATTTTATCCCAAAATAAAAATGGTTTCGTCTTATTGGTAGAGCAAGGCCGTATCGATCACGCTGGTCATGCCAACGATCTGCCTGCAAACATTCAAGAAATGCTAGAGCTGGATGCTACATTCAAGACATTAGTTGATTTTGCTAAAAAAGATGGCAATACCTCTGTTGTTGTTTCAGCGGATCATGAGACAGGTGGTCTTTCCCTTGCGAGAGACAATGTTTATGAAATAAATGTAGATCTGTTTAACAAACAGAAACATACCTACGAGTATATCGATGCTATTTTGAAAAAAGCGCAAACAGCAGAAGATATCCGCAAAATCGTTGCAGACAATATTGGCTTCACGGATCTGTCGGATGAAGAGGTTCAATTGATTTTGAATGGCGATGGCTCCTCCTACGGACGTGGCGGCGGTTATAATGCAGTCGTGTCGAAACGCCTTGCAGTTGGCTGGACAGGACATGGTCATACTGGGGTTGATGTTGGTGTGTGGGCATATGGTCCAATAGCTTCTCTAGTTAAAGGCGACATCGATAATACGGACATCGCGAAAAATGGTGCAAAAGTGATTGGTGCTGATTTGGCAGCTGCCACGAAAGAGCTTCAGGACAAATATCTGTACCCAATGTTCAAAGTAACGCGTGATTCCAAAACGTTGTTTACTGCAAGATCACTAGCAGAATCTCTCGGCATTCAAGTAGGCTGGGATGAAGCCACACATACCGTAACTTTTACAAAAGATAGTCAAAAGATCTCTGTTCTTGTCTCAACGGGAGAGATTACTGTGAATGGTACTGCAAGTGCATGGGTTGGCAATGTGGATAACGGTAAGTTGTATTTGCCGCTTGAAGCTTTTAATCAACTGACTGGAAAAACATTCACATGGGATTCCTTCAATGAGCGCATTGTAAAAAATTAATTATAGGAGCAGACGGACATGGGGGGCTCCTTCCCTGTGTCCTCTTTTCTTTTTGTAGTCGAATAGAAGTAAGGAGGGTTTGCATGATTAGCATGCAGGGAATAACGAAATCGTTCCGACTCCATGGTCAAAACTTGCCAATCTTGCAAATAGCGAAGTGGCATATTCAAAAAGGTGAAAGAATCGCGCTAATGGGACCGAGTGGCTGTGGGAAAAGCACGCTTTTACATCTGTTAAGCGGCGTCATCACGCCAGAACAGGGGGAGATCTGGGTAGCTGATCAACCGGTTCATCTTCTCTCCGAAAGTAAAAGAGATCGCTTTAGAGCGGAGAAGATCGGCTATATTTTTCAGGATTTTCATCTCATTTCTTCACTTTCCTTAAGAAAAAACGTTGAGTTAATTCTGCCGCGTACTTGGTCGAAAAAGGAGCGAACGGATAAGCTTGACGATTGGTTTGAACGTGTAGGCCTGAAAGATCGTAGGGACCATCTACCGTCGCAACTCTCGCGGGGGCAACAACAAAGAGCCGCAATTGTTAGGGCTTTAATTACAAAGCCCCCACTACTGTTAGCGGATGAGCCGACTGGCAGCTTGGATTGGGAGACAGGGAGTGAGTTGATGGCCTTGTTGCTTGAGATTTGTAAAGCGGAGCAATTGACTTTGGTCTCAGTCACGCATGATCGACATATCGCTGAAATGTTTCCGACAAGAGTAGATATGCGAGAACTGAATGAGCTGCTTAGGAGTGTATCGGTATGAGTGTCATCTCTTTGCTTTGGAGCCAACTCTGGCATCGTAAAACCTTGTCACTATTGACGATTTGTTCTGTAGCTATTACAGGTGCCTTGGTTGTATTCCTTCTAATATGCAGTCAAGGCGTTGAGCGAGGCGCTGAGAATGGTTATGGACCTTTTGATGTCACCATTGGAGCCAAAGGCAGCAGTACACAGCTTGCCCTTAATACCTACTACCACATTGGTGCGCCTACGGGGAATATTCCAATCACGGTTTTAGATGATGTGCGCAAAAATGACTTCGTGGATTCGGCATATGCCATGACGACGGGTGACAATTATCAAGGGTTCCCAATTATCGGCATGGAGCCAGGTTATTTCCTGACACGCTATGGCGCTGGCAAACAAATGGCACAAGGTAATCTTTACGGAAAACAAGGCGAGACCATTGTTGGTTCCTATGTGGCAAGTTCGCTTGGTCTATCGGTGGGAGACACGTTTGTTGGTGCCCATGGACTTATACAGGAAGTAGGCGTGCATGAAGAGGAGGAAGAAGACGAAGAAGAGGGACATCATGCCTTTACATATACGGTAGTAGGTATATTGCCGCCACTTCATACATCAGATGATCGTGCTGTATTTACAACGTTGGATTATGCGTGGGCTGTTCACGAAAGTCAGAAAAGTGGCAAGCAAGATATTACAGCAATTCTTGTCAAACCGAAATCACTACTTGGTGCCCAGACCATCAAAACAGAGTTCGCACAATACAATAATGTGCAGTCTGTCTTTACGAGCAAGGCGGTAGCCGATGTAGTTAACGTTGTTGATCAAGGAACACAAGCAGTAAAATTCGTAACGGTCATTTGTATTTTACTCGCAGCAGGATCGATTTTATTATCGTTGGTTGCTGCCGTTCATGAACGCAAACGAGATGTTGCTTTACTGCGATTAATAGGGAAATCGAAGCAGTTCATCTGGTTTTCACTGATCGGAGAAGGTGTTCTTTTAACCATCATGGGGTTAATTGTCGGGATGACGCTTGGGCATCTAGGCGCATATCTAAGCAGTGATGTTGTTTTCGCGCAGACAGGTTTACAAATACAAGCGGGTTCTTACTTACCAGGGGAGTTTTTGCTGGTTGTAGTTACTTTATTGATTGCGATAGCTGCTTCAATTGGCCCAGCAATTCAAGCATATCGCGTTGATCCTTTGCAATTATTCCGGTCTTGAGGTGACGATAGGATGAGAAATAGATATTGCGGTATTGGACTGATGTTAGTCTTATGCGTTGTGGTTTCAGGTTGTGGTCAAAAGAAGACGGAATCGCCAGGACAATCTTTCGGTAGTATTGTTTCACCAACCGTCGCTTCTTCAGCGCCAGCTAGTCATGTGTCCTCCAAGGAGACACTTGCACCTGTTGCGACACCTGTAAGTCTAGCAACCATGGGTCCGGAATCGTCCCCAGCTCCAACTACGAAGCCTTCAGTGCCACCATCACCTTCCCCACAGGCACAGGTTAGTGAAACACAGCCCGTTGTAACGTCGCCGAAGTCTGCCGAGCCTGGAGGAAGTGCGGCTCCGAAGACAGAAACCAAACCAGTGGAGACCAAACCAGAAGCCAAACCGACAGAGCCTGTCAGTACGCCAAAATCGACAAAAAACCAATTGACCAACGAGATCAAATGGGGGGAGTTTTTCGATACGGCTAAGCAAGATACGCCCTCTAATAAGTTTTGGGATATGAACGGGAAGACCGTCCAGATCAAAGGATTTATGGGGGAGGTTTTGTCCTTTGAAAAGCACTGGTTCCTTCTGATTCCTCAACCTGGAGCAGAATGTCCATTCGATAATGGTGACGAGACATACTGGAATCAAATCATGATTGTGTATGTCCCCGATGCAGTGAAACTGAGATATACCTCGGGACCTCTTTTAATCACAGGGAAGCTCGATGTCGGCATTAAGCTTGATGAATCGGGCTACAAAACGATGTTTCGGTTGTATAATGCTTCTTTTGAGAAAATAAAGGAGTAATCGTGATGTAAGGATTTGCATAAAAAGGTTCTGGTTCGCAAACGATATATGGGGCTTTCAATAAAGGTATCAGGAATATAGGAGGCATACGTATATGAACCAGAAGCAAAATAGCCAATCACAAAGCAACCTGCCAGTTGCTAAGCAAGAGGATGTTGAATTTTCAGCAGAAGTAGCGGATAAGGATGATTTCGAGGCGGCCGCACGTGCGCAAGCAGCGGATGACCGTCAGGAAGATCAGTAATGGCTGAGCGAGGAATTCTTGCCTATTTTTACTCACCAGAGCAAGCAGAAGGTGTCGCTTCAAAATTAAAGGCATTACGAGCTGTGGATGTGCAGGTTGACCGTTTTTCGAATGATATTGGCAGCGGGTTGGAGTCATCCATGGCGGATAGTATGATTAGTAGTGATCATGAAGTTGATGCTGCTAGATTAGATATTGTTTTAGCTGCTGTGATTGATGAGAAATGTTATGAGCAAGCGATCCGTGTGATTGAAACAGCGGGCGGGACGGTTTAAACAAGAAGCACCTATTCCATTGAACCTCATTTGTTGAGGCTGAAGGAGCAGGTGCTTTTTTTACATGTACAACATTTATTCAACGCTCATCAAATTGACAAGCTTATCGGGATAATTCGTAATAATGCTGGACACACCTAGAGCGAGCATTCGTCTCATCATTCTAGTGTCATTGACTGTCCAAACATAAACTTCTTTATGGTGATTCTCGGCCAGTCTCATGAAAGATTCATTCACAAGCGGATATGCCGCAGAAATAACTTCATAATCAGAGCTTTTCATTAGCTCATCGAGATTTTCGGTGTTTTGACCTACAATGAGGCCAGTCTTAATGGCGGAGTTCAGAGATTTCACTTTATGCAAAAGCTCCGCATCGAAAGAGGTCACAGTACATTCTTTTACAAAATCATGGGACTGGATAATATCTACCGTTTTTTTGGCAAGATCCACCACATGACCGTTATTTTTTAGCTCGATATTCAACTTCAAATGACCTTTGGCGAGTGTAATAACTTCATCCAAAGTAGGGACATGCTCATCTTTGAAATCCTTATGATACCAACTTCCAGCACTGGCTTGTTGGAGCTCAGACGAGGTGACTTCCCACATATTTTTGTTGATACCAGTCGTTCTATCCGCACTATTATCATGCATAAGCATGACGATGCCATCTGCCGTTTCTTGGACATCTAACTCTGCATATCCAGCGTGATCGGCAATGGCTTGTTGAAACGCAGCTAGCGTATTCTCTGGCGTATGCCCTGAGCTTCCACGATGAGCAGTAACTTGACTGTAATTATCGGCACTCAAGGTTTTGGTTGTCAGGGGGGCGATAAGCGCCATTACAAGGAAAACAGGAAGTACCATGAGTGTTTTTCGCATAAGCTGTCTCCGTTCTTACAATAGATAATAATGATGACTTATTCAATGTAACACCAGATTGTTAGAACAGTGTTAAGAAAAATAAAAAAGCGCTTACATTGATGACTCCATTTTACCCCAGAAGCGAAGTGTAGTACAATGTTCTTTGTGAAAATAGCCTAATCGGGTGACATTTTCATATAGGAGTAACCGACAGGAGGAGCAATACCGATGCTTTGGCAAGAATTAACTGTACATACGACTGAAGAAGCGATTGAAATGATAACCAACTTTGTTCATGAATTGGGTGCCGGAGGTGTTTCCATCGAAGAATCCGGAACTTTAAATAAAGAGCGAGATACGTCATTCGGTCAATTATACGAAACACCGTTTAACGATATCCCGGAAGGAAGAGCTGTGATCAAAGGCTATTTCTACCATGGCACAGACATGGAGCCTGTTCTCGCGAATCTGAAGGCATCTGTTGAACAATTGGCGGATTTTGATATCGATACGGGAAATGCGACGTTTGAAGTTGTCGAAGTTGATGATGAAGACTGGGCACACGCATGGAAAACATATTTCAAACCGATTCGTGTATCTGATCGCTTAACCATTAAACCAACGTGGGAAGAATATACGGCTTCACCAGAGGAATTGATCTTGGAGCTTGACCCAGGAATGGCGTTCGGTACAGGTACACATGCAACGACATCACTTTGCTTGAAAACGCTAGAGAAAGTGCTGCAGCCTGGTGACGACGTGATTGATGTGGGAACGGGCTCAGGTATTCTTTCAATTGCAGCAGCTAAACTTGGAGCTAAACATGTCCTTGCTGTGGATCTAGATCCCGTAGCTGTTACTAGTGCGTTGGATAATACGAAGCAGAATCAACTCGAAGATAAAATTACTGTGAAACTTAGCGATCTTCTTGGCGTACTTAAAGAAAGCGAGTCCGAAGGGGATGCAGGGTTAGGTGTGTCAATTCCTGTTCAACTCGTCGTTGCGAACATTTTGGCAGAGGTCATTGTGATGTTCGTTGATGATGTGTACGAGGTGCTGCAACAAGGCGGATATTACATTACTTCAGGCATCATAACGAATAAAGAAGCGGATGTAGAAAAAGCACTGATTGCAGCTAAATTCACGATCGTAGAGAAAAACTATGATTCGAATTGGGTTGTGATCGTAGCTAGAAAGCTGTAGGTGTTGGTTCATGGGAGGCTTATTATTTTACGATTGGAATACGTTGCCGTTTGTCATCTTGGTGCTCGTACTTTCGTTTACGATTCATGAATGGGCGCATGCGTATAGCGCCTATAAATTAGGAGATTCTACGGCGTATCAGTTTGGCCGCGTCTCCTTGAACCCGATGGTCCATTTGGATCTTTTCGGGACGATCATGCTGCTGATTGCCGGCTTTGGTTGGGCGAAGCCGGTGCCCGTAAACCGTGGTAATTTCAAGCGACCTCGCTTGTTTGGCATTATTGTAACCGCGGCTGGACCGATTAGTAACTTGATTATGGCCTTTATTACGTTATTTATTTTCGCTCTGTTCCAGAAGTATGGTTGGTTAGATGGGATGTCCAAAGGTAGCGGAGATGCGATTGTCTTGTTCTTGAAGCTGATGTTGAACATCAACATTACACTATTCCTGTTTAACTTAATACCAATTCCGCCGCTGGACGGGTATCGCATTATTCAAGATTTGGTTAACCTTAGATACACGGAAACTCTTCAAAAGTTTGAACAATGGGCGTCTGTGATTTTCCTTTTAGTCGTCTTTATCAGACCATTACGTCAGGTAACGTTAGATCCTTATCTACGCTTAGGTGACAGCATTATCAACCAGTTTGCCATTGTGATTACTAGCATACTGGGCATGTAACCTCTGACCAAACAGTTCCATATGGATTTTCAGGCTCAAACGAGGTATGATGGTGTGTGGTAGTTTCACTGGATCTTGATGTCCAATAAAGTTCAAAAGAACGAAGATAGAGAGGCTTTGACTATGCAGCGTTATTTTCTCCCGCCTCAGCAGTTCCATGCTTCTACACAAACCGTCACCATTGAGGGTGATGATGCACATCATCTAGGTCGTGTCATGCGGGCAGAAGTAGGAGACAAAGTGATCTGCAGCAATGGCGTGGATCGTGAAGTGCTCGTTCGTATCACTCACTTGGATAAGGGAGCTGTGACCGCGGAAATCGTGGAAGAGCTTGCGATGGATGCAGAAGCAGCAGTTGATGTGTGGATTGCACAGAGCTTGCCTAAAGGCGATAAGATGGAGCTTATTATTCAAAAAGGGACCGAGATCGGGGCAGCCCGGTTTCTTCCTTTTTTATCGGAACGAACCATTGTACAGTATGATGCGAAGAAAGAAGCTAAGCGTACAGAGCGCTGGCAGAAAATCGCAAAAGAAGCAGCCGAACAAGCGCATCGTAACCGCGTGCCGCAGATTGAGTCGGTCTACTCGTGGAAGCAACTGTTGCAGCGAGCTAAGGAAGCGGATGTCGCTTGGATTTGTTATGAGAAGGAAGACGGTCAGCAGTTAAAGCCAGCTATTCAGGCAGCTCTAGCAGCAGGCCAGCTAGGATCAGGAAAACAAGTTTTGATTGCGGTTGGCCCCGAGGGTGGATTCACAGAGCAAGAAATTAAGCAAGCTGAAGATGCTGGCTTTCGCTCGGTTTCGCTGGGGAATCGCATTTTGCGGACAGAGACGGCTGCCATGGTGGGTCTAACGTGTCTGTTCTATGAAACCGGAGAAATGGGAGGATAAGCGAAATGGCAACGGTAGCGTTTCATACACTAGGATGTAAAGTAAACTTTTATGATACAGAAGCAATTTGGCAGCTTTTCAAAAATGAGGGCTATGAACAAGTTGATTTTGAAAATACGGCAGATGTCTATGTGATTAACACATGTACAGTTACGAATACAGGGGATAAGAAAAGCCGTCAAATGATTCGACGCGCAATTCGTCGTAATCCAGAAGCGATTGTTGCTGTAACAGGCTGTTATGCACAAACGTCTCCAGCTGAAATTATGGCGATTCCAGGTGTAGACATGGTGATCGGGACGCAGGATCGTGAGAAGATTATTCCAATCGTGAAGCAATTTGAATTGGATCGTCAACCGATTAATGCAGTTCGCAACATTATGAAAACCCGCACTTTCGAAGAATTGGACGTGCCTGATTTTGCTGATCGTACACGGGCGTTTCTGAAAATTCAAGAAGGTTGCAACAACTTCTGTACATTCTGCATTATTCCGTGGTCACGCGGGTTAATGCGTAGTCGTGAACCGCAAAGCGTTATCGCACAAGCTGAGCAACTCGTTGCTGCTGGCTATCAGGAAATCGTCCTGACAGGTATTCATACGGGAGGCTATGGCGAAGATATTGAAGATTACAGCTTGGCCAAGCTGTTGAAGGATTTAGATAAAGTCGAAGGTTTGAAGCGAATCCGGATCTCCTCTATTGAAGCCAGCCAAATTACAGATGAAGTGATTGACGTTCTGAAATCTTCGGACAAAATGTGCCGTCACCTTCATATCCCGCTGCAAGCGGGCGATGATCAAGTATTAGCGCGGATGCGCCGCAAATATACGACGGCAGAATTCGCTCGTAAGATTGAGCGTCTGCACGAGATTATGCCGGATGTTGCAATCACGACGGATGTCATCGTTGGTTTCCCTGGCGAGACAGAAGAGATGTTCCGCGATGGTTACAAGTTCATGGAGCAAATGAAATTTTCAGAAATGCACGTCTTCCCTTATTCCAAACGGACAGGTACTCCTGCTGCAAGGATGGAAGATCAAGTGGATGAAGAAATCAAAAATGTGCGTGTGCATGAACTCATTGATCTCTCGGAGAAAATGCAGTTAGCTTATGCTCAGAAGTTTGTTGGAGAAGTTCTGGAGGTCATTCCAGAGCGTACCTACAAAGGTGCACCGGATAGTGGGCTGTACAGCGGTTATTCGGATAACTATGTGCAATTAGTTTTTGAAGGTTCAGAAGAGATGATCGGTCAAGTGTGCCGTGTTAAGGTTACGGAAGCTGGCGTGAATGAAAGCAAAGGACAACTTGTGCGCATTCTTGAAGGCGTAGTGAATCTGTAAGTGAAGCTTTAGGCAAGTACCTACCTCTACTCGTGGTCGTTCCTATTGAAGGACTGCGATAGAGGTTTTCTCGATTGCACGAGAGCATAGCAGGTAAGGATGAAATAACAATATTAGATGAGGTGCTTTTCGATGACGTTAAACGCGAAAGAAATTGCTAGCTATATTGACCATACACTTTTGAAAGCAGATGCAAGTACAGCTGCGATTCACAAATTGTGCGAGGAAGCGGCACAACATCAATTTTTCAGCGTGTGTGTAAATTCACAATTTGTTGCTACAGCTGCTAAAGCATTGGAAGGAACCGGAGTTAAGGTTGCTGCTGTAGTTGGCTTCCCTCTTGGCGCGAGTTTGAGTGAAGTGAAAGCATTTGAAGCGGCAAAAGCTGTTGAAAACGGCGCAGCTGAAATCGATACGGTATTGCCAATCGGATTACTATTGGAAGGGCAACTTGATGCCGTTCGTTCTGATATTAAACAAGTTGTAGATGCTGTCAAAGGGAAAGCCATCGTCAAAGTAATCATGGAAACAGGTTTCTTGAATGATGAGCAAAAAATAGCGGCATGCCGTCTTTCTGAAGAAGTGGGTGCTCATTTTGTCAAAACTTCGACTGGCTTTGGCCCAGGTGGAGCTACGGTTGAAGATGTTCGCTTGATGCGTCAAAATGTGTCCAGCACGATTGGTGTGAAAGCATCAGGTGGAGTACGTGATGTTGAGACAGCGATTGCGATGATCGAAGCGGGTGCGACAAGATTAGGTACTAGTTCAGGTGTAGCTATTGTGAACGGAACTCAAGGCGCTTCCACATACTAAGATAGCATAAAGGCAATGCAACTAAGGAACCTACGATGTTGAAAATGGTTTGGGAACGGGCAATTTGTGAAGCGGCGTCATCAGCAAGCAAGGCTGAAAGACTAACGAGCACATGAATAATAGGGTAAAAGAGGATCGCACCTCCGACATTCAGCAGAACATGCGACCATGCGACGTATCGACCGGCGCGTGAACTGCTCATGCCGGCGATCAGCGCAGTGACACAGGTGCCGACATTGGCTCCTATGGTTATTGCAACGCCAAGCTCGACAGGCAGTGCCTGAGAAGCGGCAAGGCTCATCGCCATAGCGATGACGGCTGCGCTGCTATGCACGAGCGCGGTCACTGCTGCGCCAGCGAGGATGCCCCAGAGCAGACTTGTCTGCGCCTGCTGCACGAACCAAGTGAAGAGACCGCGGGACTGCAGCGCAGGCCCGATGGTTTGCATGATCTCGATGCCGAGCAGCACGAGCGAGAAGCCAGCTACCGCGAGCGAGCCGTAGCGGACGCTGCGCAGCCAGGGGCGCCCACCGTCGTGCATAGCGGCGGTCTGCGGGGCGCTGGTCGCGCGTCCGCTTGTCTGAGGCAGCGGACCGGCAAGCCAGCTCGCCAGCCAGACGCAGGCGCTGGCGATCAGGATCGGCACGCCGATGCCACCTATGCTGAGCCCGATCAGCTCAGTGGTGAGGCACGTGCCGATGTTCGTTCCGAGAATCACGCCAAGTGTTCTCGGGAAGGACAGGACGCCAGCGCCGACGAGGCCGATGGCGATGACTGTGATGGCGGTGCTGCTCTGCAGCGCCGCGGTTAGTACGGTGCCGGTGATGAGGCCGCGCACCGGTGTGCGGGTGAACCGCTCCAGCCACAGCTGGAGGCGAGGGCCTGCCCAGGTCTGAAGCGAGGATTCCATCAGCTTCATTCCGAGCAGGAATAAAATAAAGCCTGTGAGTACAGGCAAAATAATCGCATGAATCATGAGAGGATCTCCTTTTCGTGAGTGTACCACGTTTTCGTTTTCAACCAATATATGTGACCGTACAGACAAGCATGACAAGCCAGATGATGTAGGTGAACGGTTTCACGCAAAGGACGGCTATACAATATGGCAGCAGTATTTTTAAATAAAAAACGCAAACCTCGCTTGGAGCAAGGACATCCATGGGTTTATAAGAGTGAAATCGAGCGGACGGATGGAGATATCGTACCTGGACAGCTTGTATCTGTTCAGAACCACCTAGGCAAGTATCTAGCAACTGGCTATTACAACGAAAATTCACAGCTAACGGTACGTATTGTATCGTATAGCCCGATTGAGGCGATGACGACGGAGTTTTTCGTCGAACGATTTACTCGTTGTTTCCTTCATCGTCAGCGCTTTGTGAAAGGAGCGCAGTCCTATCGCTTGGTTTATGGAGAAGCCGATTTCCTGCCAGGACTCATTGTAGATAAATTCGAGAACACGCTAGTTATTCAGCTTTTGACCTTGGGAATGGACCTCTGCCGGGAGAACATCGTGGAAGCGTTGGTACAAGTCATGAAGCCTGCAGGGATTTATGAGCGAAGTGACGTTTCCATTCGTGAGTTAGAAGGTCTTAAACAGACGAAAGGGCTTCTATTCGGAGATTGTGCGAAGCATGTTGATATTCTTGAGAATGGCCTTCGGATCCGGGTGGATATTGAGGAAGGTCAGAAGACGGGTTACTTCTTCGATCAACGTGAGAATCGTGCGGCTATCGCGCCGTTGATGACTGGCTGGGGTCACCGCAGTGGCATTCAATTGTCAGAAGTCGAAGAGAATGGCGTTAAGCAAATGCTGCCTGTGAATGCAAATGGCAAAGTAGTGACGTTCCCGCTTTGGGACGGAGCTTCTGTGTTGGAATGCTTCTCGCATACGGGGAGCTTTACGCTAAATGCTTGTCAATTTGGTGCCAAAAAAGTGACCTGCCTCGATATTTCTGAGCATGCCATCGAAAGTGCACGTACAAACGTTGCATTGAATGGCTTCGAAGATCGCGTTGAATTCGTTGTTGCAGATGCTTTTGAATACTTGCGTACACAAGTTAAAGGCTTGGATGAGCGTAAGCTTCGCTCTGCTGCTGCGACAGGACAAGCCAAAGTCGACACTTCTAAGCCAGTGGGTACTGGCGGCAGAACATGGGATGTTGTAATCCTTGATCCGCCAGCCTTCGCCAAGACCAAAAGTGCTGTTGAAGGAGCATGCCGAGGCTATAAAGATATTAACTTACACGGGATGAAGCTTGTGAATGAAGGTGGTTATCTGGTCACAGCTAGCTGCTCATATCACATGCATCCAGAATTGTTCCTAGAAACCATTCATGCCGCGGCAACAGATGCTGGGAAGCTGCTGCGCTTGATTGAGTTCCGTGGAGCAGGCATGGATCACCCGCGCATTCTTGGCGTAGATGAGGGGCATTATTTGAAATTTGCTATTTTTGAAGTGCGCAGTAAATAAGCTGATATTTTCAGTGAATTAAGCAAAGCTGGTTAATCTGGCTTTGTTTTTTTGTCTTGTTTACAGGGATAGTGGGAGGGGGGCGACGGAGGTGAAGTGATAGGCTAGCGGGAATCGTTCGATTAAGTCGATAAAATCGAGTTACGGGAGAGAATCGGTGAGATTCTAGTCGTGCAAGTCGAAAAAATCGAGTTACGGGAGAGAATCGGTGTGATTCTAGTCGTGTAAGTCGAAAAAATCGAGTTACGGGAGAGAATTAGTGCGATTCTAGTTATGTAAGTCGAAAAAATCGAGTTACGGGAGAGAATTAGTGCGATTCTAGTTGTGTAAGTCGAAAAAATCGAGTTACGGGAGAGAAACGGTGTGATTCAAGTCGTGTAAGTCGAAAAACGAGTTACGGAAGAGAATTGGCAAATACGCAATTTCCAGCGAAATAGTGTTTGCTCTATAAAACCCTTGTATCACATTAGTTTTCATAGCATATTCCTTTTTGTTTTTTGCTTTTCATGCTATACTAATAGAATGTACGTTCGTATTTCCTGTTCGAAATGTATCCCCAAGAACCCCCTCCATGATCTACCACGCCGACTCATCCATTGAAATATGCTAGAATAGAAAGATAGAAAACGAGAATTGCTTACGAAGCAAGCTTTCCGACGGAAAGTGTTAGGAGGCCTTGAATGTCCATTCGATTCGTGCTCGGTAGAGCCGGTAGCGGCAAGAGTGAGCGCTGTTTGACAGAAATGAAGCAGCAGCTAGCATCGGCACCTGAAGGTGACCCGTTAATTCTGCTTGTCCCAGAACAAGCCACATTTCAAGCTGAGCATGCACTAGTATCAGATCCAAGTATCCGCGGGATGATCCGTGCGCAAGTGCTGAGTTTTCACCGTTTAGCGTGGCGTGTGATGCAAGAGGAAGGCGGCACAGCGAGACTGCCTATTGATGATACAGGAAAGAAACTGCTGTTAACGAGCATTTTACATAAATACAAAGATAAGCTTCGCCTCTTCGGTCATTCTGCTGAGCAAATGGGCTTCGTTGACCGTTTGAACCAGCTTTTCACAGAAATGAAGCGGTATTGTGTGACGGCAGAACAGCTGGAGACACATGAGAATAAACGAGTGACTAACCTTGGTGAGCATGGCTTGCTGCGAGATAAAATGCACGATATCCAACTCGTCTATCGACACTTTGAGTCAGAGCTTGCCAAGCAGTATTTGGACGGTGAAGATTACTTGACACTGCTTGCTGAACAAGTGACTAACTCTAGTTATTTGCGTTCATCTTCGGTGTGGATAGATGGGTTTCACGGGTTTACTCCTCAAGAATTCAAGGTGCTTGGTGCTTTATTTGCTGCGTGCAAACAAGTGACAATTACGTTATGTCTGGATCGAGAGGTGCAGGCAGGTGATACGCCGGATGAGTTGGATTTATTTCATCCTACGGCTACGACGATGGTACGTTTGCAGGAGATGATTTGGCAATTAGGCCTTAATTCGGCAGAGGTTCTTCAACTTACGCCACACCGTTCGCCGCGCTACGAAGATAGTCCTGCGCTTGCGTATTTAGAGCAAAATTTTGATCGACGAATTGGTGGGGGAGCTCCCAAGTATCAGACTTCTCCTGGGGAAAAGATAGCTGATCAGCTTGTTATTAGAGAAGCGGTTCATCGCCGTGCTGAGGTTGAAGGTGCCGTGCGTGACATGCTGCAATTAGTTCGCGAGCAAGGCGTACGGTGGCGTGAAATGGCCATCATGGTGCGGAATATGGAAGGTTATCAGGATTTGTTAAATATGGTGCTTACGGATTATGAGATTCCTCACTTTTTTGATCAGAAGCGTTCGGTGCTTCATCATCCACTCGTGGAATTTATACGTTCTGCACTCGAAGTTGTTCAACATAACTGGCATTACGATGCCGTATTTCGTTGTATCAAAACAGATTTACTGCTGCCTCCAGGTGCGACGTCACAGAGGACTGAGCTGGATAAATTAGAGAATTACGTGCTTGCCTTCGGGATTCAAGGTTATCGATGGACAGATGGTAAACCTTGGACCTATCAATTCCGTGCCAACTTGGAACAAGATGAGGATCAACTGCAAGAACAATCGGCCGAGCTTCAAGCATTAAATACGAGCAAATCGTGGGTTGTGCGCCCGTTACTAGCTTTATCTAATCGCCTTGCTCAAGCGCGTACAGTTAAGGCTCAGGTTGAAGCTGTTTATGAGCTCTTACTATCTGTTCAAGCACCAGAGAAGTTGGAAGCATGGACTCAGCAAGCAACACGGGATGGAAAGCCAGAAAAAGCCCGCGAACATGGACAAATGTGGAACAGTGTGATGGATATGCTGGATCAATTGGTAGAAACCATGGGCGATGATGAGCTTTCTTTAGAGCTGTTTAACGGTCTTATTGAAACAGGAATGGAAAGCATGAAGCTGGGGTTAGTTCCGCCTTCAATGGATCAATTGCTGATTGGAAGCATGGATCGGACACGATCAAGCGGGATTCGGTATGCTTATATTTTAGGTGTAAATGATGGGGTAATTCCTGCACAAATGGCTGAAAAAGGTGTCCTCACAGAAGCAGAACGAAGCGTTCTGATGGACTCTGGTTTGCCTATGGCTGATGGAAGTCGCCGGAAGCTGTTGGATGAGCAATTTATCGTTTATACATCGTTGACTGTTCCAGGAAAACGGCTTTGGATCAGTTACCCGCTAGCGGATGAAGAAGGGAAATCGTTATTGCCTTCAGAGCTAATAAGACAAATGCGACAGCTTTTTCCGGGAACAGAAGGGTCACTACTTCTTGCTGAACCGTCTGTGGAATTGCCAGAAAATGAGCAAGCAGCTTATTTAGCTCATCCGAAACAGGCGATCTCCTATTTGGCTGTTCGTATGAAGCATTGGATGCTGGGAGGGCGCATGTCAGAGCTATGGTGGGACGCGTACAATTGGTATGTGGATCAACCCGACTGGCAATTAAAACTGCAATCTCTTGTACAGGCATTACAATATACCAACAAAGAGAAGGGGCTTAGCTCCACAACCAGTAAACAGTTATATGGTCAGCATTTACGTGCCAGTGTTTCACGGATGGAGAAGTTTGTAGCATGTCCGTTCTCTCATTTCATTTCGCATGGATTACGATTGCAGGAGCGTCGCGTATATCGTTTGGATGCACCGGATATCGGTCAATTGTTCCACGCAGTCTTAAATCAATTTGTGCAAAAGCTTCAGCAAGACCAGCTAGATTGGGGAGCATTATCTGCTGAGCAGTGTATGGAAAGGTCTGCACAAGTGGTGGATGAGCTAGCACCAAGACTTCAAGGTGAAATTCTATTAAGCTCAAGTCGTTATGCGTATATTGCAAGGAAATTAAAGCAAGTAGTTGGACGAGCTGCCATTATACTCGGTGAACATGCCAAGCATGGGCAATTTCAACCTCTAGGTCTTGAAATAGATTTTGGTCCAGGAAAGGATTTGCCTTCCCTGACATTTGAATTAGAAAACGGTTGTACGATGGAGATTATCGGCCGAATCGACCGAGTAGATCGAGCTGATGGTGAGCAAGGTGTTCTTTTGCGCGTAATTGACTACAAATCTAGTCAAACTGACTTGCGGCTTTCAGAGGTGTATTACGGACTTTCGCTACAGATGCTTACGTACCTGGATGTTATTCTTACACATGCAGAAACATGGCTAGGTGTTGAGGCGAAGCCTGCGGGCGTACTGTATTTCCATGTGCATAACCCTATGCTTCAACAGAAAAATGCCCTAGATCCTGCTTCCGTCGAGAAAGAGCTGCGCAAAAGATTCAAAATGAAGGGCTTGGTTACAGCAGATGCTGAAGTAGCTGGCTTAATGGATGATGAGCTAATAAACAGCTCAGGGCATTCACAACTCATTCCTGTTGCCTTGAAGAAGGATGGAAGCTTTTACTCGACTTCGTCGGTGGCAACGGATGAACAATGGCATACATTGCGAACGTATGTTCGAAAACAAGTGAAGCAAATTGGAACGAACATTACAGATGGTCATGTAGATATTGCTCCTTATCGTTTAGGGAAAAAGTCTGCCTGCCAGCATTGTTCGTATACCGCAATTTGTCAAATAGATCCCTTATTTGAGGGGAATGACATTCAAGTTTTCCGACCGCGTGCAAAGGATCAGGTATGGACGGAACTGGCTGCGCACGTCAGCCAATCGTGAAGGTAGAAAGGAGCGTACAAGGTGACACAACAGCAAGAACCTAAACCCCTTGGAAGTACATGGACGGATGATCAATGGGATGCCATTACCCTCAAAGGGCAAAACATGCTCGTTGCCGCTGCAGCGGGCTCTGGTAAAACGGCCGTACTCGTGGAACGTATCATTCGACGGATTTCCAATGAGTGGGAACCGATTGACGTAGATCGATTACTCGTCGCAACCTTTACGAAGGCAGCAGCTTCCGAAATGAAGCATCGGATTCGTGAGGCACTTGAAAAAGAATTAATGAAACAGCCGCATTCGCAGCATTTGCGCAAGCAATTAGCTTTGATGGGCAAGGCTTCAATTACAACTTTGCATTCCTTTTGTTTAGAAGTTGTTCAACGTTATTTCAGCCTTATCAAATTGGATCCTGGCTTTCGCATAGCGAATGAAACAGAGGCTGATTTACTTCGCCAGGATTTGCTAGGTGAGATGCTGGAAGAATATTATGCAGCAAGTGATGAGAACAGCGCTTTCTGGAGCTTGGTTGACTCTTTTAGCGGTGAGCGCAATGATAGCGCGATAATGCTGCTGATCCAGAAGCTTTACGACGTATCTCGTAGTCATCCTTGGCCGGAGCATTGGTTAAGAGGGACGGCGTCTATGTTTGGGCCTCCAGAGCAACATACGGACCGAGTAGAGGTGGAGGAAGAAAGAAATGTAATTGAAGAAGCACTGCCCTATGTTGCCGTGGCATCAGCGCCCGTGGATTATTCGTTATGGGAGCAGAGTCTAGTTCGAGATCTTTCTCTGGAATTAGAAGGGGCAGCGGATTTACTAGGACAAGCGATTAACATCGCAGAATCCCCTGGAGGACCTGCCCCTTATATTGAAAATCTGCGTGATGATTTAGAGCTTGTTCATAATTTATTGGAAACAACGACGTATCCCTGGTCCGTCTTGTATCGTGGTTTTCAAACCGTAGAGTTCGGTAAACTCAAAGCCTGTAAAGGTGATGATTACGATAAAGGACTGCAAGAAGAAGTCAAAGAATTACGCAATAAGGCAAAGGAACAAATTAATAAATTAAAAGATGAGCTTTTCGGACGTACACCAGAACAATTTCATCAAGAAATTACAGAAATGGCGCCGTTGCTTCATGTTCTCGTTGATCTCATTGTTGATTTTGGACATCGATATCAATCGGCAAAAGCAGCGAAAGGTCTGATTGACTTTGCTGATTTGGAGCATTACTGTTTGCAAATTTTAAGTGCGCCAGGTTCCATGCCTGGTGAATTGTACCCTTCTGAAGCAGCCCAATCCTATCGGAAACAATTTGCCGAAGTCTTGTTGGATGAATATCAAGATACGAATCGTGTCCAAGAAGCGATTGTCGAGTTGATTTCAACCTCAAAGCCAGGAAATCGTTTTATGGTTGGTGATGTGAAACAAAGTATTTATCGTTTTCGATTGGCAGAACCTGGTCTATTTTTAGAAAAGTACAAAGCGTATCGTTCCAATAAGGAAGCTGATACCGATCATGAATTGAACGGTGGACGCATTGATTTAGCGAGAAATTTTCGAAGTCGTATTCAAGTGGTCGATGCTGTTAACTTTATTTTTAAACAAATGATGAATGAAACCGTGGGTGAAATTGCCTACGATGAACGTGCTGAATTGGTATATGGAGCGGGTTACCCGCCGTCTGCGTCGGATTGTTCTGTGGAGATGTTGTTGATTGACCGTGGCAAAGATGGCACGGATAAGAGCGAAGTATTCAATGAAGAATCCGATGAAACTGGGGATGACATGACTGCTGATGGTGCAGAAAATGGGGTGGATCCTGCGCTAGAAGCGGAAGAGCTGGAAACGGCACAGCTTGAAGCTCGTACTATCGCTCTTCAAATCAGAGGGCTGTTGGGCTCAGGGGGTCAAGAATCATTTCAAGTTTTTGATAAAAGATCAGGCGGTGATCGCCCTGCAACCTACAGGGATATCGTAATATTACTAAGAGCAACTCAAGCCTGGTCCCCGATTTTAATTGACGAGCTAAAGAAACAAGGCATTCCTGCTTATGCAGAGTTAAGTACAGGTTACTTCTCTGCAACGGAAGTCGAAACCATGCTTTCATTATTAAAAGTTATCGACAACCCTTATCAGGACGTTCCATTGGCTGCTGTATTACGTTCTCCGATGGTAGGACTGACAGCTGAAGACTTGGCGCAGATTCGAGTTGCGGATAAATCCGTAGCTTTCTATGAGTCTGTATTACGTACAGTCCAACATAGTTTAATTACACAAAAAGACGAACTATCAATTAAATTGGAGCAGTTTCTTGTGCAATTGGAACAATGGCGTAATGACGCTAGACAAGGCTCTCTCGCTGACTTGATATGGCATATTTTTAGACAAACAGGCTATTACGATTTCGCTGGTGGTTTACCTGGCGGCATGCAAAGACAAGCTAATCTACGAGCGCTTTATGATAGAGCGAGACAATACGAGAGTACATCGCTTCGTGGATTGTTCCGTTTCTTACGCTTTATCGAGCGGATGAAAGAAAGTGGCGGCGATCTTGGGACCGCGCGTGCACTCGGTGAACAGGAAGATGTCGTACGCATTATGTCCATTCATAAGAGTAAGGGCTTGGAGTTTCCTGTTGTTTTTGTGGCTGGTATGGCCAAGATGTTTAATCAGCGAGATTTGAATGAGGCGTTCTTATTGCATAAGGAGTTGGGTTTTGGTCCGCGATTCGTAGATACCACGTTACGTGTTAGTTACCCTACTCTACCTTCACTTGCCATTAAGAAAAGGCTAAAGCTTGAACTTCTAGCGGAAGAAATGCGCGTCCTATATGTCGCACTCACAAGAGCGCGGGAGAAATTGTATTTGCTAGGCACGGTAAAATCTCTCGATAAGCTCTTAAAGGGTTGGGGGCGCCACTTATCACGAGATACTTGGTATTTGCCTGATTTTGAGTTGGCTAAAGCGAAGAGTTATTTGGATTGGGTTGGACCTGCTCTGCTGCGTCATCCCGATGCGACTTTGTGGCGTGAGCGGCTTGGAATCAGTGAAGATTCATCAGATGTTCGATTGCTGCGTGATCCATCTCAGTGGAAGTTGACTGTGATAACACCAGATAGTCTACAGACGCTGGATGTACTTAATGATGAGGTAGTTGTGCCAGATCATGATCGTTTCATGGCGATTCAACAACGAGAAGCAGTTGATACCTCTGGGAAGTGGAAAGAGGCATTAGAAGCGCGGCTATCATGGGAATATGACTTTCCGGATGCGCCGAAGCACTTTGCCAAAACGACGGTTTCGGAAATGAAACGGTTATCTGAATTGAATCGTATTGCAGATGAATTTGAGTCGCCTGTCCATGCTGATACTTTATTCAACCAAGGTACCGTGCCAATGGTCAGTCAACCAGCGGCTTCGATATGGCGTAGACCGAGATTTATGGAAGAGAAGAAGTTAACGGCAGCAGAGAAAGGGACCGTTGTTCATGCCGTTATGCAAAACATGTCTTTGGTCGATACGCCTACCGAGGCAAGCATTCAAACAACGCTCCAAGAGATGTTGAATAAACAAACGATGACGCAGGATCAGCGTGATGTGGTAGATATTCCTGTTATATTGAAATTTTTTGAGACATCGGTGGGCAAACGAATGATTCAGTCGCGCAATGTGCAGCGAGAGGTTCCATTTAGTTATGGATTGCCAGCAGATGAGGTGTATTCTGAGACAGATCCATCCACATTAGGCGAGACTGTGCTTATTCAAGGGGTTATTGATTGTCTATTTGAAGATGAGCTGGGTTTAGTTCTCGTGGATTATAAGACAGATGCCGTAAGGGGCAGCACCGAATCAGAACTTCAAACTCGCTATGAGAAGCAAATTACGTTATATGCACGAGCAGTGGAACATATTTGGAAACGTCCTGTTCAGGGGAAGTTTCTCTATTTCTTTGACGGAGCTAAACTAGTAGAAATGTAGGGAAATAGTAGATTGAAATAGATATCGTGGAACATTCAGAAAGGAGATGAGACATGCGAATTTTACACACGGCGGATTGGCATTTTGGACGAGCCTTGGAAGGGCGCAGCCGCATGGAAGAGCAGGTCGCTTTCATGGATGAGCTCGTCTCTATTGTAGAAGATCAAGCAATTGATTTGGTATTAATTGCTGGTGATATTTATGACAGCGTGAACCCTCCTGCGGCAGCGGAACAGTTATTTTATGAAGGCATTGCGAGACTTGCGAATGGTGGTAAAAGGCAAGTCGCGATTATTTCTGGCAATCACGATCATCCGGATCGACTTGCGGCTTCGGGTCCATTAGCTGCAGCACAAGGGATCACGTTGATTGGTTTACCGATTCCAGATATTCAATCCATTGGCATAGCGCGAACGGGTGAGCTTGCTCGCCTAATCGCTTTACCGTATCCTTCGGAATCTCGTTTAAAGGAATTGCTATCTGATATTGCGGAGGAAGAAGTACTGCGCAGCAAATATTCAGAGCGGGTTGGTGTTCTAATTCGTAAGCAAGCAGCATCTTTCGAGAGCGGTACTGTGAATTTGATCATGAGTCATCTCTACGTACTAGGCGGTCATGAAACGGAATCGGAACGTCCTATTCAAGTTGGCGGTGCTTATACGGTTGATACAACCGCTTTGACAGCAGGGGCACAATATGTCGCACTAGGTCATTTGCATCGCCCGCAAAATGTAAAGGCTGAGTCTCTTATTCGATATAGTGGATCGCCAATCGCCTATAGCTTCTCAGAAGCAGGTCAAGCCAAATCTGTGACGATTCTTGATCTTGCGCCAGGGCAGGTGGCGGAGCCGCAGGAGATTTTCTTGACCTCGGGTCGTCCACTGGTGAGTTGGAAGGCCAAGGAAGGAATTGGACAGGTGCATCAATGGCTGGATGAACAAAAAGATAGCACAGCATGGATTGACTTGGAGATCACAATGACATCTGCCATGTCCATTGAACAAATACAAGCATTACGCAAAGCTTATGATGGATTCGTCCATATTCGTCCCATCTATCCAGAAATGGAAGCAGTGCGATCAACTATGCCGAAGGCGGCTTTTTCGATGGAAGAGCATTTTACACGCTTTTATGCTCGCCAAACGGGAGGCGCACAGCCAGAGCCTGCGCTAATTCAATTGTTTTTGGAGCTGTTGGAAGAGAAAGATTTAGGGGATGCGTCAGGTTGAGTAAACTGCGAGGCAAGAGAGATAAGAAAATTGATCTTTTCCCCAATTAGTGCTTGTGGATAACTTGGGGGAATGATGAAAGGAGGATAGCACGATGCGTCCAATACAGCTACAGATGTCTGGTTTGCAAAGCTATCGGGAGCTGCAGACGATTGATTTTAGCCAACTCGTAGATGCGGGTGTTTTTGGTATATTTGGGCCAACGGGAAGTGGGAAATCCTCGATTCTTGATGCGATCACTCTTTCGTTATATGGCAAAGTAGAAAGAGCAAGCGGAGGCACGCAAGCGATAATGAATCATGCGGAGCAAACGCTGTTCGTTTCTTTTACATTTGAACTGACGAATGCGACGAGTACAGAGCGTTACCGAGTTGAGCGGCAATTCAAGCGTGGGGCAGAGATGTCCATTAATGGAACCATCTCACGTCTTTTACATATACGCGATAGTGAAACGATCGTGCTCGCAGATAAGGCAGGTGAGGTCAATCAACAGATCCAGAGTATTCTAGGGCTGTCGATGCAAGACTTTACAAGAGCTGTTGTACTCCCACAAGGGAAGTTTGCTGAGTTTCTGACCTTGACAGGGAAAGATCGTAGACAAATGCTGCAACGACTTTTCCATCTTGAAACCTATGGTGACCATTTAAGTGCTAAGGTTAGCTCTAAAGTAAAAGAAACGGACAGCGCAGTTAAACAACTTGCTGCGGAACAGCAAGGTTTAGGTGATGCGACCACTTCCGCGTTGGAGGAAGCAAATAACAAATTGCTTGAGACAGAACAAGAAGCGGTTCGCAGTCGACTCCATTTGGAACAGCAGGAGAAGGCTTATGAGGAAAATAAGCAAGTCTACCAGTGGATTCAGGAATCGGAATTTCTAGCCGTTGAGCAACAGAAGCATCAAGAACATGATGGGTTTATTGCCGAAAAGGAACATCTGTTGAAGCTCGCAGAACAAGCGGAGCGGGTAGTTCCTTACTTAGATCAGCATAAGTTGGCAGTAAAAGAAGTGCTGTCAAACGAAGGGCTGCTAGAAACAGCAACATCTTCACAGGTGATTGCCGAAACGGTTTTTAAACAGGCGACGATAGCTTTTGACAAAGCACAACATGATTTAGAGGTGCAGGAAGGACCACTCGTACTCCGTTTGGATCAATTGGAACAAGCGCTAGTTATTCAAAAGGAGCTTGAACAGGTTCAACAGCACATTCAACTTACACAAACACAAGAGGCTGAAGTCAAGTCGGCGCTTTCTAGTTTACAAGTAGAGATTACTAAATCCAATGAGACGAAACAAAAAGCAGTGGCGAAACAAAACGAACTGAAAGCACAATTGAAGCTAGTAGAGACGGATGCTACCAAGAGGCAACTGCTGCAAAGTGCTGTTGTTCAGAAAAAAGCAATATTACAGCTTCAGACACAAGAGTTGGAAGCGAAGCGAAATACAGAAGATAAAAAGTCTGCGAGTTTGGCAGTGAAACATGCCAGAGGCGCGGTTGTGGACAAGCAAACGGATCTTTATGCGAAGCTAATCGGATGGTTTTCTTCCTATGCTGATTGGGAGGAGCAAATACAGAGACAAGACGGCTTTTATACAACGTTTGTTGAAAGATTACAAGATTGGCTGGAAACACAACGTAAACTGCAGAAAGATCTTGAACGACACAATTTGGCCGCTTTGCTAGCTGCTGAACTGGAAGCGGGTGAACCCTGTCCGGTCTGTGGAGGATTGGATCATCCGGCTCTTCGTTTGAGCATAGGAACCTCCGTAACTACAAGTGAAACCGCCCGTTCTGAAGGTTTGTTGGATCAAGTAGAGCAACTGCTACGTCTGGCGAAAGAAAGACAATTTGAAAGTGCTCAAGTATTTCGGAAAATGGCTAATGTGAAACAGCAGGCTACAACGCTGTCTTTCCCAAGCGAAGTAGTAGAGAAGCAGGAAGACGATGCGATCAAGCCCCTTGCTTTACAAGAAGCTGCAGCAGGCAAAGAAGCGCATGAACTTCTGGATGTGCGTAGTTCATATGCAGACCTGAGTGTGACAGATTGGCTCAATGAATGGGATAGTATGGAATCATTCTTCCGAGCAACTGCTTCGCAGATAGAAGAATGTGAGAACATGTATCAAGCTTTACAGATGGAGCATTCCCATCTTGCCAAACAGGAACTCGTTCTCAGTACGCAGGAGCATGCCGCGTCTAGTTTGTTGGTCGAAGCAGAAAGTAGGCTCAACGGGTTAAAGGAAGGTATTCGTGAGCAAAGAGATCAATGGGATTCACATTATGCAGGTTTATTATGGGATAAAGTTGATGATCAACTTCATCAACTCCTTGATAACGAGCGACTAGCCGACGAATTGCGTGGACGCCTCGAGAAGAGCATTCCTTTTCTGGAGGAGCTCATCGCCAACATCGAGCGACTTCACCTTGCTGCACAGGAGCGTGACCGTACAGCCTTGCAGCTCCATGAGCGGCTGCAAGGGCTCGCGCAGCTCGCCGCCGACAAGTCGCGGCAGCTCGCTCTGCGCGCGCCTGGCGCGGCGGTGCCGCAGCTCATCGCGGAGGCGACCTCCGCGCTTGCCCAGCTGCGGCAGCTCGCGCAGCAGACCAAGCTCGCGCACGCTGCTGCGCAGCGCGAGCAGTCCCTGGCGGCGCAGCGCTACAGCGCCGCCGCCGAAGCCGCTGCCGCCGCCGCGCGGCAGCAGGTGCAAACCGAGCGCGCGCTTGCCGGCGCGCTCGAGAAGAGCGGCTTCGCGTCGCGCGAAGCCGCAGAGGCCGCGGCGCTGGCGCCTGAGCAGCGCCGCGATTGGGCGCAGCTCGCGGCGGAGCACCGCGAGCGTGAGCAGGCGCTGCGCGCCCAGCTGGCGCAGCTGGCAGCGAAGCTGCAGGGCCGCGTGCTGAGCGCGGCCGAGTGGGCGCAGTCGCAGGCGCAGCTGAGCGACGCGAAGGCTGGCGCCGAGGCCGCGCTGGAGGCGCGGGCCAAGGCGGCGCAGGGCGCAAGCGAGCTCGCTGCGCGGCACTTGCGCTGGTGCGAGCTCGAGGCGCAGCGGATGGAGCAAGCGACGCAGCTGGAGCGGCTTGGGAAGCTGCAAGCCGTGCTCAAGGCCAACGCCTTCGTCGAGTATCTCGCCGAAGAGCAGTTGATGCAAGTAAGTCGTGCCGCATCGGAGCGACTTGGGGAATTGACGCGTAGACGATATGGCATTGAAGTCGACTCTGGCGGTGGCTTCGTCATTCGTGATGATGCGAATGGCGGGGTGAAACGTCCGGTGGGTACATTATCCGGCGGAGAAACATTCCTTACCTCTTTAGCATTGGCCTTAGCCTTGTCCGCACAGATTCAACTAAAAGGCGAATATCCGTTGGAGTTTTTCTTCCTTGATGAAGGCTTTGGTACGCTTGACCAAGAGTTGCTAGATATGGTGATTGGTGCACTAGAAAAGCTGCATACAGACCGACTAGCCGTAGGTGTTATCTCGCACGTGCCAGAACTGCGAGCGAGACTCGTTCGCAAACTAATCGTTCATCCGGCAGAACCTTCAGGTCGTGGAAGTCGTATTTCACTCGAAGAGCTTTGAGAATACTTGTCTCTGTGTGCCGAAGTTGAAGCACGGATATACAGAAATAATCTACCTAATAACCAAAAGGCTAATGACGTAAAGTGTCATTAGCCTTTTTTAATTTCTAACGAAAGCACTAGGTAAAGGTATCAAGCCGAAACGTACAAGTTGGCATACACTGCACCAACATGACGAAAAGGGGAATGGGCATGGCAACATTTCATGAAGCGCTGAAACATAAGAATCGACTATCGCCTATGCTATTGAAAAGGGCAGAGGTTATCGGAGTTGGGGTTGGGTATGCCGATCCCAAAAAGCCATCCGCAGGTGCAGGTGTTATCGTATATACCCATCAAAAAATAGTGCCATCTGGACTGAATAACCTCAAAAGCGTTGCCTCCAAATTAGGTTCATCCGTGCCGGTTCGCTTTCTCTCCTCCAACTCGTTTAAATCGCATGTGTACAAGGCTGCAAAACCGAAGGCCTACAAAGCAGTGAGCTTTCAAAATCGCAATCGTCCGGTACCGGGCGGTGTGAGCATTGGGAAAACAAGTCCCTCCTCGACAGGAACTGCTGGATTAATTGTTATTAAGAATAATCAGCTCTATATCCTCAGTAATAACCATGTATTGATTAGAGATAATTCCTCCACATTTTCAGAAACCGTACAACCAGGACCAGCAGATGGAGGCGTATCTGGAACTGATCGCGTAGGCAGAGCCTTCCAGTTCGTGCCGCTACGCCCAAGCGAAGTTAACTTTCAGGACTCATGCATCTCGCTTCCGACTTCAAACAGTTTATTGAATCCACGGTATTTACGTAGTTCATCAGGTCAATTAATCACAGTACCTGGTCATCTATTAAGTTATCCTGTCGGACTTCGGGTATTTAAATCTGGACGAACCACGGGGGCTGTCCGCGGTACCGTAGAGTCTAATAATGTAGATGTGCGTGTATCCTACGGGGGAAGTTTAGGTACATTGTTATTTAGAAATCAGTCTGTCATCGTTGGTACTTCAGGACCAGTTTCACTTCCTGGTGATTCGGGTTCCGTCTGGCTTCGCGCTAGCGATCGCTATGCGGTAGCACTTAACTTCGCTGGTCCAGCAGATGGCTTACGTTCCATTTGTAATCCGATTGGTGTCGTGATGTCCACTTATAATGTGCGTACGGCCATTCCTGCAGCAGGTGGAACTTTTAAAGCTGGTCGTGTGAAAGGCGCAGCGCCGCTTGGCGATGCATCCTATGTGCAGCCTTTAACAGAGCAGCAACGGAAGCGTACGAGAGCTGTCTTGGTAAGGTCGCATAAGTAAGTAAAAGAATGCGATAATCCCACGCGGAATGTTCAACAGCTCGATGATCTGAGGGAATTACATGCTTTGCGTTCTGAAAAGAGCGCGAATTACATTGTAATTCCTGTACATAGTAACATCCGCCAAGTTTATTCCTATGGTAGTCCATTATCGACTGGCAATCTCTACATTTGGTCGAATATTTTGACCTTCGAGTTCCACGCCGTAAGAAATAGATTGCAGATAAGCTAATTGCTTATCAACATAGGGTGTGCCTTTGGAGATAATCTGATTTTTTTCGATATAAAAAGGTTGAAAAGACATTTGAATTTGATCCTCTGCTAGTTTCAAATGAAGTAAACCAGTATCTGCTTTGGGACCAGTTACGTAGTCAGGAAAGAGAAAATTACCAATCGAATAGGCAATGGGTTTGCCTTTGTAATACTCAAAACCTTGCAAGACATGTACATGACTGCCGATGATCGCATCTGCGCCAGCATCAATGATTTGTTTAGCGAACTCACGCTGCCAAGGCTCGGGACGATTATTCATCTCGACGCCCCAATGAAGGTAAACCAGGACATAGTCCGAATCTGCACGCTCGCGCGCAATGGCATCGAGTACAGGTTTACGATCATAAGCTTGAGCTATTCCAGGCTTGTTCGGTCCTGCGAACCAATCACCAGTCGGGATAAAGCGAGAAAATGCAAGGAATTTCACTTTTTTTCCTTTCAGGATAACACTCTTTGCTTGGTAAGCTTCTCGGGCATTCAGACCACCCCCGACATAGAGCAAACCAGCATTATCTAGATGGGTCAGTGTATCAAGAAACCCTTTCTGTAAGAAATCCATTGAATGATTATTTGCTACGGAAACCATATCGAAACCGGCATCTTTAAGTCCTGCAAGCGATTCTGGATTCGATTTGAAATTATAAATCTGATTGGTATCCTTCGCATCTTCAAGCGTAACAGCTGTTTCGAGATTGACGAAAGAGAAATCGGCCTGCGCGATATCGGATTGAATATGTCGAAATGGATAATCAGGTCCGTTTCGGCTGATCGCGTCTTTTACCGACCAATCGAACATGGCATCTCCAGCAAAAATAATATGCAGGGGTTCTTGATCTTCTTGTTTGGATGGAGTTGGTTGTACATATACGACACCAAGGGTAGTGTCATTCTTATTTACCCCAATAAGATCGGTCGACAAAGATTCTCGAATGTTATCTGCCATTTTTGGTGTTGGTGTTGGTGTTGAATATGAATTTGATGTTGATGTTGAACTTGAATTTGAACTTGAACTTGAACTTGAACTTGAACTCAAACTTGAACTTTGCGCTTGCGTCGGTACCGGTGACTCAGTTACTGAACTTATTGTTGTCACATTCTCTGACACATTCTCCAATGACAAAGAATGGAGCGCAGTCTCACAACCAACAATCAGCATGCTCAAACAAGCCACGAGTAGAAGACTTGCTCCGTATATTTTCATGAGTCACAGACCCTTTCGTGCAACTTTTTCTATATTTTAACAATTAATGGTTGCGGATGGCATCGAATGGTCGTGTTGAAATGCAATTAATTTCGGTTAAAACTGTCAATAAAACAGGGTGATTTGTAATTTTTTTGATTATTGTGCTACTTTTTGATATCCCGTACGTATCTAGTACAAGCGATTAACTAGAACAGCATGAAAGGGAGTCTGTTACTCTTGAGGATGAATAAACGAATTGGGATATTATCGCTCGCTGTAGGCATTCTTACTGCGGGTATTGCGCAATCACCTGCACCCGTGCGTGCAGATGTCGTTTGGGATCATTGGAAGCAAGCGGAGTCACTTGTCGCGTCGGGAAATACAGGTGCCGCTGTGCCTCATTGGAAATATCTAACGGATTACTATGCGGGAGCAGGGGAATGGGAGAATGCAGCGTTATTTAGTGGGAAATTAGATGCGTATTATGACGCTATCGGTGATTATGACCAAGCGATTCATTACTATGAGCAAGAAAATCAATACTGGGTGAATGCTGGGAAAGATTGGGGAGCGGAAAAATTACAACGTGCAGACCAAATTCGTACGACGGTTGAGTTGTACAGGGAGGAAAGTAACGAGCAAATTGTCCAGCAACGGACACAGTCGCAGGGGATTAAGCTTGCTAAATTTGAACCAGCCTATGGAGCGTATCTAGGTGTTTATTCGGAACTAGACCCGAAGGTCGGCAATATTTTCACGAAAATGCAAACTGTGTATGGCAAAAAGCATGCGATTTACCTTGCCTATTCCCCTTGGGGAAAAAGCTTTCCGTCCGCATATGCCAAACGTGCCAAAGAAGCAGGAGGCGCTTTGCAAATTGCTTGGGAGCCTCATTCAGGGTTAGATCCAGTCACAGACGGCGCTTATTTGCGCAGTTGGGCTAAAGAAGCGAAAGCTTCAGGAATACCAATTTTCTTGCGTTTTGCTGGGGAAATGAATGGTGCCTGGGTAGAATGGAATGGGAATCCGTCACAGTATATTGCGAAATTTAGAATGCTGCATGATGTGTTTGCAACGGAAGCGCCGAACGTAGCGATGGTGTGGAGCCCAGGCGATGTGCCTGCAAATGATATTGATCCTTACTATCCAGGTGATGCCTATGTAGATTGGGTCGGCGTAAGCTTGTATATCGAGCCTTACTCCAATGGAGATCCCACGCAGCCATCGATGCTAGCGACTAGCAATGTAGAGAGATTGACAAGATTATACAACACCTATGCGGATCGGAAACCATTGATGTTAAGTGAGACAGGCGTTCCTCACTATTCCCATTCTGCCGGTGAAGATTATACGGAATGGGCAAAGCTCAATTTGCAGCGTTTGTACGAGATCATGCCATACAAGTATCCGAGACTAAAAGCAATTACCTATTTCAATGTGGATCAACAAATGGATAATGCAAAAAATGATTATTCACTATCGACTTCATCCGAGATTCAGAGTTATTACAGCCAATTAATAGAGAATCCTTATCTTCTCTCCGAGGTAAAGGAAGCTGCTAAGCCCGCAGATCATGTTGGTTATGTGCCAATTGATGCAGATCACCAATCATTTACGAAGCAAACAAGAGTTATTCCTTTTATTAAAATACCTGAGGTATACATCGGAAAAGTGGAGTACCTCTTGAATGGACGGGTAATCGCAGCTCAAACGAGCTTGCCTTACGGGTTAGATCTAAAAGCGGGAGAAGTACCTGAGGGCTCGGTATTACAACTTCGTGTCTGGAATAAATCCGGAAAGCAAGTTGCGTTTCGAACGTATGGTATTTCATCGCAGGTTTCTGTCAATATCAATGGGAAAGTCCAATCATTTGAGCAAGCTCCTGCCATTGTGAATGGATCTACATTCACGCCGCTCCGTGCTATTTTTGAAGCGATGGGCGCCAAGGTTGATTATGATGCGGCAACAAGATCTGTTACAGCAACCAAAGGGAGTACAATCGTTAAGCTGACGCTTGAGCAACGAACTGTCTATGTGAATGGCAAACCAATAGAGTTGGAAGAGCCTGCTAGACTAGTGAATGGCTACACGCTTGCGCCTGCTAGATTCGTAGGAGAGACGTTCGGAGGTACCGTCAACTGGGACGGGGTAACGAGAACGGTTTCGATTACAACCAAATAAAGGTTGAATAAAAAAGCTGCTTCAATACCTGACGACAAGTCAGATATTGAGCAGCTTTGTTTGTCTTGAAACGTTGTTAAACGTTCTGTAAAGCTTGTTCCACCTCTTGCACGATAGATAGTGCCGCGCTGCGTGCACTTGAGAATGCGCGTTCTGCAAGCTCACCTTTGCCAGTGCAGCCGTCTCCGCAGAAATAGAACGGAATATTTTCGACGCGAGTTGGTAAGAGTCGGTTGGATGCAATGTTTTTAACACTGGATACCATGGCTTTCTTCGATACGCGTTTTACCGCTGTGACATCGCGCCAGCCTGGATAATGTTGATCGAACAGAGCTTCCATTTGCGATGTTTTATTATCCAAATAAGCTTTACGTTCTTCATCGCTGTCGAAGTTATCACTTAAGTAGGCGATACCTTGGAGTAGTTGCCCGCCTTCTGGTACTAACGTGTGGTCTGTGGCAGAAACATCACTAATGAACAATTTGTTATCCATATCGCTGATGTAACTGAATGGTCTTGCGACTACGCGGCTTAACCCAATGTCGTAAACCATAACCTCTGTTGCTGTGTTGGACTCGTATGGAGCGAGGAAAGGTTCCCATGCCGTTCCTTTGAGCAGTTTAACAACTTGTTGAACCGGCATTGCGAAAATGACTTTATCAAACGCCATTTCACGTGTTTTCGTTTTTAACACAAATTTGCGATCTTCATAACGAAGTCCATCAACACCTTCTTGAAGGGCGAGTTCCCATTTGCCAGAAGTCGTCATTTTCTGCTTCAGTTGATTGGTAATAACAGCCCAACTGCCCAAAACGTAGTTGACGGGTTTACTGGAGAGGAACAAGTTATGATAATACTCACTAATGACTGCGCCAGATACATTACGAGCATCCTCAGGAGTAATGAAGAAATTGGAACAAACGAGATGCTCCCAAAGCTCTTTCACATCTTCATCCGCATTAGACTCAGCAAGGTAATCCGCTAAGGTAGCGTAGTTTTTTATATTATGAATATTTGCGATAATAGCGGCAATTTCCCCGACAAAACGAACTTTTTGTATTGTGTTGAGCAGATCTGTTTTGAGAAGATTAATGGCATCGAGCGGCGCGGTTGTAAGTTGATTATGCTTCGCATAAACGACTTTTCGCTTATCCACCTGCTTGGAAGAGAAGGATAGTCCAAGCTCACGCTCCATTGTAGTCAATGTATGACGATCGATTCCATAGATCGCATGTGCGCCGTAGTTGAGTGTGAAACCGGCTTTCTCATACGTAAAAGCGCGACCTCCGAGCTGAGGACTGCGTTCAAACAGAATACCTTCTACGTGTGGGTTTTCAGATAAATATGCAGCTGCGGTTAGTCCAGCAAGACCTCCACCGATAATGGCTACTTTCATAAGCTTTTCCTCCTTGGGGGCTGGTTCTACCTGTAACGATGCGTAAGGTTCTTCGGAACGAAGGCCTACCCATAGCCAGGCTAAGTTGTTTTTCATCATGGAGAGTAAATCGGCATCTTCTTGCGTACACCAAGTACGGATGGTACCGGCATACATACATACGAGTAGTTCAATCTTTTTAGGCTCCGGGAGCCAGTGCATTAAACTTTCTTTTAATACGTTCAATTGCTGCAGCTCTTCCAATTTGACCGTATCATTTTGCAAGGAAAGGGCCTGTAAACTGCGAATAAGTCGCGGTGAGAGTTGCATATTCGACGCTAAGTCTAAAAAGAGGCGATTAATGTGTCCCTCTAGTGATTGAACCTTTGAAGGAGGTTGTTTCACCCAGTCCTGAATCAGTTGAATTTGTTTGTTATACAGCGCCGAAATAATGGCATCCTTACTTTTGAAATAATGATAAAAAGTGCCTTTGGATGTGCTTGTAGCTGCGATAATATCATCGACAGAGACGTTCTCATAACCTTTATCCATAAACATGGTTAAAGCGACTTCCATCATGACATCACGCTTTTTGCGGGTCGAGGCTCTCATGAATTGACTCATCCGCTCACTCCATTCAAACGATCGGTTTACACCTATTATATGCAAAATTAGACTGTTAGTCTACAAATGAATTGACCGGCGCCAAATTCGGGCTGCAGGATTAAACAATCTAAATAATTCTTTCCCGTGTGGGGGGCATAGCATAGGTATATACTTCATGTTAGAACACCTTGAGAGGATGAATTATTGACTTGGATAAAGCAAATTTAGGATGGCATGTATTTTTTGAAAAAGCGTTTGAACCTTACCTTAACGAAGAAGGATTTGTCGCAGGCCGCGTCTCCTTAGAACATAAACATATGTACCGCGTTCAGACGGAAGTTGGCGAAGTGCTGGCTGAAGTTTCTGGCAAAATGCGTCACCAAGCTCTACGTCGCGAGGATTACCCTGCTGTAGGGGATTGGGTTGTCATTTCGCTGAGAGATGGAGAAGGGCGTGCTGTGATTCATGCAGTGCTTCCTCGTCGAAGTAAGTTTTCCCGTAAAGTGGCCGGACAAGTCACGGAAGAACAAATCGTTGCAACAAATGTCGATACTGTTTTTCTGGTAAATGCTTTGAATCAGGATTTTAATATCCGCCGAATTGAGCGCTATTTGGTTTTGGCATGGGAGAGCGGGGCTAATCCCGTCATCGTATTGAGTAAGGCAGATCTATGCGAGAATCCAGACGAACTCGCGGCAGAAGTTGCGAGCGTTGCTATAGGCGTTCCTATTCATATTATTAGCTCCGCCGAGAATCGGGGTTTAACTGAACTTGCAAGTTACATGGCGCCTGGTCAAACAGTCGCGCTTTTAGGTTCCTCAGGTGTTGGGAAATCCACATTGGTGAATCGTATATATGGCCGAGATATATTAAACACAGGTGATATTCGATCTGGTGATGACAAAGGAAAGCATACGACAACGCATCGTGAGCTTATTCTGCTGCCGGATGGCGGCATTTTGATTGATACCCCAGGGATGAGAGAGTTGCAGCTTTGGAGCGCCTCAGAAGGGCTCAGCACGTCGTTTCAGGATATCGAAGAATTTGCAGAGCAGTGTTTCTTCCAAGATTGTAAGCATGAGAATGAACCGAAATGTGCAGTGAAAGCAGCGTTGGATTCGGGCGCGTTATCCGCGGAGCGATTTCAGAATTATGTGAAACTACAGAAGGAGCTAGCATATCTGGCTCGTAAAGAAGATAAAGGTCTACAGGCTGCGGAGAAAGCGAAATGGAAAAAGATCCATCAATCCCTCAAAAGTCAACCTCATCGCTAATTTCGATAAGATTTGGATTGGATTTTTTGATGGCTTTCCGATAAACTTATAACTAAGTAGGACAACAATGTCGGGAGGACGAATGGATCAATGAGTGATTGTATTTTTTGTAAAATCATTGCAGGGGAGCTTCCCTCGAAGAAAGTCTATGAAGATGATCAGATTCTAGCTTTTCATGATATTCAACCTGCAGCACCAATTCATGTCCTTATTATTCCGAAAAAGCACTTTGCCTCACTTGCTGCTGGACAACCGGAAGATTGGGCTGTTGTTGGGCAAATGCAGCGTGTTGCTGCGCAAATTGCTAGAGAACTAGAAGTAGAAGAATCCGGTTATCGTGTAATAACGAACATTGGAGCAAACGCAGGGCAAATCGTTCACCATTTGCATTATCATTTGATGGCAGGCGCCAGATTGGCTCCGCTTGGGGTGCATAACTAATCTTTCTAGTAGGAAAGATCAGTTTTGCGATTGACACCCTAATTACTATCACCTATAATGAGATTTGATGAACCGTTTTGTCTTAGATGGTCTGTTCGGAGGGAGGGAAAACTGTTGTCAGAAACTCGAGTTCGTAAGAACGAAACTATAGATGCTGCACTTCGTCGCTTTAAGCGTTCCATCGCTAAGGATGGCGTTCTTGCAGAAGTTAAGAAACGTAAGCATTATGACAAGCCTAGCGTTAAGCGTAAGCTTAAATCAGAGGCTGCTCGTAAAAGAAAGTTCTAGGAGGCAACATGAGCTTAAGCGATCGATTGAACGAAGATATGAAACAAGCGATGAAGAGTCAGGACAAGTTTAAGCTCTCTGTAATTCGAATGGTACGATCTACGATTAAGAATTCTGAGATTGATCTGAAAAGACCCTTAGACGACAATGAAGTGCTTGATGTTCTAACTCGTGAGATCAAACAGCGTAAGGATTCCCTCCAAGAATTTACCAAGGCAGGTAGAGATGACCTAGCCGACAACCTGAGCGCGGAACTTGTTATTCTAGCTGAGTACATGCCGCAACAGCTTTCTGAGGAAGAAGTGAAAGCCATTGTACAGCAGACCATCCAGCAAATTGGTGCTTCTTCCAAAGCGGATATGGGCAAAGTGATGACGGCATTGATGCCTCAGGTTAAAGGACGCGCTGATGGTAAACTTATCAATCAGTTAGTTCAACAACTATTAGGTTAACACCAAATATGTTTTGTGAAGATCGAGTGGATTTTTCTGCTCGGTCTTTTTTCCATTTTATGGAGCATTATTAATTATTCTAATGAAATACCGAAACAGTTCATAAACTAATACGTACATATCTATAGATAAGAAAGTTTAGGGGAAGGAGTGAACGACGATGTTTCTTGATAACTTATCTGAGTTTCTGACCCACCCTGTAACCGCAACCGTTTTATTGGTGGTTGGCATTATTGGCATTGCGCTTGAACTGCTATTTTTCAGTAGCGGCTTGTTGGCCTTAGCCGGTGTTGCTGGTTTTGGTTTATATTTCTTGGGCTTCTATTTAGCAGGTTTTGCAAGCTTTGGTGATTTAACCGTATTGGCAATTGGTTTAATCCTTTTGATTTTAGAATTAGTTGTTCCGAGTTTCGGCATTCTCAGTGTGCTAGGAGCGATCTGTCTGTTCGGCGGCGTGATGATGGCGTCTTCCGATCCGAAGGAAGCGGCTTATATGCTAGTCATCGCGTTACTTGTGGCAATTGTGGTTGTTATTGCTGCCATTCGGACATTCAAGCACCGCGGTGTTTGGAATCGCTTTATTCTGAAAGAGCAATTAACGACTAGCAAGGGCTACACATCAAATCCAGATCGATCCAACTTGATCGGGTTGACGGGTGAGGCGTTAACGCCGCTGCGACCAGCGGGTACGGCCCTCATTCAGGGTGAACGCGTAGATGTCGTTACGAATGGGAATTTCATTTCTGCCAACAGGGCCATTGTTGTTGTAGAAGTAGAAGGGGTTCGTGTTGTAGTCAAAGAAGTGGATAACCAACATAACAATTAGGAGGAAACATACAATGACAATTGAACCAGGCTTATACTTGGTGCTGCTCGCAGCCATCATTATTATCGTATTATCGATTTTACTAAGTGTTGTTCCAGTTATGCTATGGATATCTGCGCTAGCTTCTGGAGTAAGAATTAGTATTATTACCTTGATTGCGATGAGACTCCGTCGAGTTACACCAAGTCGTATCGTGAATCCTATGATTAAAGCAACGAAAGCCGGGATTGATCTTAGTGTTAACCAATTAGAAAGTCACTATCTAGCAGGCGGTAATGTTGACCGCGTTGTGAATGCGTTAATCGCAGCACATCGAGCCAAAATTCACTTGGAGTTCGAGCGTGCAGCAGCCATTGATTTGGCGGGCCGTGATGTATTGCTAGCCGTTCAAATGAGTGTAAATCCACGTGTAATCGAAACGCCTAACGTCTCAGCAGTTGCGAAGAACGGTATTGAAGTAAAAGTTATTGCAAGGGTTACGGTTCGTGCGAACATTGATCGACTCGTCGGTGGTGCAGGGGAAGAAACCATTATTGCCCGTGTTGGAGAGGGGATCGTTACAACCGTAGGTTCAAGCGAATCACATAAGGATGTTTTAGAAAATCCAGACATGATCTCTCGCACGGTCTTAGGCAAAGGTTTGGATGCGGGTACAGCTTTTGAAATTCTGTCCATTGATATTGCGGATGTGGATGTAGGTAAAAATATTGGTGCCCATTTGCAAACGGAGCAAGCCGAAGCGGACAAACGTATTGCGCAAGCGAAGGCAGAGGAACGCCGTGCGATGGCTGTTGCAGCTGAGCAAGAAATGAAAGCGCGAGTCGTTGAGATGCGAGCTAAGGTTGTTGAGTCCGAGTCACAGGTACCGCTTGCTATGGCTGAGGCACTTCGCAATGGCCAATTAGGCGTAATGGATTATATGAATCTCAAAAATATTGAATCCGATACTCAGATGCGTTCCTCATTAGGCAAAATAAATGACGGAAAACCTGAGAAGGAATAAGATTACGAGGTGATGGAATGGAAGCGCTAATCGTATTCTTATATAAGAACTGGTATTTGGTCATTATTGCGCTAACCTTTTATTATCAAATTCAAAGCAGGCGCAAACGTGCAGCGCGTGGGGCGACCAGAACGGGCATGCCAACCTTTGGTAATGGCCCAGGCGACGCTGGGAGGCCTGTAGAAGCGAAGAAAGCCCAAGCGGGACATGTTGCTCCATTGAGTCGACCTGAACGCATCAGAGACGAATTTAGCCAGTCGGGACTTGGGAAGTCGGCGGCGACAGTTAAGCAGAAAACATCACCTTTCACACCACAGGTTACGAAAAGTAGTGTAGCAGCGAGTTCACCTATCTATTCGGATGAAATTTCCTCTTCACGTATTTTTCCGGATCAGCCTAATCGTGAACAGGTGCTGCAAGGTGTCGTATGGGCCGAGATCCTTGGTCCGCCGCGTGCCAAAAAGCCATATCGCAGATAATCATTTATAAGAAGCCCCTTTTGCAAATAAGCAAAGGGGCTTTTTGCGTTTAGTTTGAATAAAACGCATGCATCCCGAGAAGGACAGCGCAGCTGTTTAGTCAGCATAAAAGCGGATTCTTCCGCATAATTTGGTAGAAAGTCTATGCGCGTTTTCTGCATTCTTGATCTTCTAGTTAGAGGGGGTACTGCCCAGCTATGCGTCGCTTGACCCGCAAATGGAACCAGTTCACGGCCAAGATCCTTGATCTTCCCCAAGATGTTGTACAGGATTTGCCGCGAATTACGATGATCGGCAACGTACAGCTATATGTTGAGAATCACCGGGGCGTACTGCATTTTTCTAGTGAAATACTCAAGTTGGAGTTAGCGAAAGGGACGTTGGAGGTTTGTGGCCAGCAGTTGGTTATTAGAGCGATCCTTTCCGAAGAGGTGTTCATCGAAGGTATTATCGATCACGTGAAATATATGCCATAGAAAAGTAATTGGCAGTGTGAATGAGAACTGGAGGCTGAGTCATGAAACAATCCCTATTCATTGCCCGTTTGCGTGGCTATGTACGCATACAAATTAGAGGCAAGGACTGCGAAAGGTTGATACATCCCATGGTGGAGGGCGGCTTCTCCATTTGGGATATTCAAGCTGGCAAAGACGGGAAACTGGAGCTGTATATCCTCATTAAGGATTTCTTTCGACTTCGGCCGCTCTTGAAACGGACAGGCTGTAGAGTGCACGTGTTAGAGAGATTTGGCCTGCCCTTTTTTATGGATAAAATCGGTAAGCGAAAAGTGTTGTTTGGGGGATTCGCAGCTTTTATCATCAGCCTATATGTGCTGACCTCTTTGGTGTGGCAGGTAACGGTGGATGGCAATGATCGTATTGAAGCCAAGGACATTTTGCAAGCAGCATCCAAACAAGGTATTCATAAGTTTCAGTGGAAATTTAAGCTGGATAAAACAGAGGACTTATCGCGTGCCATACAGCAGGAACTGCCGGATGCGGCGTGGGTCGGTGTTGAAATTCGCGGAACGCATATCACGATAAAAGTGGTTGAGGCAACCATTCCGCGCAAAGAACCATTAAAAGATCCTCGCAATATCGTAGCTGCCAAAAGTGCGTTGGTTACCGAAATTCAATCCATAAAGGGAAAACCGATGGTTAAGCCGAATACGTATGTTCGCAAAGGGGCCATTTTAATCTCGGGTACGATTGGAGATGAGCAAAATAGTCAAGTCGTTGTTGCAGATGGTAAGATAAGAGGAGTCGTCTGGTATACCTCACGAATTGAAGCGCCGCTAACGAAACAGTATAGAGTCTATACAGGTGAAACTGTACATCGCAGCTACCTCGTGTTTGGGACAAGGGCTCTCCAACTTACTGGCTATGGTAAGACGCAATTTGAACATTTTGAAACGATACCTGAACGAAAAACACTGGCTTGGCGCTCATTTTCACTTGGACTTGGATGGCTACATGAGAAGGTGATGGAGGTGAATTTGGTTGAAGAGCCGATGGAACCGGCGAATGCCAAAAAGGTTGGCATCGAGCAGGCTAGAGCCAAATTATTAGCTGCTGCAGGTGAGGATGCGAGGATCGTCGGAGAAAAAATTTTGCATGAAAAAACAGAGAATGGTAAAATTTATATAGACATTCATTTTGAGGTCGAAGAGAATATTGCTGAAGAACAACCAATTGTGACACGAGGAGAATGAGGCCTGTTGATAGAAAATGCGCAATCTGTAAAAATTACATTAAAAAATCCGGCTGAAGGACTAGCTTTATTTGGGCCGCAGGATAAATTCTTGCATATCATCGAACGGGAAATTGATGCTCAAATCTTTACGCGCGAAGCCGAAATAACGATACAAGGCAGGGCTGCCGAAGTGAACTCACTTCAGCAGCTCTTTGAAGTTCTTTTGCAGCTAATCCGCAATAATTACACTGTGACAGAGCGAGATGTGCTCTATGCCGTTGAATTAGCGAAACAAATGAAAGCAGAGCAATTATTGGATCTATTCAAAGGTGAAATTACGAGCACGCACAAAGGGAAGCCGATCCGTGTCAAAACGATTGGACAGAAAAAATATGTAGAAACGATTAAGAAGAAGGATATTGTCTTTGGGATTGGCCCAGCAGGAACAGGCAAAACCTATTTAGCTGTTGTTCTAGCGGTAACTCGTCTGAAGGAAGGCGCAGTAAAACGCATTGTTCTTACACGTCCTGCCGTAGAAGCGGGGGAAAGTCTCGGATTTCTACCAGGGGACTTACAGGAAAAAGTTGACCCTTATTTACGCCCATTGTATGATGCTCTTAATGACGTCTTAGGGCCTGAGCAAGTAGCGAAGTCACTAGAACGCGGACTCATAGAAATTGCCCCGTTAGCCTATATGAGAGGGCGTACATTGGACGATTCATTTATCATCCTGGATGAGGCCCAGAACACAACTCCTGAGCAAATGAAGATGTTTCTGACAAGACTTGGTTTTGGTTCTAAGATGGTTATCACCGGCGATGTGACACAGATTGACTTACCTCGAGGCAAGTCCTCTGGATTGGTTGAAGCGTCTCGCATTCTAAGTGGTATTGAAGAATTGGGCTTTATTCATTTTGATGAGGGTGACGTTGTACGTCATTCACTCGTTCAGAAGATCATTGTTGCCTATAACGCTGAATCGACTAAGTAAAGATGCTAGTTTGGCTAGATAGAGAGGAATGACCTCCGTAATGAAAAATGAAGTGCAAATGAAAGGCAAATTTCATTACCGGCTGAGCGGATGGAAATACAATACGGGCTTAAGAATACTTTTATTTCTCATATTAGGATTGATATTCTACGCCACTCTATATGAGAAGCTTGTTCCACAAGTTTTTGATATTACCCTGGGTATGAAGAGTGAGAAGACGATCTATGCACCTGAGCAGATTGAGAACGCTGTCGCGACGGAGCAAGCCAAAGAAGATGCTGCGAAGCGCGTCCAGCCTGTCTATAAGATCGTTAACCTCAAGAATGAAGTCATCAGTGATGCCATTTTTGATAAATTATCTCAGATCAATGCGGATGAAGAAGTGAAGTTCGATGATAAGGTGAGTATTTACCGTCGTGTCATTCCACAATTGATTAGTGACTTGACGAATGATGCCATCAAAACCCTGCGGAATAGTGGGCAATATAACGATTTGTTACTTGAACAAATTCAACTTGGCTTGTCGGATCAGAAATATCCGCTTCCTGAGGAAATTTATTTTAAACTCCCGCGGTTGACCAAGGAAGATCTCGCGGATATGCGTACTGTGACGAAAGATATTGTCACCAAGCTGATGATTGACGAAATCCTGGATGCAAAAACAGCCAGGGCTAAGGTTGCAGAAATGGTGAATACGTCTACGCTAGCAAAGAATACTTCCCGTGAAATGGTAACCGAGATTGCCAGAGCATTAATTACGCCGAATAAATTTTTTGATCAAAAAGGGACTGATGATGCCAAAGGGCAAGCCAGAGGCAATATGAAGACTGTTTATATTAATAAGAATGATGTGCTGGTCAAAGCCGGCGATGTCATTACAGAAGAAATATATACACGGTTGGAAAAGCTTAAACTGCTCAAGGATAAGGCGAATCATTTGCCGCAGTTTGGCCTTGTTATTCTGTGCGCGCTGTTATCATTTGTCATCTTTATGTTCGTTAGACAGAGTAACATGCAGGTCAAATACAATAATTCGCAGCTGGTCATGCTTGTTTTGATATTTTTAATGAATATCGCTGGCATGAAAATTATTTCACTCCTGCAAAATTTCGACTATCCATTTATTGGATATTTGGCTCCGACTGCTCTTGGAAGCATCTTGATCGCGATCTTGTTGGATGCACCGCTTGCATTTATTTCATCGGTTTTATTCTCCATTATTGCGAGCATTATTTTTAATGCAGAGCACGATGCGCTATTCGACTTCCGGTTTGGATTAGTCAGTTTGGTTATTTGCTTTAGCGGCGTGTTTACGATTCAACGTGCAAGTCAACGTGCTACTATTTTGAAAGCGGGCCTCATGATCGCCTTCTTCTCCATGTTGACCATAACGGCGATGCTGTTGATGGAAGATCATTTTCAACAAAGAGAAGCATTGATGTCCCTGTCTTTCGCTACAGCTGGCGGACTAGTTACGGTCGTATTCGTCATTGGATTGCTTCCGTTTTTTGAAGCTTCCTTCGGGATCCTTTCTCCGCTTAAGCTTGTCGAGCTTTCAAATCCAAATCATCCCTTACTGCGCAAACTGCTTACAGAGACACCAGGCACGTATCATCACAGTGTGATGGTAGGTAACCTGTCTGAAGCGGCGGCCGAATCCATTGGTGCAGACGGGTTACTATGCCGGGTAGGATCGTACTACCATGATATCGGTAAAACCAAGCGACCAAGTTACTTTATCGAAAATCAAACGAATATAGAAAATCCGCATGATCGGATTGATCCGAATTTAAGCAAGTCCATTATTATCGCGCATCCGCGTGATGGTGTTGATATGTTGAAGGACTTCAAAATGCCGAAACCGATTCGCGATATCGCTGAGCAGCATCATGGAACAACGCTACTGCACTTTTTCTATCATAAAGCGAAGAAGCAAGCTGAAGAAGAGAACAGTGAGAAAGGGATACGTGAAGAAGATTTTCGATATCCAGGTCCTAAAGCGCAATCGAAAGAAGCGGCTATTGTGGGAATTGCAGACAGCGTTGAAGCGGCAGTACGTTCATTACGTAACCCTACGCTGGAACAGATCGATTCCATGGTAACCAAGATTATCAAATCACGGTTAGATGATGGTCAGTTCAACGAATGTGACCTCACACTGAAAGAGCTTGATAAGATAGCGAAAACATTGAATGAAACCTTGTTAGGGATTTTTCATTCGCGCATAGAGTATCCAGGTGAAATCACGGCTAAGAAGCCAGGTGATAAGAAGGAGGGCAATTCCTAATGGCAAGTGTGGATTTAACGTTAGCATGGAGCAGTGAACAAGAAGAAAAGGAAATCACACCTGCGTTCATTGAGAAGCTTGAAGAACTTCTTAAACTTGCAGGTGAGATTGAAGGCATTACTGAAGGTGAGGTTGCTCTTACGTTTGTTGACGATGAGACGATCCAAGATTTGAATAAACAGTACCGTAATTTAGATAAGCCAACGGATGTCCTTTCCTTTGCAATGAGTGAATTTGGGGATGACGAGATTCAGATCAATTATGAGGATGATGGCGACGATTCCGAAGGTGAACTTGAAGAAGGTGAAACCGTATCGGAAGCGTTCATTGAGCCGCTTGGCGATATTATTATTTCCGTACCGCGTGCTATCGCGCAAGCGGAAGATTATGGTCACTCGGTAGAACGCGAGTTGGGCTTCTTATTTGTACATGGCTTCCTGCATCTAATTGGGTACGATCACCAGAGTGAAGAGGAAGAAAAAGTGATGTTCGCTAAACAGGAGGACATTTTGCAGAAAGCAGGCTTGACGCGATAATGTCGGGCGGCTTCCGTAAATGGCGCAGAAGTTTTCGGTATGCCTATGAGGGAATTAAGTACGCACTAGATACGCAACGTAATATGAAGTTTCATTTTTCCGTTGCGTTTCTTGTTTTACTAGCAGCACTGTTCATCCATTTGTCCAAAACAGATATTTTATTTATCTTATTAGCGGTAACCCTCATGATTGTCACGGAATTAATTAATACGGCTGTGGAGAAAACGGTGGACCTGGCGATGCCAGACCGACATCCATTAGCCAAAATTGCGAAGGACGTCGCCGCGGCGTCCGTATTGGTGTCTGCCATGTTTGCAGTCGTTGTGGGATTAGTTGTTTTCTATGAGCCCATCGATCAGTTGCTGCGACACGCTAGACTCCAAGAAACACCGCTATCTGCAGGTGCGATATGGATTTTAATTGCTCTTGTCATGCTGACGGTGATTGTTATTGAGACTCGCTTTTCAGATAAAGGGAAATTAGTGCGGCCTAGTTTATTGACAGCTATTGCATTTGCAATTGCTACAGTCATTTTGGTCATTGTGACCGAAACGATAGCTGCGTTACTTGCTTATACGCTGTCTATTATTATCCTAATTGTGTTGTATGATAAAAAAACAAGGCCATTCCCAGCACTCTTTTTGGGGGCAATGATTGGTATTGTGGTGACGCTCCTCGCTTTTACCTGCTTAAACATGCTATAACTTAACTATTACTTACTATTTCTAATAAAAGGGTGGATGGCTATGAATCCGCAAGAACTCATTGATTTCGCTAAAGAAGCGATGAAACGAGCCTATACGCCTTATTCCAACTTTCAGGTCGGTGCTGCGTTATTGGACGCGAATGGAAACGTGCACCTAGGATGCAACGTCGAGAATGCTGCCTATGGACCGACGAACTGTGCCGAACGAACAGCGTTATTCCGCGCAATTGCTGATGGACATCCACGAGGATCCTTCCAAGCAATCGCGGTAACTGGAGATACGGAAGGACCGATTTCGCCATGTGGCGTATGTCGACAAGTATTAATTGAACTGTGCGAACCGGAAATGCCTGTTTATTTGAGTAATCTCAAAGGAGCTTTCGTTGAAACGACGGTAGCTGCTTTATTGCCAGGCGCTTTTACAACAAAGGATTTGCACACAAATGGAGGATAAGTAGAAGTGGCCAAAAAAGAATTTAAGTCAGGGTTTGTCGCGATTATCGGACGGCCGAATGTCGGCAAATCAACACTAATGAACCAAATTATCGGACAAAAGATTGCGATTATGTCGGATAAGCCTCAAACGACTAGAAATAAGATCCATGGTGTGTATACCTCAGACAATGGACAGATTGTATTTCTAGATACACCAGGGATCCATAAACCTACGTCTAAACTTGGTGATTACATGAGTAAAGTTGCTCATGGGACACTAGGGGAAGTCGACGCAGTGTTATTCTTGGTCGATGTAGCAGACGGTATTGGTGGCGGAGACCGTTATATTATCGAGCAGTTGAAGCATATCGAAACACCGGTTATTCTCGTTTTGAACAAAATCGACTTGGTACAGCCGGAAGCGCTGCTTGCGATTATTACAAATTACAAAGATTTGTATAATTTTGCTGAAATCGTACCTGTATCCGCGTTAAAAGGGAACAATGTGACAACACTTTTGGAGCAAATTATTCGCTATTTGCCAGAAGGGCCTCAATATTACCCGGCGGATCAAATTACGGATCATCCGGAGCAATTCGTATGCGCGGAGCTCGTTCGCGAGAAAATTTTGCATATGACACGGGAAGAAATTCCTCACTCTATTGCCGTGCAGATTGAAGATATGCGTGTTGAGCCGAATGGTGTCGTTCATATCTCGGCTGTCATATTCGTAGAGCGTGAGTCTCAAAAAGGTATCGTGATCGGGAAGCAAGGTGCGTTGTTGAAGGAAATTGGGAGACAAGCCCGTCGTGATATTGAAACACTTCTAGGTTCCAAAACGTTCTTAGAATTATGGGTGAAAGTCAAGAAAGACTGGAGAAATCAAGACAGAGTTCTTCGTGATCTTGGTTTCCGTCACGAGTAATAAAATTTCCTGAGAGTACCAGTTTTTACATCGCATAGTGAGGCGGTCAATGCACATCCTATGAACATCACGTTCGATGGGGAGGATGCTGAACATGAAAGATTTTTCGTGGACGTATTTTTCAAAGACCGGTGATGTGGACGCCTATCTGCTGTACAAACAAGTAACGGGAGAACCTGGCATGGATTCAGAAGTGGAAGATGAGGATTTAAGTAACGAAGAGCCGCTCGATGGTCTGAATATGTGACAGCAAGGATTTGATTGCTTAGAGCGGCATTCATGGGGGAAGCTACTTGCTGCATAGCGTTCAAGGTATTGTCATTCGTAGCATGGACTACGGTGAAGGCAACAAGATCATTCGTTTATTCACCCCCGAGCTGGGGAAGGTTGGCGTAATGGCTCGTGGTGCGAAGAAACTGAAGAGCAAACATGGCGCCGTTACGCAGCTGTTTACGTACGGCGATTTTGTTTTTTTTAAACAAAGGGGTCAGATGGGATCACTTAATGGTGCTGAAATCATTGAAGCCCACCATGCTCTGCGTGAAGACTTGCATAAGTCGGCTTATGCCTCTTATCTGGCCGAAATGACGGATCGCATGCTGGGTGATGAAGAAGGCAACAATTACTTATTTGAGCAGCTGAAGGCTGGCTTAATGGCGATTGAAGACAATAAAGACATGCAGATCGTCACGCATCTCTATGAGATGAAGATGTTCGATTTAGCAGGATACCTACCTGTAACTGATGCTTGTGTGGCTTGCGGTGAAACGGATGGCATCACAGCATTCAGTCCGAATCTCGGAGGCACCATATGCCGGCGTTGTCGATTCAAGGATGTCTCGGCGATCGCGATTGGTGAAGGTGCTCATAAGCTGCTGAGGCTTTTTCCGAGGATGGATATGAGAAGGTTAGGCGCTGTTCAAGTTAAGGCAGAGACGAAAGAGCAACTGAAGCAGTGTATGCGTGCCTACATGGATGTACATATTGGCGTACAATGGAAATCAAGAGGATTTATTGAGCAGATGGAGAAATACAATATTTAAGAGGCACTGGATTCATTTGACATGCAATTCTTCCTTTGATATGATGTGGTGGAAAACACCTCGCCCTTGTGCTGACCGCATATCGGTGAGGTTTTTCTCATGCTGTCGTTCTGAACTGTTGTTCTTTACATACAAATGCTAGTGTAGGGTCTTGTCCCTGCTGAAAGGGGTTAGGAATATGGAACATCCACAACCTACTCGTGTTTACGTCGTTTCGGATTCTGTTGGTGAAACAGGAGAATCTGTCGTCCGGGCAGCTGCCATGCAATTTCATCCTGTGCCTGTGGAAATAGTGAGAGCCCCGTTTATTCATGATTTTGAAGGTATAGATAAAGTCATCAATGGGATTAGAACGCATGGCGGGATTGTTGTATTTACCTTGGTCATTCCAGAATTGAGGGATGATTTGATTGCCAAAGCGAAGCAGTATGATATTCCTTTTATTGATTTGCTAGGACCTGTAGTGACTACACTTGGAAACGCACTTCGCCAAGAGCCGCGCAGACAACCAGGTATGATTCATCCTTTAGATGAGGATTATTTCAAGAAAGTCGAGGCAGTCGAGTTTGCGGTCAAATACGATGATGGGCGCGATTTTAGCGGCATTCAAAAAGCGGATATTATTCTTCTTGGCGTATCCCGTACATCCAAAACACCATTGTCCATGTATTTGGCACATAAAAGATTGAAAGTGGCCAACGTCCCTTTGGTACCGGAAATGCAACCTCCAGCAGCCATTTATACCGTGCCCAAAGACAAGATTATTGGCTTGCGAATTGACCCTAATAAATTAAATGTCATCCGTCAAGAACGGCTTCGAACACTTGGTCTTGCAGAAAATGCAACCTATGCGAATGTAGAACGTATTAAAATAGAACTGGATTTTGCTGATAAAATTATGAGTAAAATCGGTTGTGTGATTTTTGATGTATCCAACCGTGCTGTTGAAGAAACGGCCAGTCTAATCATGGATCACATCGAACATCGATCGTAAGCTTTTATGTTCTGGCTTGCAGGATTTTTTGTAAGTCCATCGTATATAATAGTACGGTGAGATTTCTTATAAAGGCAGGGGCTGACACTTGCACGCAAGAAGTATTATCGTTGATGCCGATGCTTGTCCAGTAAAGTCGGAAATCGAGCAGGCGGGTAGACAGTTTGGTGTACAAGTTATACTCGTTGCTTCTTTCGATCATAAGATGAAGCAAAACCCCGGTGTAAAGGTAGTTCAAGTAGATCGGTCCGATCAATCTGTCGATTTATATATTGCCAATCAGATTCGGTCAGGTGATATTTTGGTAACACAAGACTTCGGGCTCGCGGCATTAGGTCTCGCGAAGGGTTCGATTTGTTTGACCAATCGGGGGCAGGAATACACCGATAGTTCGATCGATTATCTGTTGGAACGCCGTCATGCTTCCGCCAAAATGCGAAGAAATGGCAAGCATACGAAAGGACCAAAACCTTTTACAGAGACGGATCGTAAAAATTTTCTACATGGTTTGACAAATCTTTTAGAAAAATTGCAGGAAATCGAAAATAAGTAGCGAATAGTAATTAGTCGGAAAAGCGACCTGAATTGTAGGTGGATTAAAATGAGGTACGGACGCATACCTGAAGAGGTTATTGAGGCTGTACTGAAGCGCCATGATATCGTAGATGTCATCGGCAGGCACGTACATTTGAGCAAACAAGGGCATTATATGAAGGGGCTTTGTCCTTTCCACTCCGAGAAAAGTCCTTCGTTCACTGTCACTCCTGAGAAACAGATTTATCGTTGCTTTGGGTGTCAGGCAGGCGGGAACTTAATTCGATTCATTATGGAAATAGAGGGCCTGAGTTTTGCCGAAGCGATCACGAAGCTTGCAGAAGACGCGGATATCCCTATTACTTGGGAAGAGGTATCGGAGGAGCAGAATGAGCAGCAGCAAGAAAAAGCGACCTTAATTAAAGCTTATGAGTTTGCCGCGAAGTTCTATCATTATGTTGTAGGTAATACCGAACAGGGCAAAGCAGCTAAAGGATATCTAACCTCAAGAGGAATCTCTGATAAGCTGATTGACACGTTCCAGATTGGTTATGCACCTGTAATGTGGGACACGCTCGTGCAGCAGTTACAGAAACGAGGGTTTGATTTAGCCCTTATGGAAAAAGGCGGATTAATTTCTGCCAAACATGAAGGTCATGGCTACGTGGACAAATTCCGCGAAAGGATCATGTTCCCTATTTGCGACTCTACAGGCAAAGTCATTGCATTTGCCGGAAGAGCGATGGGCGACGCACAGCCCAAATATTTAAATAGTCCCGAATCTGTGCTTTTTAATAAAAGCAGGACTTTGTATAATCTGCACCTCTCAAGGCCGAATATGAGAAAGCTTCAACAAGCCGTTATCTTTGAAGGATATGTGGATTTGATCAAAGCATGGGAAGCGGGCATCACGAATGGTGTTGCGACGATGGGAACAGCATTAACCAAAGAGCATGCTGCCTTATTGAACCGCAACGCGGATGAAATCGTCATTTGCTATGATGGAGACAATGCTGGACAATCGGCTGCGTTCAAGAGCATTCCGTTGTTGGAAGAAGCGGGAAGCAGGGTCACGGTTGCGATGCTGCCAGATGGCAAAGATCCAGACGATTACGTTCGTCAATATGGGGTTGACCGATTCGCCCGGGAGATTATTGGAGCTTCCGTGCCATCGATGAAATATAAGCTCTTATATATTCGCAAAAATTTTAAATTGCACGAGGACGGTGACCGATTACGTTATCTGCAATCAGCTGTAAAGTTAATTAGTCAGCTGCAATCTCCGATGGAACGCGAACATTATCTCAAACAGTTGGCTTCAGAGTTTCCGGATTCATCCTATGAAGCCATGAAGTTAGATCTCCATGAAATCTTATTGCAATCGGAAAAAAACCGACCAGATGGGGATAATAAACCAATTCTGTGGAATAATGTTATGAATAATGGGAGACCAGCGGAACGAACAAAGAAAAAATCGCCTACCTTACTGCCTGCCTATCATAATGCGGAACGCTTGATTTTGGCCGTAATGATGCACGATCGTGATGTATGCGCGCATGTTGAAGCGCAATTAGGCGACCAGTTTAATGTTGAAGCTCACGCAGTCTTAGCTGCTTATTTATATGCTTACTACGCTCAGTATTTAGAGCCCGATGCAAGCCGATACATTGCCATGCTGCAAGACGAACAGCTGGAGAGCTTGGCAAGCTCCATCGTTATGATGGGAGCAGGCCATGGATTGAACGAACAAGTGATTGACGACTATATTCGCCAAATTCGCAAAGTTCCAATGCAAGAAGAAGTTGAACGTAAGAAAGAAGAACAAGCTCGCGCAGTACGCGAGGGAGACCATCTTAAAGCTGCGCAAATTGCAATTGAAATTATTGCCCTAGAAAAACGGTTGAAGTCATCTTAGCTAAACTGACATGACTAGGGAGGAGGGAGTCCGTACCATGGCGAATGATCAGCGTACAGAATTAGAGACAGAATTGACCCTGGACCAGGTGAAAGACCAACTTATAGAGCAGGGGAAAAAACGGTCCTCACTAACTTACAAGGATATCATGGAGAAATTAGCTCCCTTCGATCAGGATCCTGAACAAATCGATGAGTTCTTTGAACAACTTTCCGAGCAAGGTATTGACGTGGGGAACGAGTCGGATGAAGATTCGATGAATCCTGAAGAAAACGAGCGCGATGAATTTAACTTCGATGATGATCTGGCTTTGCCGCCGGGGATTAAAATTAATGATCCAGTTCGGATGTATTTGAAAGAAATTGGTCGCGTACCGCTTCTTTCTGCGGAAGACGAAGTGGGATTGGCCAAACGTATTGAAAATGGGGATGAAGAAGCGAAGCGTCGTCTTGCTGAAGCGAACCTTCGACTCGTTGTGAGTATTGCCAAACGCTATGTAGGTCGCGGCATGCTTTTCCTTGATTTGATTCAAGAAGGTAATATGGGTCTTATTAAGGCTGTTGAAAAGTTTGACCATACGAAGGGTTACAAATTCAGTACCTATGCGACTTGGTGGATTCGTCAAGCGATTACTCGCGCCATTGCGGATCAAGCGAGAACGATTCGGATTCCGGTACATATGGTCGAAACAATTAACAAATTAATTCGTGTTTCCCGTCAATTGCTGCAAGAATTGGGGCGCGAACCTACGCCAGAAGAAATTGCAAAAGAGATGGATTTAAGCACGGATAAAGTTCGTGAAATCATGAAAATTGCTCAAGAGCCTGTTTCCTTAGAAACGCCGATTGGTGAAGAAGATGATTCACATTTAGGGGATTTTATCGAGGATCAAGAGGCACTAGCGCCAGCTGATGCAGCTGCGTACGAGCTTCTGAAGGAACAGCTTGAAGATGTTCTAGATACGTTAACTGAAAGAGAAGAGAATGTACTTCGGTTGCGTTTCGGACTTGATGATGGACGTACAAGAACATTAGAAGAAGTAGGAAAAGTATTCGGAGTTACTAGGGAACGGATTCGTCAGATTGAAGCAAAAGCTTTGCGGAAGTTAAGACATCCAAGCCGTAGTAAACGTTTGAAGGACTTTTTGGAATAAAATCGCTAGGAGTGGGCCCTGCCAAATTCGGCGGGGTCTTTTTTGTGGTTTTTCACAGAATTCACTAAAATCTGAGCATTAAATCACCGATAAAGAAGCTAGGATGGTGAGCAAATAGATGGATGCTGAGAGAAGAAAAATTATTGTTAGAGAAATCGATCATTGGCGCCGGAGCAAATTGCTTCCTGAGCATTATTGCGATTTTCTTATGAATTTGTATGTGGATGATATGACGCCTAAACCGAACTCACTTCTAGGTGTTTCGGCAACGGCAGTAACAAACAGTAATTGGAAAATATGGTTGTTGGGCTTAGCGGTTATTGCCGCTCTTTCCTTATCTGCTCTTAATTTTAACTCTTTTGGATTGCCAATGCAAATTGGTATTTCCACACTTTTTGTCATGATTTGTTATGCGGGAGCATACCGACAGTTTAGTCGTACGCCTGTTGTTTCATATGTCTTATGTGGTGTAGCATCTGTAGCTATATTATTATTAGGGCTCCACATTATGGATCTGTCGGGTATTCAAACTTCGACTACGTATATTGGGTATTTAGCATTTTGCAGTTGCATTTGGTTATTAAATGGTTTAATTGCTCGAATGGCTATTTTCCAAATTTGTGGATGGCTGGGTCTTATTGGGACGTATAGCTGGTTGTTAATGCAAAAACTGGAGCATCCATCCTGGTTTTCACTTGAATTAAGTTGGATTCCATTGAGTGTTGTACTCATATGGATGGCTTGGCTTGCACATCATACGAATAAACAAGCGGCTAGCGTGCTCATGCTAGTAGGAGGCTTAGCTTGGTTTCTTCCTGAAGCCATGACGTTTATTGTTGATAATGAATTGAGCTCACGTCTCATTCAAATTTCCTTTACGGCAAAATTAGTTTCGGTAGGCGCGGCATTATTTTTGCTGCGAAAAAAATGGGTAGAGTGGGTAATGTAGCATATGGTTAAATTATCAAAACGACTTCAAATGATCGCGGATCGAGTCCCAATGGGTTCCAAGGTAGCAGACATTGGTTCTGATCATGCGTTATTGCCAACTTATTTGGCACAGCAGGGAATAATTGTTGCCGCGGTGGCAGGGGAAGTGAATCCTGGTCCTTTCGAAGCTGCGCAGAGGCAAGTACTCGAGAGCGGACTTTCTAAGATCATTCAAGTAAGATCTGGCGATGGACTTGCGGTAATCGAGCCTGGCGAAGTGAATGTCATTACGATCGCTGGTATGGGTGGAAGCCTAATGGCGAGCATTTTGGAAGCGGGCAAATCTAAACTTGCTGGCGTTCAGCAATTGATTTTGCAACCGAATGTCGGTGAGGATCATGTTCGTCGTTGGCTATTGCACAACGGTTGGAAGCTAGAATCCGAGACGATTCTTGAAGAAGACGGAAAGATCTATGAAATTTTGACAGCATCACTTGCTGACAGCGAAGAGATAGGCGCTTTAGACATGCTGTATAAAGAGCGTTTTCTTCCGGACGGTGTTGCTGTTTCAAGTGAACGCTTGCAACAGATGGGGCCTTATTTGATCAATGAAGCTCCAGAAGTTTGGTTTATCAAATGGGAAAGTGAACTGAAAAAGCTTGCCATGATCGTTGACCAACTGAAACTATCAACTGCTGAAGCTTCCATTGCGAAAGCGGAGCAGGTCAGCCAAGAAATACGTGAAATAAAGGAGGTACTCGCTTGCTTGCAAAAGGTCAAACGGTAATTCAGCTATTCGAACAGCTGGCTCCTAAGCATTATGCGATGGCAGATGACAAAATTGGCTTGCAACTAGGCTCCCTTCAAAAAGACATTACCAAAGTACTCGTTGCACTAGATGTTACAGATGCAGTGGTTGATGAAGCAATTGAAGCAGGTGCCAACCTTATTATTGCGCATCATGCCATTATTTTCAGGCCTCTCGCTCATCTTCAGACAGAAACGCCAGCAGGTCGTCTGTATGAGAAATTAATCAAAAATGATATCGCTGTGTATATTGCCCATACGAACCTAGATGTGGCTGAAGGCGGCGTTAACGATTTACTGTCAGAGCAACTAGGCTTAACGGATTTGACTCACCTAGAAGATGTGCATACGGAGAAGCTGCAGAAGCTTGTCGTCTTCGTGCCTGAGACACATCATCAGGTCGTGCTGGATGCTCTTTTTAAGGCTGGAGCAGGGGGCATTGGCCAATACAGCTCCTGCAGCTTTAATATCCCCGGGACGGGGACGTTCCTGCCGCAGGAAGGCGCGAATCCGTTTATCGGGGAAGTTGGTAAGCTAGAACGCGTACAAGAGGTACGCGTGGAAACAATCGTAACCGCGAGCGTTCAGCGCAGAGCGGTTCAAGAGATGTTGAAGGCCCACCCCTACGAGGAGGTGGCCTACGACCTCTACCCGATGGATCTCAAGGGTAGAGTGTTCGGTTTGGGCCGCGTGGGCAAGCTGCCCGCGGCCATGACACTTCGCGAGCTCACAGAGCACGCGAAGGCTGTGTTTGACGTGCCGACGGTCCGCGTCGTCGGCGATCTAGCACGGCCCATCCGCAAGGTGGCCGTGCTGGGAGGCTCAGGCGGCCGCTACATGCGGCACGCCATGTTTGCTGGCGCCGACGTGCTCGTCACCGGCGACATTGACTACCACACCGCGCACGATGCGCTTGCGGCGGGGCTGGCTCTGCTCGACGTTGGGCACAACGTCGAGAAAATCATGAAGCGAGGTGTCGCAGATTACCTCGCTGCGCAGCTGGCTAAGACGGATACGCAAGTGATCGCATCCGCAATTAATACCGAACCTTTCCAATTCATGTAGGCAGGGTTTCTGCGGCCTCTGGAAAAGAAGGAAATGTTCATGTGTTGTAATTCGAAGTCATTCCTAGTATACTAGCCTATGCAATGGAAAGTTTGACAGACAATCGCTGGTTATGGGTAAGCCATAGCGAGAGGAAAGTCCGGGCTCCATAAGGCAGGGTGCTGGATAACGTCCAGTCAACGCGAGTTGAAGGATAGGGCCACAGAAATGGACCGCCGATGGCTTGAAATATAGCACAGGCAAGGGTGGAACCGTGGTGTAAGAGACCACGAGGTTCTATGGTGACATAGATCCTGGTAAACCCCACTTGGAGCAAGACCTAATGGAACGCTAGTTGCTTTCGAGGCAGCAGTCTTCGCCTGAGACGCGTTCGGGTTGGTCGCTTGAGCTGTGTAGCAATGCACGGCCTAGATAGATGATTGTCGCTTCAATAGTGGCAGGGGAGCAGACGCCCGTTATGACCACTGGAAGTACAGAACCCGGCTTACGGCAAACTTTCCAAACAGTCGGTTACCCGCACAGCTTCGGCTTTGCGGGTATTTTAATTTTTTATCCTAATTATCCCTATATCCCTATATCCCTATATCCCTATAAAATGAATAAAACCTTCAACCCCGTCATAGGGGATTGAAGGTTTCTTTTATCTCATTTTACTTCTCGAGTCCCAAGCTACCCGCATACTTTTTAGGGACCAAATGCAATTGACGTGCTAAATCCTGTGGCCAGTAAGACATCGGAGCCGTATCTTGTTTTGCCATTTGGATCGCTTTGACAACATCAATTAACCCATAACCGAAATATTTATCGTGACCTTCATCACCTAAATCCATTGCAGACTGTCGCATGATTTCGTATACGTCCGTATTTTTCAAGCTAGGATTAGCGGAACGAATCAACGCGGCCAGTGCAGTCACATGTGGACTAGCCATTGAAGTGCCGGATAAAGCCGCATACTGGTTGTTGGGATACGTACTAGCAATCGTAACCCCAGGCGCAGTCACATCAATATAATCGCCATAATTCGAGAAGGGGGCTTTCTCATTATGCGAATCGCTGGCAGCCACTGCAAATACTTCAGGATATGCAGCAGGGTAACCAGGCTGCTCTGTATTATCGTTCCCGCTTGCCGCGATTAGCGCAACGTCTCGATCATAAGCGTACTGAATGGCATCATGGAGAAAGCCAGAATCTGCGTAATTGCCAAGGCTGAGATTCATAACCTTAGCCCCGTGGTCCGTAGCCCAAATGATGCCTTGAGCTACCGAGTACGTGCTGCCTGCTCCAGTCTGATCAAGCACTTTAACAGGCAAGACTTTATTAAACCAAGTCATTCCTGCAACACCAAGATTATTATTAACCAAGGCAGCGATGACGCCTGTTACATGCGTGCCATGTCCAACATCATCCTGCGGATTATCATTTCCGCTAATGACATTGTAACCAGGAAGAAGCTGACCTTGCAGATCAGGATGCTTCAAATCAACACCTGTATCCACAACGGCTACGATCACGTCATTTGCGCCGCGGTTTAATTCCCAACCTTGTATTGTTTCGATCAATGGAAGATTCCATTGATATCGTTGATATAAATTATCGTTTGGCATGAAATTCGAGGAGACAGGTGTTTGATTAGTATCAGATTCACTGTGACTCGTGTTTGAATCCGTCTCATCATGATCATGATAGTAATCATTGGTCATATAGAGAAAATGCGGTTCTACATAAGCGACATTCCATTTAGCAAAATAGGCAATTAAAGACTTGGCATCCATACTATTTGTTCGGAAAACATACGTATACCCAAGCTTTTGTGCTGAGATGGCATTGATCTCATTCTTAATTTGTTTTAGTTGAGCTTCGGTTGGATCCGTTTTGAAGCGTACCACCACTTCATTTTGTTGATAATGACTAGTTCCTTGGTTATCTTCGGGATGATCGACGACCTTTTCTTTTAGCGTATTGGTCTCGACAGCTTTTACTTTCCAACGATTCTCATTGGGGTATGGCTCAAGTCTTAAATTTTTCATTTGATGATCGGTCACATGCGCAAGTACATCTTGATGAATTACCCCAATTAGTGAATCTTGTCCATTTGTTGAAGGTGTTCCTTGGACGAAATAAACTTGCTGCCCAGCTCCAAATTTAGGCGATTGGTAATGCTTGCCGCCATCGACAACAGATTTAGCTTCTTTCAAATACGTAGCAGCTTGGTCTTTGTGCTCGGCAGGCAGTTCACCCGACTTGATGCCTTGTTCCCAGGTTTGGCCGCGCTTGGACCAGACGAGTACTTCCATCTTCTCATGGTGATTTCGCATGTTTTTCAGCACATTGGTTACAGGGTCACCGCTATCGATCTGACCGAGCATTGTCGTATAATCGATTGCACATTGACTTCTGCATAGTTCGTCTGTGAGTTTCACATCCTGTTCTAGCAGTGCAAGCTTAGACGATGTTTCGTATTTGGCACTATAAACCTCAGGTCCTGGTTTAGCGCGATGGGGAGGCTGTTCAGGGAATAGAAACACCCCTAATCCAAGTACAACCGCAATGGTGGAGAGATAACGCCACATAATCATGCCCTCCTTTTGTTTGTAGAAAAAGGCCAACTCGTAAATGAAAAACAAATCAACTACAAGTAGGGTTAGGCGAGCGGTAATCTTTTATACATGGTATCAGGTGTTTTACATATACCACTTCGCGATAATTTATGGTAGGATAGAAGTAGCGCAATTATAGGAGGTCTTCTTACATGGCTGTTTTTAATGTGAAAAATGTTTGTGATTCCACGCGTACTAAGCTCAAAGAAACGACGGCCAAAATGGAACTGTTTCTTAATCAACATTCGCTCTCACTGTTAAATGTGGAAAATGATCCAGCAATGGATGAGTTTTACCGCGGGTATTTACAGGACACTCGTCATCTTCTCGTATTTTGTGAAGTGGCTTATGAGAAATTGGGCGTTAGCTTAAGACGTCCTACTTTCAATGTTGATTTTTCGGAAAAAGTGCTCTATGAGGTATATCATACATGTGTTAATACCTTCTTCTATCCTAAGAATGAGTGCTATTCCGAAGACGGTCGCTACGCTTACACTGGACAAGATGCGATTCGTTTCCGCAAAAAACCATCACGCGAAGTTCGTGACTTAACCATTGAATTGTCCAAAGTATTTGAAGAGCTCAGGGAAGACCTGGCTTACTATGAAACAGATTACATCACACAGCGCCGTATGCAAGGCGAAAAAGTGTAACACCAACTTAACAATTAATCTACAAAGGGATGCGATCACCGCATCCCTTTTCATATAGAGGGGGATAAATTTGTATGGAGATAGAACAATTAGTCAACGTTAGCAAAGAAATCATTAAATTGAATCAACATCCTAGCGGAGGATATGTGGCTTCTCCTCTTTTTCCTCCCTATTCCTATAGTTGGCTCCGAGATGGTACTTTTATTGCCAATGCGATGGATCGAGTAGGAGAAACGAAAAGTGCGGAGCAATTCTATCGCTGGGTACATCATGTTCTGAAGGATAAGCGTCCGCGGGTATCCGAGCTGCTGCGTAAACACGAGAATAGAGAATGGATTGACCGATCTGAATTTCTAGGGACGAGATATCAGTTGGATGGGCGAGATGATCATTCTGAGTGGGGGCATTTTCAACTGGATGGATACGGCGCTTGGATCTGGGGACTTGCCGAACATATTCGCATAACGGGGAACAGCTCGCTTCTAGAAGAATTCAGAGAGAGTATAGAGCTGACGGTAGACTATATTATGGCGTTCTGGCATTATCCGAATTTCGATTGTTGGGAGGAATATCCGGATTATGTCCATCCAGCAACGTTGGCTTGCTTGTATGGCGGTCTGAAGGCACTAGGCGAGCTGGAAGCACGTCCAGACTTAATAGAGCGAGCGGAGCTCATCCAGCATTTTATACACACCCATGCCGTCTATGAAGGGCGCTTCGTAAAGTCTATTCATTGCATAAACGAAGTCTGGCAACCAGCTCATTATGGTGTTGATGCAAGTCTATTGTGGCTAGCATTACCTTTTGGGGTTTGTGAACCCAATGACCCTCGCATACTAAGAACGGTTCAAACGATAGAAGAGGAACTCAAGCATGGCGGGATTCAACGCTACATCGAGGATACGTACTATGGTGGCGGTGAGTGGTTACTACTGACTGCCTGGTATGGATGGATCCAGTTTGAGCTAGGGAATCAAGCAGAAGCAGAGCGATCGTTGGCATGGATTGCTAGTAAGGCTGATGACCTTGGACGCTTCCCTGAGCAAGTAGACGATCATCTCCGTGAGCCTGACGTTTATGCGGAATGGATTGCCAGACATGGCAAACCAGCACACCCCTTGCTATGGTCACATGCGATGTTCTTGGTCTTATCTGACAGGCTTGACCGAGCATAGATCACTCCTGCCCCGGGCAAATTGTTAAGGGGGTGATAATGATGCCAGCAGTCAAGTGTGCAGTAGCCAATTGTGAATATTGGACACAAGGAAACAACTGTCATGCAGACACGATCATGATTGAAATTGATCAGCACGCGAATGCGGATTACAATGTCGAATTTGCTTCAGAAGAATCGTTTGATACTACGCATCATGATTCTGCGACTAAAGCGGCTAATACGTGTTGCCACACGTTTAAGCCTGCGACTAAACATTAGGTATGTGTAACGCGGAGGTAGCATGAATAAAGAGGACAGTTCTTTAGACAATGCCACCAAGGAGCGATTCCAGAAGAGTCAGCTTCATATTGAGAGCGGACTCCATGCCCAAGAAGAATATGCAGCTGAGATTGCTGTACCTCACACCAGAGTAAACAGGGGTTATGAACCTGCCTCGACCGTTTCTGATGAGGAAGTCGCTGAGCTTGTAGAAGCTGTAACACGCAACAAGGCAGTGGGATACGTTGCCCTGTTTGTTGCTCTGGCCTCGTTATTCGTATGGCCGGTTTTACTTGGGATTTCGGGTATTATTCTCGGTGTGATCGCTTTTGTAATGGGAAATAAGAGCATTGGCTCTTGGTCCGTTGCACTTGGTATTATTGCCGTTGCCGCTTATTTTTTATTGATTCCCTATTATTCATAAGTTCACGAAGCAAGCTGAGTAATCAGCTTGCTTTATTTTTTTTTATGAAAAAAAGCTGAAAAATAGCTCCAGAAGGCCATTATTCATGTGTAATAGCGCAATAAGGGCTCATTTTAATGTGTTTACGCCCATTTGCTCGTACTATTTGGCTTCAAGTGTCATATTCGCACCTTTGAATGATTACAGTATTATTATATAATGAGTAGTGATATTTAATCTAATTAAAATCGAAAATTAAGGGAGGTGTACCTACTCTCCTGGGTGCAGCATTTGCACTTGTTAGGGGATAGGTAAGGTATTGGAAGATCCTTTGCCCGAAACGTTAATCAGTTTTCTGTTAATGTTTGGACTAGTGTTGTTAAACGGTTTTTTTGTAGCAGCTGAATTTGCTATGGTGAAAGTGCGTGGAAGTCGGATTGAATCGCTTGTCGGTGAAGGCCGGCGAAATGCGAAGTTTGCTCAAGGAATTATGAATAATCTAGATGCTTACTTAGGTGCTTGTCAGTTAGGAATCACGCTTACTTCATTAGGACTTGGTTATGTAGGTGAACCAACGTTCGCCAAGATTTTGGAGCCCTTATTTGCCCCATTGGGATTGCCTGATTCGGTATTCCACACCATTACTTTTATTATTGCATTTTCATTAATGACGACACTTCATATTACATTAGGTGAACAGTTTCCTAAGACGTATGCGATTCGTAAAGCAGAGCAAGTTACCTTGCTTTCTGCAGGACCCATGGTATTATTCTACAAAATGATGTACCCGTTTATTTGGACGCTGAATGGCATTTCCAACTGGATGCTTCGCCGAGCAGGGATTGAACCTACAACGGAGCATGAATCTGCACATACGGAGGACGAAATTCGAGTCCTCATGCAGGAGAGTCACAAAAACGGACTAATTGATAACACAGAGCTCACGCTTGTTGATAATATATTCGGATTCGCAGAGACGACGGCTCGAGAAATTATGATTCCGCGCACAGAAATGGAATGCTTATATGCAGGACTTTCTTATGCAGAGAATTTAGCTATCGCCATCAAAGAAATGCGGACGCGATATCCTGTGTGTGATCCAGATAAGGATAATATTATCGGTTTCGTACACATTAAGGATTTGCTGAAGCCAGATGCCAACCTCAAGGGCATTAAGAAAATCATTCGGCCGATTACGACCGTACCCGATTCCATTCATATCAGTGATTTGCTCAAAATGATGCAAAAGCGCAAAAGTCAAATGGCTTTGCTCATTGATGAATATGGCGGTACGTCAGGCTTAGTAACGTTAGAAGACATTATGGAAGAGATTGTTGGGGAAATCCAAGATGAGTTTGACGAGGAACGACCAACAATTGAAATGAAAGATGACCATACCTTCTCCATTGATGGACTCTTGTTAATTGACGAAGTTAATGAGTACTTCGGACTTGAAATTGAGTCGGATGACTATGATACAATCGGAGGGTGGATTTATTCCCAAACCGAAATTCCTCCTAGTCGCAATCAGCAGGTGAGCTACAATGATGAATTTATGTTTATCGTGGAAGAAACGGATCACTTGCGCATATCACGTGTCACAGTGAGAAGAGCCATAAATGACAATGAAATGCTTCAACAAAATATTTCTTGAAAGGCAAGAGGGGCGGTCGAGTGACTGCCCTTTTTCCCTGCCTTTGGAAGAAAAGACTAGGCGTCAGGGCTCAAAACGTGTACAATGAGAACAATGAAAAAGTAAAAGCGAGGTCTGAGCGATGAACAGCATCACGAATGCGCAAGCTATTGATCCTAGAGTGTTGAAGGAGCTACTGCAGCTTCAGACAATGAGTAAAATAAGTCTTTTCTCAGATGACACATCATCAGCCAATTCTGACGTTACTAGTGACTTTAGTGAACTATTGAATACATTGATGGGACAAGGTGTTAGTACTGGAACTGATGTTCTAGATGCGACTGAACTGAATCCATCGTTAAGCAAACTGCCAAGCGCACTAGGCGCTTTGAATAAATCCTTTACACCATTACAATCTAATTTACAAACAACTTCTGTTGATCAGTTTGAAGGACTAATTGTACAAACTAGTCGGAAATTTGGCGTTGATTCTTCTTTGGTTAAAGCTGTTATCCAGCAAGAGTCATCTTTCAATCATACAGCTGTTTCATCAGCAGGTGCAAAGGGATTAATGCAGCTTATGGATGGAACAAGCAGTGGTTATGGGGTAACGAATCCATTTGATCCTAAACAGAACGTAGAAGCTGGAACGCAATTCCTAGGCAGCTTGCTTAAGAAGTATAATGGCAATGAAGGCGTAGCGCTTGCCGCTTATAATGCGGGTCCAGGTCGTGTTGATCGTTTGGGGATTAAGACTGATCAGGATCTGGCGAGTAAGCTTCAGTTCTTGCCGAAAGAGACACAATCGTATGTCTCGAAAGTGCTCAATCATCGTAGTAATTTTGCTCTGTAATTGGTGAAACAAGGGGCTGATTTTCGCATGAATTATGCGGAGATCGGCTTTTCGCATTTTAGCTGACTTACTTGAGTTCTTAGTCGTTATAGGCTTTAATAGTGAAAGGCATCTTAGCATGTATATATTAAGTAGTTTATAGGTATGAAGGGGAATCTGCAGAACATGCTTTATATGGATTACGCGGCAACGTCGCCGCTTTATGATGAAGTAATAGATACCATCGCAGAAGTGATGAAGTCCCATTATGGCAATCCTTCCTCCATCCATCGCTTAGGTGTGGAAGCTGAAAAGCTTCTGCAGAGTGCGAAGGGGGTCATTGCCTCTGCAATTGATGTAGCTGCAAGTGATATTATTTGTACGTCCGGCGGTACCGAAAGTAATAACTTAGCGATTAAAGGTGTAGCCTACAACTATCAACAACGCGGCAAACATCTGATTACGACACAAATCGAGCATGCTTCAGTGAAGGAAGTTTTTGCCGAATTAGAGCAGGAGGGCTTCCGTGTTACCTATTTACCCGTCTCTAAGACAGGGAGAATTCGGTTAGAGGATCTTCAAGCTGCGATTTGTGAAGATACAATTCTAGTCAGTGTCATGTATGTAAATAACGAGGTTGGTACCATTCAACCAATTCAAGAAATAGGTCGGCTTCTTACCGGGTATCCCAAAATCATGTTTCATGTGGATGCGGTACAAGGTATTGCGAAACTCCCACTGCTCCCAAAGGCGTGGGGAATCGATCTCTGCAGTGCATCTGCGCATAAATTCCGAGGGCCGAAGGGTGTAGGTTTCTTGTATCGGAGAGCTGGTGTACAGCTCAAACCATTGCTTGCTGGCGGGGGACAAGAATACGGCGTACGCTCCGGTACGGAGAATGTCCCTTTAATTGTGGGAATGGCGAAGGCGCTGCGCATGAGTATGGATAATCAAGCAACGAAAATGACGCATAAATACAAGCTTAGTGAGCAATTGCGAGCGGGTATTATGGCAATACCAGAACTTGAACTGACGGTTCCTGATGTGGAACAAGAGCTGTCGCCTCATATTGTTCATTTTGCTTTTGGGGGGATGAAGGCTGAGGTTGTCGTACATGCGTTGGAGCAGAAGGGGATCTTCATATCAACTAGATCTGCATGCACATCGGGGGAATCAGAACCGAGCGAGATCATGCTAGCCATGGGCATAAGCCGAGAATTAGCCGCTAGTGGTTTACGAGTAAGTATGTCCGATGAACATCGGATGCAAGATATTGAGCTGTTTTTACGTTCGTTACAAGAGGTGGTACAGGAGCTTGCTCCCATGAGAAACCCATCCGTTATTCAAAGGGGGAAGCGAAGATGAAACCAGATTGTCTAATCCTACGGTTTGGCGAAATGATGCTGAAAGGTAAAAATCGCAGCCGTTTTGAACGAAGTGTCATGATTCAAATTCGTAAAGTTTTGAGTTCTTTTCCGGATGTTAGGTATATTCCTGAATTTGGACGCGTATATGTGGAGCTAGGGGGTGCCGCTTATGAACAGGCTTCTGCTGCTTTACAGCGTGTTTTCGGACTTGCATCCTTCAGTCCAGCTTACCATGCGCCACTAGACTTACAAGTGATTCAAGAAACAGCGCTGAGGATGATGCAGTCACTGCCCAAACAACCAGCGACCTTTAAGGTAACTGTGCGCAGAGTGAATAAAGCATTTCCGCATGATTCTCAGCAAATGAATTACTTAGTAGGCGGTTATGTGCTTCAAGCTATTCCCGGATTACAGGTGGATGTTCGAAAGCCTGAAGTAGAGCTGCGAGTAGAAATCCGAGAGGAAAAGGTGCTTTTATACGTAGAAGTTATAGAAGGGGCTGGGGGATTCCCATCAGGAACTAGTGGTAAAGCGCTGCTCATGCTGTCTGGAGGTATTGATAGCCCTGTAGCGGGTTGGTTAGCGATGCGGAAGGGTTTGACGATGGAGGCGATTCATTTCCATAGCTACCCCTACACCAGTGAGCGTGCCAAGGATAAAGTCATTGAGCTTGCGCATCAGTTAGCAGGCTACACAGACGCTATTAAGCTTCACATGGTGTCCTTCACAGAGGTTCAAACCTCTATTCACCGTGCCTATCAAGATAATCTGCTTGTCACTCTCATAAGGAGAGCGATGTACCGAATTGCAGAGCGAATTGCCGAAAGAGAAGGGCTAGGAGCCCTAGTTACAGGGGAGAGCTTGGGCCAAGTTGCTAGTCAAACTCTGCCAAGTCTACATGCGATTGGACGTGTGGTGACAATACCGCTTCTACAACCGTTGATGATGATGGACAAGCAAGAAATTATTGGCCTTGCTGAATCGATCGGAACTTTCCCGATTTCTATTCTACCTTATGAAGATTGTTGTTCCTTATTTCTGCCACCGTCACCAAGTACGAATCCTAACCTCAGTCTGGTGGAGAAGCTAGAGAATAGCATGGGTTTTCTAAATGAGCTTATAGACAAAGCGGTTTTAGAAACAGAAACTATTGAAATCGTTCATGGACAATTGAAAAAGGAATCCAATTCCCATTTATTCTAACTCTTCTCTGCAGCTGTGATCTCCGCTATTCCAATCACTTGCTCTCCATGTTCGATAGGAGGACGTGAAGCATGATTGATGCGCTCTTATTATTCTTGCAAATAATGTTAATTAATATTGTATTGAGTGGCGACAATGCGGTTGTTATTGCTTTAGCAAGCAAAAATCTGCCGCTTGAACAGCGAAAGCTTGCGATCTGGTGGGGGGCGTTTGGAGCTATCGCCCTACGGTTAGTTTTGACACTTGTTGCAGTAAGTCTGCTTTCCATTCCGTTTATCCAAGCTGGCGGTTCTATCTTGCTCCTGTGGATTGCCATTAAGCTTCTTACGGATGAAGAGGGGCATTCCAATGTTAAGGAAGCTTCAACGCTTGGTAAAGCGATTTGGACCATCATTGTCGCGGATTTCATCATGAGTCTGGATAATGTTCTAGCGATTGCAGCCAAAGGAAATGGCAATAATACCGTCATTATTTTAGGAATCGGGTTGAGTATTCCGATCATTATTTGGGGAAGTACGCTCGTCATGAATTTATTGCAGAAATATCCGATTCTTGTTTTTATCGGAGCAGGAATTCTAGGTTACACCGCAGGGGAAATGTTTGTTAAAGATGAGAAAATGATTGATTGGCTATTGCATGATTATGAGTTTTTACATGTTTGGATCCCTATTATGGCAACGATTGTTGTCATCGCGGCAGGTGGTATTGCCAAAGGTTTACGCGTATTTCAATTCAAGACAAGGAATGAATGAGTGTTAAGCACACTGACTTTAGGTCAGTGTGCTGTTTTTTTTGGCCAAACCAAAGCCCATAATGACCAGCCATAGATGATTAGGAATAGCACGATTAAGATGGTTGAGTATCGATACATCATGGCATAGCTGCCACTCCAATTGGCAAGGGCTCCTAGCGCCAAAGCGCCTAAACCGATGCCCAGATCATTGGCGGAGAAGAAAGTTCCGTTGGCGGCGCCACGCCGCTCAGGGGAAGATCGCTGAATCGTCCAAGCCTGCAGGGCGGGTTGTATCGAACCAAACCCAACGCCATAGCAGAGGGCTGCAATAGCCAGGCTAGCATTGGAATGTGCATACGAAAGCAGCAAGAGTCCACTAATCGTAAATGCCGCGCCAGGCAGCAGCACCCACGCAGGTCCTTTGCGATCAAATAGAACACCCGTGATGGGACGAACGAGCAGGACCATACTTGCGTTGCAAAGGAAGAACAAACCCACATTCGGGATATGGGCTTCTATGCCGTATAAGGTGATGAAGGTAACAATACCGCCGTAACAAATAGCGGTACAGAGGAGCAACGCAGAAGGGAGAAGTGCGGTCTGTTCCCAAAGGCGATCTACAAATCGAATGCGGTTGTGAGCTTTTAATGGTGGAAGGGGCTTCGGATATGTAATGAAAAGTGAACTGAATATGGATAACAGGGCGAGTAGGGTCGAGAATAATAAAACATAGGAAAACCCTAAAGATTGCATAACCCATAGTCCCGTGAGAGGGCCGACCGCCATGGCTAAAGTGTTTGATAACCCATAATAGCCCATGCCTTCCCCTCGTCGCTCTGGAGGGATAATATCGGCGATTACGGTCCCCAGAGAAGTCGTTGATAACCCCCATCCGATCCCATGAACAAAACGTGCAGCTAGAATTAATGTGACAGCAGCGATATAGGTGTATCCGGCAATTGTAAGGGCACATATGGTTAAACCGACCAGAAGGACATGTTTTCGACCTAATCTGTCCAGCGCTCTGCCGGCGAAGGGGCGTGTTAGGAGAGATGAGATAGTGAAAATACCAATGACAAGACCTACCTGCACGTTGTCCCCGCCTAACTGTGAAAGATGAGTAGGGATCGTTGGGATAAGCATTTGGAAGCTGAAGAAAAGAAGTAAATTAGCAAGTGAAGTAATCAAAAACGCTTTCGTCCATAGTGGTTTCCGTTGTGTTTGGTTGCTAGTCAGAGTTTGCTCCATGATTCCTCCCTAATTGAACAGCTGACGCACGTTGACCCCTATGCAAAAGGTCTCCGTGCGTGCCTTAGTATACCCAGTCAAATGGAATTGAACGCAAAGATGAGCTACGATAAACACCTAGCAATTTCCTAAGAGGTGAGATAAAATAATTGTTGAAAGGTGTCGAGTTTGGCTAAAAAGATAGAAGTTTGCACCTTCACCTGTCTACATTTTAAGGAGGGATTTGTATCGCTAGAAATAGCTACTCCATTGGTATTTTATTTATTGGCTTGGCCGTTTTATTGCTGTTAGGTAAATTGGGTTTTTTCCAACTGCTATTATCCTTCTTTTGGCCGCTTGTACTTCTCGTGCCTGGCTTGCTATTTCACTTCTTGTATTTCAATCGTAGATTACCAGCAGGTGTGCTTGTCCCTGGCGGTATCTTGACCACGTATGCGCTTTTATTTTTCTTTTGCAATATATTTGGATGGGGTTCAATGAGTTATTTATGGCCAGGCTTCATCTTAGGACCAGCGATCGGTTTATACGAGCTTCATTTATTTGAACGAGGCAGTGATCGCGGTATTTGGATCGCAGCAATGGTATTAGGAGGCGTTTCAGTAGCCCTATTTGCTTTGACCATCCTAGTGAAATTAGGGATTTATGTAATCGCTTTGATCCTTGTCATTGCTGGACTTTCCATGATTTTCCGAAAGCGGAGATTGTGGTGATCTCGACTCTTTCCAGTTAAAAGTTTCGAATCCTGTGCCTTTTATCTTGCATAATGTCGAGAAACTGCGTATACTAAGGGTAAATGTCAAGCGTCGGCGCTTATGTCCGACGCTTGTTTTATGAACAGAGACGAAAATTATAGGGTAGAGAGGGTTTGACATTCATGCATGCAAGAGACAAGATTCGCAATATTGCCATCATCGCGCACGTTGACCACGGTAAAACAACACTCGTAGATAAATTGCTTCAACAGTCAGGAACATTCCGCGACAACGAGGCTATTCAAGAAAGAGCAATGGATTCCAATGATCTAGAGAGAGAACGCGGTATTACCATCCTTGCCAAAAATACGGCGATTAACTATAAAGACTATTTGATTAACATTGTAGATACACCAGGACATGCTGACTTCGGCGGAGAAGTTGAACGTATCATGAAAATGGTAGACGGCGTATTGTTGGTTGTTGATGCTTTCGAAGGCACAATGCCACAAACAAAATTCGTTCTACGTAAAGCTCTTGAAAGCAATCTTTCCCCAGTTGTCGTTGTGAACAAGATTGACCGTCCGAACGCGCGTCCACAAGAAGTTGTTGACGAAGTTCTTGATTTGTTCATCGAGCTTGGTGCAACTGACGAGCAACTTGATTTCCACGTTGTATATGCATCCGCATTGCAAGGGACTTCAAGCCTTGATCCAGAGAAACAAGATGATAACATGGAAGCTATTTATGAAACAGTCGTTCAACATATCCCAGCTCCAACGGAAGATGTTGACCAACCACTTCAATTCTTAGTTACATTGATGGATTACAATGAATACTTGGGTCGTATCGGTGTAGGCCGTGTGAACCGTGGTAAAATCCGTCAAGGTCAAACGGTTGCCGTTATGACACGTGAAGGCGGACAAAAACAAGCTAGAATCGAAAAACTTTTCGGATTCAGTGGTTTGAAGCGTATTGAAATTGAAGAAGCGGCTGCAGGGGACATCATTGCTATTGCAGGTATCAAAGATATTAACATTGGTGAAACGGTAGCTGATCCTACGAACCCAGAAGCTTTGCCAGTCTTGAAAATCGATGAGCCAACGCTTCAAATGACATTTATCGTGAACAACTCGCCATTCGCGGGTCGTGAAGGTAAATGGGTGACTTCCCGTAAAATCCGTGAGCGTCTATACAAAGAGCTTGAAACAGACGTTTCCCTTCGTGTTGAAGATACAGACAGCCCGGATGCATTTATCGTATCTGGCCGCGGTGAGCTTCACTTAGGTATTTTGATCGAGAACATGCGCCGTGAAGGCTTTGAATTACAAGTTTCCAAACCAGAAGTAATCATTCGTCAAATCGACGGACAAAAAATGGAGCCGATTGAGCATTTAATCATCGACGTTCCAGAAGATAGCATGGGTTCCGTTATGGAGAGCTTAGGTTCTCGTAAAGCCGAAATGGTCAACATGATTAACAACGGCAGCGGTAACGTTCGTCTAGAGTTCAAGATCCCAGCACGTGGTTTGATCGGTTACAGAACGAACTTCTTGACACTAACTCGTGGTTACGGAATTATGAACCATGCATTTGACAGCTACGGCCCTTACCAAGGAGCTGGCGTTGGCGGACGTCATGAAGGCGTACTTGTATCCAGCGAATCTGGTGTATCCACACTTTACGGAATTCTTTCTGTCGAAGATCGCGGTATCTTGTTCGTACATCCACAAACAGAAGTTTACGAAGGCATGGTTGTTGGTGAGCATACACGTGACAATGATATCATCGTTAACATCTGTAAAGAAAAAGCGGTAAACAACATCCGTTCCGCGAACAAAGAAGAAACAGTGAAAATGAAAACACCTCGTTCATATTCTTTGGAGCAAGCACTTGAGTATTTGAACGATGATGAGTATTGTGAAATTACACCGAAATCTGTTCGTATCCGTAAAAAGATTTTGAACAAGAGCGAGCGCGAGCGTGCTGAGAAGAACCGCAAAATGGCTGAAGCTAACGCATAATTCACAAAGTATTCGAATAAAGGGAAATGTCGGCTTTCCAGCCGCATTTCCCTTTATTTTATTGCGGTTTTAAGGGATAATGAGGAATGACTCATCTTAGCTGACTAACTTAATTAATGAAATGGAGTGTATATTCGTTGACTGCCTTGAATGAATGGTTTGCCAATCACCTCTTCATCACGTATCTATTAATCTTTGTGTTCATGTCCTATGTGTACAATAAAGTGTTTCGTACGCGCAAACTGCCTGTCCTCAAAGCTGCGCTTATTTATGTGCTGCTAGCGATTGGGTCTGTCATGCTGCTCGTATTTCAAATTGTAGGACTACCTATCGTGCTTTGTTTGGCTGTAGCTATTTCTCTTATGTTTATGGTGAGAATTCGCTATTTTATTGAAAAAAGAACGGGTAAGCGACCGACTTCATAATAAGGAGCTATGCCTTATGAGCCAATACTGGATTACGCCTATTCTCAGTTATTCGCCGCTTGTACTAGGCTCTGAGCGAATAATGTGTCTGCCAGATGCCGAATTTGAAGCATTTCGTCAGCTTGCTAGTCGGCAACACCCCAGATTACTTGCGATGTTCAAATCCAGTTTGCTGCTGAGCGATGAGGAAGAAATGTGTGGGTCAGACCTCGTAGAATTAGATTTAACGCATGAAGGTGATATTGTGTTTGATGGCGAGCCTTTTCATCTTTCGCATTGCGCAGAGGCCTTTCTGGACCGTTTGTTGAATAAACGAGAGGCTAAGGCTTTGGTCATGGCGATGGACGAACAAAAGGAAGCTTGCTATGAGATGCACGAAGGTTGGATAACACAATGGCTAACTTGGTTGGATGCTGGTTATGATATCGTTCTACTAAGAGAGGATGGACACTTTCGATGAAGCTAGGGGATGCTTTTTTCAATTGGTTGCAAATGCATATTGTGTCGGAGGCTCGTCCTTCAGATGAAGCGGCGAAAGAAACGTTGGATTTTTTCGCACTTATTTTAGTTGAAGATCATGGGGTTAGTAAGCTAGAGGTACTGCCTGTTGAGGATCCGATGAAAGTTTGGATCGGATACGAACAAGAAGGGGAATATCATAAGCATTGTTTCGATCGCGAGAGTGTGGAAAAGCTGTTGACTGATATTAACTCCAATCCGATTTACAATAATCAATAGCCGTTTAACGCTGTGAACGACAAAATGAATTACCGACATATCTTTAACAAATCAACGTACACTAAAGTATATCTGGGTAATAAAGGAGTGCCCGCTTAATTGAAAATAGATACATAATGGTGGAACGCTTGGCACTCGCTATGCTATACTGTAAGTGTAAGGAGCGTTTTCAACCACCTAGTAGGAGGCGCAAACGATATGGCTGAACTTCGAACAGCTGCACCGATGCAATGGATAGATAGCGCCCACATGATCATTCAAGCTGAATATGCGAAAGCTTGTGAGAGCCGAGATGCCCGTTTTCCCCTCGGTCAAGTTTTTGATGCGATAAAAAAAGCCTAGATCTGCGTATGCAGTCAGGCTTTTTGTCATCTTCAGTGATTTAACGGGTTGGAACTTGTGGGCTATTCCCATTGGGGCCTGCATTATCCATATCCGGGTCATTGCGAATATCACGGGGCAGTTGAGGCATTACACGACCAACAATATCAGCCATTTGTTCTGCAAAGCCTGTGATCGGTCTTCCTGCTTGAATGTTATCCCTAATGTTGCGCAAGCGTTGATCTAGATCCATATCAGCAGTGACGATCGCATTCACTCCGTAAGGATCCTTCTTCAGAGCCTCCGCAACCGAATATTTCACGGTTCCGACTTTGGCGCGATCAAGCTCCTTCTTAAGGTTTATGCCGACGACTGCTGTATTGCCGAAGACCACGCAATGTGCGCTCTCGACTTGAGGGATACCCAATGCTAGGTTTTCCAAATGCGCTGCAACTGCCTTAGAATCTTTGATTTCAAGCTTTTGCGGAGCAATTTGTTGAACTTTTACTTGTCTTTGATTCGTATCTTGAGAGGGGGCACCACTTTTCGGCGCTTGACTGCAGCCTACCGCGAGGATCAATATCAATCCGTATACGTATATTAGTCTCACCAGAATCGTTCCCTTCTTTCCTTGAATCTCGCGTTTAGTTTGTCCTGTACAGTTAGGTTGTATGTACGAATATAACCAATGATCTAACGCCAAATCTGGGAGGGGACACACCAATGAAAAAAATTTACGTGTTAGATACCAATGTACTGCTTCAGGACCCTAATGCTTTATTCGCATTTGAAGATAATGAAGTGGTCATACCCGCCGTGGTGTTGGAAGAAATCGATTCTAAGAAACGAAATGCGGATGAAATCGGTCGCAATGCTAGACATGTTTCGAGGTTACTAGACGGATTAAGAGCCAAAGGAAATTTATCCGATGGCATCACACTTGGACATGGCGGCAGCATTAAAGTGGAACTCAATCATCGCAGCTTTGCGAAGCTGCAAGATACATTTGCTGAATTAACAAACGATAATCGCATTCTAGCGGTTGCATTGAACTACCATCTGGAAGAGCAAGAGAATGACGAGGCTCGACCAGTTGTTATCGTTAGTAAGGATACATTGGTCCGAATTAAGGCGGATGTACTAGGTATTCCGGCACAGGATTACTTAACAGATCGGATTGTAGCTCAAACCGACATGTATACCGGCTATATCACACTCTTTGTTCATCCTTCCATCATTGATGAATTTTATTCGTATCGCTTCTTGACCGTTACTTCACTCAATCTAAGCTATATGCTGCATCCTCACGAATTTGTGATTCTGCGTGATGAGCTCGGTTCTTCCAAGTCTGCATTGCTCAAAGTTACACCAGATGCCAAAAAGCTTGAGCCGCTTTACATGAGTAATGATCCCATCTGGGGAATTGCCGCGCGGAATGCGCAGCAGCGAATGGCTCTTGAGCTTCTGCTCAATGACGATATCCCGCTCGTCACCCTAACTGGGAAAGCGGGTACAGGTAAAACGCTGCTTACGTTAGCTGCGGGGCTCATGAAAATTGAGGATGATCGTAAGTATAAGAAGTTGCTGATTGCTCGTCCGGTCGTTCCGATGGGCAAGGATATTGGTTACCTGCCTGGTGAAAAAGATGAAAAGCTGCGCCCTTGGATGCAGCCGATCTATGATAATTTGGAATACTTGTTTGATACCAAAAAACCAGGTGATATTGAAAAAATACTAGCTGGTCTAGGCAGTATTCAAGTAGAGGCGTTAACTTATATCCGTGGCCGGTCTATTCCTGGGCAATTTATTATCATTGATGAAGCACAGAATCTTTCTAAGCACGAAGTGAAAACCATCGTATCACGCGTTGGAGAGGGCAGTAAAATCGTTCTCCTGGGGGATCCAGATCAAATTGATCATCCTTACCTAGACGCTTCGAGTAATGGGCTTACGTATGTGGTAGAACGCTTTAAACAGGAAGGGATTAGTGGACATATCACGCTTGAGCGCGGCGAACGCTCGCACCTAGCCCAATTGGCTGCCGATCTGCTATAAAATGAGAAAAGCCCACATCAGCTGATGTGGGCTTTTTGCTTACTAACGCACGATTTCGATGCTGCAACGATAGGCTTTGGCAATTCCGTGCATGAGCTCTTCGAGTTGTCGATCAACCACGTAGACATCGTGATCTCCGTCCTTATACTGCGCAATGAGGTGCTCTTCAACCTGGAGTGCAGCTTGATCGACCTCCACAGACGGACTGTTGGCTGTGAACCGGAAAGGGATCACGATTTTGTCATACAAATAGTTGTGCTCAGCGCGGCTTGTAAAACCGTAGTCACTAAATAGATCTGTCAATTCTGCTTCATCATGAAGCAAACGCAAGTCCATCAGTGTTGTTTCAATGTTGAATTGTGCCATCACCGCAAGAACGGCGCGTTGTTGCTCTTCGTTACTGACAATCAATAATTCTTTATCGCGATCGAATAATTCGACTTTACCCGCAAGTGCTTTTACGATTTGGGCATAGAAGCCAGGTATTTTTCCGTCGGGCAGATCCATCATCAGACCTATTTTGAATTCCATGGTAGTTGTCCTCACTTTGCATTCATTATCCCTACTAGTCTACAGAGATAATTTGAGTTTCACAACTGCCACGCCTTTTTTCGTCTCGACACTAAGCACATCGAGGAAGCTGGCTACTTTTTTTGGAATAAAGCCTAGCTGGAATTCTTTCGTAAAGTCTTCGATAGTGGTGTCTGGCAGCTTGAATTCATTGAATTCTAAATCATCGACGACGAATCGAACTTCATTCATTCCATCTGTGGTGGTAAGCAGGGTGAAGTTTCCGGAGATCGCAATCTGCAATCCGCCTTTTTTGCCTGTTGCCACCATAGAACCATCGTTGAATTCAAAATTCAACGTTTGCAGCAGCTCGCTTTTGGAGTGAAGATATGCATTGAAATCTGCATCCGTCAGGCTGATGATCGGTGTTTTGGAAGTGAAGTTAATATATTTGGTGTCTTTCATTAGGAATTGCGGCAAATCACGGAACGCCATGGATAATTGATCCAAGTAGTCTCTCGCCAAAGGTAAGCCTTCTTGCTTCCATTGATCATTTAAGCTCTTAATTTGGCTCGCTATGACCTGAGCTTGCGCACTGACAGCTAGTTGTTTGTCCAACTCTTCTTGAAGCTTAACGAGTCTTTCACGCTGCTGTAGAAACTTATCTTTGGTAACTTGCAGCTCTGTCCGAGAACTGGCTAGTTCTGTTTGCAGCTTAGTGAGCTTCTCAAATGAATCCGTGAACTTCGCGAGTGAGCGATGGTCATTCGTAATAATCATTTGTAAGTATTCGAACATGCGCAAGACATCGGTGAAAGAATTGGCCGCAAAGAGCAGCATCCAGATCGAATCGCGATCGCCTGTGTAGTAGGCTCTTAGTACTTTACCTGCATGCTTGCGAGTCGATTCCACGTTGCCGCTCTGTTTCACGATATCTTGTTCATTCTGTTTGATTTGATCACCAATTTTGGCATCCTGGTCGTTAAGGCGAGCAACTTCTTTGTCAATCTCAAAAATAGTTAGACCTTTCTGGAGCAACTCTTTGGCTTCGTCTTGCGAAGATTTGGTTTCTTCGGCCCAAGCGGCTCTGTAAGGCAACGTAAGTAGTGTGAGCAAAACAATGGATAACAGCAGCGCTGTGAGTTTCTTAGCATTCATTGATGGTATTCTCCCCCTATGAATAGATTATCATATTTCTATTAAATGAAGCACAAAAAAATACTTACCTTTGGGGAAAGGTAAGTATTAGACCTTATTCCTATTTTTTAGATGAAGGTGTTAACAACTTGAGAATATCATCAAAACTCTTCACTTTAGAAGGAATTTCTTTCGTTAGTGGTGCATTTTGATTGATCGCATCAAAGGTTTGATGAAGTTCAATATGATTATCGAGGGCTTTACCGTCTAACGTCACAGTGAATGTAATATCCAGTGCCTGATCACGAATAAAACCTTGATCATCAATCGCAATCTTCATGCTGCTTGGCGCTTTGAGTGCAAGGGAGGCTGCGCCATTTTTCTTGAGTGCATCTGCTTTATCAGCTGAAATGAGGCCATTCGTTTGTAAAGTGCCTATGAAATCCGGTAGTTTGGCTTGAAATTGTGTGTTGATATCTTTGACATTTTTCGTCGTCAGCTCAACTTGAATTGATTTTGCTGAAGTGCCGTCAGCTAGTTTGATCGGATCTTTAGCTTGCTTGAACCATTTGGCATCCATACCTTCAAAGATTAATTTTGTAAGTGCCGTTGTAACTTGAGGCGTATTTTTTAATGTGTCCGCCTTTAGTGGACTGGCTGTGGTTCCGTTCATTTTTTGCAAATCAATCGCGTAAAACTCATCTGCGGTCTTATTTAAGGCTGGCATATTAAAATACAATTTGCTATCTTTAATGAGAATTGGCAAATCGATAGGGGATGTAGAGCCCTTTGGTGTTATACGTAAGTCTGTTTGATATTGGAGTGGATCTAGCTGGCTGATGCCCTTCCACGTAATCGTGCTCTCTCTGATCAAAGATAGCAAACCGTTAGTAAGCGGGTTAGCTGATTTCATTAAACCATCAGAAATAGCGAGAGTAGTACTTCCCTCGAACGTATAAGATTTCATTTCTGATTGTTTGTTAACAGATTGTTGAAACGCTTCTTTAACTTGTGTGTTATCCGTACATGCAGTCAACGAGACTAGGCTAATTGCCGTTATCGCTGTTAAGGTCATCCATTTCTTAGTCATGCTGGGCTGTCTCTCCTTCCATAATCCTTTATCATTATAAGGGTTTCCTATTCATTTGTCTGTAAGTAAAGAACTGGGGGGTTAGTAATTGTGAATCAACTAGGTCACACGGGTGTTATATCAGCGCTAAAAGAGCGAATGAATTCAGCGGTTAATCAACGAATTACTTTTCGAGACTATATGGAAATATGCTTATATCAGGATCCAGGCGGCTATTACCGTAAAGAACAAATAAAAATAGGGAAGCAAGGGGATTTCTATACGAGCTCTTCCATTGGTACCATCATGGGTGAAATGGTAGCCACCTTCCTATTAAAACAACTTCATGGTGAGGCTGGTCAGCCATCATGTATTGAAGTGGTTGAATGGGGAGGAGGGAATGGACGTATGGCTCTCCATGTCCTGAATGAATTACGACAATCTGCCCCTGATATCTACGAACGAGTAACTTATACCCTAATTGAATCGAGTGCCTTCCATCGTCACTTGCAAAAAGAAATGCTGATTGAACATGTGGAACGAATTCGTTTCATGGAAGAAGCGGCATGGTTAAGTGAGGAACCAGCAGAATCTGTCTATGTTTTAGCCAATGAACTGCTGGATGCTTTTCCGATTCACCGTATTCAATATAGGGATCAAGCATTCCTGGAATCCTACGTGCATTGGCAGGAGGAAGAACCGAATTTCCAAGAAATCTGGTTACCTCTTAAGCCGGGACGCATATTAGACTATCTGAACACGCTAGAAGTTCAATGGCAAGACGGACAGATTAGTGAAGTGAATCTAGAAGCCGTAGATTGGTATGATCGACTTACGGAACGAATCATAAGCGGCTGCGTCATTGCAATTGATTATGGTGATGTAGCAGAGGAGTTATATGCCTCTCATCGGCATCAGGGGACATTGATGTGCTATCGTAAGCACGAAGCGCATGGGAACCCCTTCATCGACCCGGGTGAGCAGGATATCACAGCTCATGTCAATTTTAGCTTATGTCAAGCCGCCGCGGTTTCCAGTGGATTTGAACCCTACCTCCTGCAGACGCAGCGTCAGTTCTTAGTGGAGCAGGGCATTTTGGAAAAGCTGCAAAATCATTTCGATCCAAATCCTTTTAGTGAAGTTTCCAAAAGGAATCGTTCGATTCGACAATTGCTGCTTAGCGATGGAATGAGCGAATTGTTTAAAGTGTTTATCGCAATTAAAAAAGGTGAATCGGCATAAATGCCGATTCACCTTTTCGTTTGTCGTTTGTCTTAGATGGACATTTTGAAAAATGACCAATACGTAAATCCGCTGAAAGAGATAATCATATATCCCCAGAACAACAATATGTAAGTACGTTCTGACAAGCGCATATAGCCTAGAATGACGAATACGGCAGTTTGAAAAAAGAAAATCAGAGACATAGGTATCATATCGCCAGCTAAGCTCATTAGTGCGATAACAAGTGTCCAAAAACCTAGAACCCGAAACATGCGATCCATTCTCGTTACATCCCCCTCTCGTACCACGTTGCACTTTAACTACAACACATTATACCGTTTGATCCCAGTGGTGTAAACCGTCAAACGGTGACGAAATTCAAAACATTTCATCATATAGTCGTAGTATTCCTTTTTATACGAATCCCATGTATGAGTGTCAAAAAATTTGGCAATACCATTTAGTATCAAATAGATTCTATGAACTCTAGTACGGGCATAGAAATAGTAATAATGGCAACGAATCAATTAATACCTGTCTGACTAATTGATTCTTCTTTATGATGTATCCGCGGGTAGGAGAGAATTTGATCAGGGAATCGAAGCTCCCAAATGGAGAGACTTTGCTCTCCGACCAAAGATCCCTATAATTTGTTAGGAGGTTTGGCCTTATGTCGGCAATAAGACAAGATGCATGGAGCGATGAAGACGACTTAATTTTAGCGGAGTTGACATTGCGTCATATCCGAGAAGGAAGTACACAATTATCTGCGTTTGAAGAAGTTGGGGAGCGCATTGGACGTACTGCGGCTGCATGTGGGTTTCGTTGGAACAGCTTTGTTAGAAAAAAATATGAAGCAGCGATTCAAATTGCGAAAGCGCAACGTCAGAAGCGCACGCAGATGAAAAAGCACGCACCTGTTTCAATTTCCGGATCATCTTCAATTGGTTTACTTGATAGTCCAGAGGTATCTACGGGTAAAAATGAAGTATTTTCAGAAGAAACGCTCTCTATAGATGCGGTTATTCGTTTCTTACGGCAATGGCGCAGCACCTATCAGGATATGAATCGTCATATTAAAACGTTAGAGAAAGAACTGCAGGATAAAGAGGACGAACTCGATAGACTTGGCAGAGAAAATAATAAGTTAAATAAACAAGTGAATGAAGTTGAAACCGATTATCGCGTTGTGAATGATGATTATAAAGCGCTTATTCAAATTATGGATCGTGCTCGGAAAATGGCATTTCTAGTTGAAGAAGAGGAAGAAGAGAAGCCTCGATTCAAAATGGATGCCAACGGTAATTTGGAAAGAGTAGAGTAAGTGAAGCGAAGCCACTGATCAAGGGGAACCTTGGTGTGTGGCTTTTTTGCTGTATAATAAGGTTACATGAATCAAAGGGTGGTTATGGCATGCATATTATGGTTGTTGGAGCGGGCTCTCTGGGGCTTCTTTTTGCCGCTAAGCTTGCGCCGCGATGTTCGCAGTTAACGGTGGTAACTAGGACTACGGAACAAGCCAGTGAATTGTCTAAGCAAGGGGTTGAGTTGGATGGGGAAGCGTCGCAAACTACGGATTCCACCAAACCAATCGTATATAGCAGCTATTCCGAGGAAACGAGGGAAGACGTCATTCCGAATGAGCGGCAAGTCGATTATATCTTTCTTATGGTGAAACAAACTGCCATTACAGATGAACTTGTCACCTATCTTCGGAATCAAATGACAGATCAGACTTATCTCGTTTGTTTTCAAAATGGGATTGGACATGAACTTAAATTAAGCCAAGCTATCGGATACGATAAGCTTTTATTTGCCGTTACAACAGAGGGGGCTAAACGAAATGGGCATAATTCGGTCCGCCATACAGGGCGTGGAATCACCTATTTCGGGGTTTTGGAATCAAATAAGCAGCTTACTCCAAATAACCAACATATTTTTTTCATGCAGATGTTGAAATCAGCAGGATTTCTTGCGGAATTGTCGAACAACATGGAGGTCAGAATTTGGAGCAAATTAGTCATCAATGTTGTCATCAACCCGCTAACTGCCATACTACGTGTACCCAATGGTGACTTGCTTCGTTCTAAATGGAGTCGATCCCTCATGAAAGATCTATATGAAGAAGCGCTCAACTTGGCGAATCTCAAGAGGATTGCGCTGCCAGATGAGCTGTGGGAAACCATTCTAACGGTATGTGAAGCGACGAAAATGAATCATTCTTCCATGTTGCAGGATATTGAGGCTGCACGACAGACGGAAATTGATTATTTAAATGGTAGATTAGTAAAGATGGCGGAAGAACTGGGGCTCAAACTTTCCACGCATGACATGGTGTATAGAATGATTAAAGCGATAGAAAATTAAGAGGTGACTCTTCTTGCTGAATGGATTCGTTAGTCTATTATCTACTTTATATGCAATGCTGGCTGTAGCGCCATTTCTAACGTTTGCTCTATTTTGGTTTATCATCTTTCTTATTCTCAAGGATAAGAAGATGACCACGAGGTTTACTATGGATATTACAACCTTGTTTCTACTAGGATCTGTGTCCTTAATGTGGAACAAGCTTTTTCATACGCAATTTGGCTTCTGGTTAATTGTACTTATCTTGTTAATTGCCTTTGGTATTATTGGAGGTTATCAAAATCACTTGAAAGGGGAGACTAATTTAATCAAAGTAGGCAGGCTTGTATGGCGCCTTAGCTTTGTAGGATTATCGGCCCTTTACATTCTGTTGTTTGTTGTGCATATCGGCAAAAACTACCTTTTTTCGACATAGTTCACATAGAATGGAATTGGAATTACCTATCATTGGATGTTTTGGGGAATAAATTAGTGTTTCTTTGTAATATTTCTTTGAGATTTGTAGAAAATAACAAACAAAATCGTCTAGATTTTATTGACCGTTGGTTGTATAATTAAAAACCGTGAGAGTAAATTTTTTTACTGGTTATTTAGTCGCAGGTAAATTAATTGTAGACAAACTCATCGTATATGTTATAATTCCTTGCGTAGACTCTAGTAATTTTTTTTACCAGAGGTCTAAGTAATGTAACATAACATTAAAGAAGCGGTTTCATTGGTCTCCGGGTTAAAGGTGTAAGGTTTATGTGAATAAAGCTGACAAAACACCTAACCATAGATGTCTAGACATACATATTTTAAAGGAGGAGTTTATATGAAAGCGACAAAATGGGTTACTACAGCAGTAGCATTAACGCTTATGGGTAGCGTAGCAGTAGGTTGTGGCAAAAGTGAAGAAACACCAGCGGTATCTCCAACAGATGGTACTAAAGGTACAACTGCTCCAGCTTCTAACAAACCTCAAGAAATTAAAATCAATTTCTCTGCTGAGCCTCCGATTATGGACAGCTCCAAAGCAACTGCAAATGCTGCTTTTACTTTTATTAGCGCATTTAACGAAGGTCTATACCGTACAGATAAAGACGGTAAAGCAGTAGCTGGTCTTGCAAAAGATATGCCTAAAATCTCTCCTGATGGTCTTACGTACACGATCGATATTCGTGATAACGCGAACTGGTCTGATGGACAACCAGTTAAAGCACAAGATTTTGTTTATTCCTTCAAACGTACATTAGATCCTGCTACAAAAGGGCAATATAGCTTCGTAGTAGCTTGGATTAAAGGTGGAGAAGCTGTTACTAAAGCGAAAACTCCTGAAGATGTTAAAAAAGCACAAGATGCACTTGGCGTTAAAGCAATCAGCGACAAGCAAATCGAAATTAAACTAGAAAAACCAGTTGCTTTCTTTACGCAAATGCTTGCGTTTGGTACTTTCTTACCACAACGTGAAGATTTCGTAACAAAAGCTGGCGACAAATATGGCGCAGAAGCTGATAAAGTTATTGGTGCTGGTCCGTTCATTTTGAGCAAATGGGATCATGGCCAAACGCTTGAGCTTGTGAAAAACGAAAAATATTGGGATGCTGCTAATGTGAAATTAACAAAAGCAACGATCAATATCGTTAAAGACACAAATACAGGACTTAACCTATATGAAACAGACGCGGCTGATTTGACTGAAATCAACCGTGACCAATTAACTTTGTACAAAGGTAAACCAGACAACCTGCCTAAACCAGAGTTGACGAACTCATACCTTATGTATCAAGTGAAAAAACAACCAGCTCTTGCTAACAAAAAGATCCGTCAAGCGCTTGGTATGGCAATCGATCGTCAAGCTTACGTAGATACAGTACTTGCTAACGGTTCCGTAGCTTCCACTGGTCTAGTACCAGGTGGTACTTCTGACGGTGCGGGCGGCGAATTCCGTAAAACAGCTGGCGACACACAACCGAAGTTTGATGCTGCTAAAGCAAAAACTTTGCTTGCTGAAGGTTTGGCTGAGCTTGGTCTGAAAGAACTTCCAAAAATGAAAGTGAACGCGGATGATACGGAAACTGCGAAAAAATCACTTGAGTTTATCCTTGCACAATGGAAACAAAACCTTAATTACGTAGCTGAAGCGAACCCAGTTCCTCACGCATTGCGTATCGAGCTTTCCTCCAAAAAAGATTTCGACATCGTTCTTTCCCTATGGGGCGCAGATTACAACGATCCAATGACGTTCTTGGATATGTGGGTAACTGGCGGCGAGTTTGATGAAGGTGATTACAGCAACCCAGAATACGATAAGCTTGTAAAAGGTGCTCAAACAGAAACAGACGTTACAAAACGTGCTAAAGCTTTGGTTGACGCTGAGAAAATCCTTATGGATGATCAAGGTGTAGCGCCGTTGTACTTCCGTACTCGTGCTTACTTGAAAAAACCAACAATTAACGGTTTGATTCTTCCTTCGTTTGGACAAGAGTGGGAATTGAAATGGGCTTCCGTTGGTAAGTAATCTTGTAACGTTGTTTTAAACAGAAGGGGCCGTTCGCACCTCGTGGGAGCGGCCCCTTCTAACTTTCTTGTTTTATATTTTAATAAAGGAGGAGCAATATGATTAAGTTCATTCTTCGCCGTTTCCTATATGCGCTTATTACGTTATGGCTAATTGCTACATTCACGTTCGTCTTGATGAAAAATTTGCCAGGTAATCCCTTAGGAGAAGGCGCTGAGAAGATCCCGAAAGCTACGAGAGATATGTTATTGAAGCAATATGGTCTTGATAAGCCGTTATGGCAACAATACCTAACATTCATGAACAATATCATTCATGGCGATCTAGGAGCTTCCTTTCAATTCCCTGCTCACAAAGTAACAGATATTATTAAACAAGCTTTCCCTTCATCCTTAGAACTTGGATTAATTTCAATTGTAATCGCAATTGTTGTTGGTTTGACTTTAGGGATTATTGCGGCCTTGAAACATAACAAAGCCGGCGATTACACAGCGATGTTCATTGCGATCTTAGGTGTTTCCATTCCATCTTTCGTGCTTGGGCCTATGCTATCTTATTATGTTGGTGTGAAGTGGGGAATTCTTCCTGCAGGTCTTTGGAAAGGCCCAGAATACAAGATTTTACCAGCTATTGCGTTGTCATTCGGTACGATTGCGATTTTGGCACGTTTAATGAGAACGTCGATGTTAGATGTTTTGAATCAAGACTATATTAAAACAGCGAAATCAAAAGGTTTATCAACTATAACAGTTGTTGTTAAGCATACAATTCGTAACGCGATATTACCGGTTATCACGATAATTGGCCCAATATTTGTAAACGTCATCACAGGAACGTTAGTTGTTGAACAAATTTTTAGTGTGCCAGGTTTAGGAAAACACTTTGTATCATCTGTATATTCGAACGATTATACGATGATTTCTGGATTAACTATCTTTTACTCAGCAATTTTGATTGTCGTTATCTTTATTACTGACGTTGTATATGGCTTAGTAGACCCTAGAATTCGTCTTGGGAAAGGCGGGAAATAGTTCATGCAAACTCCAAATGAATCAACAGAGACTAACTTCAAGTTTGCTCCCGTTTCAAATAAATCTCTAACTGGTGAAGTTATTGTAAGACCTTCACTTAATTATTGGCAGGACGCATGGAGACGACTTAAGAAAAATAGACTGGCTATGGCTGGCTTAATTATATTGGTAACTTTAATCGTGCTTGCGATTATCGTTCCATTTGTTTCGAGCTACGATTATCAGACTCAAAATTTGAAGCTTAAAAATGCGGTGCCAAGCGGGTCGCACTTCTTTGGAACAGATGACTTCGGTCGTGATGTTTGGACACGTGTATGGTGGGGTACTCGTATCTCCCTATTTATTGGTATTACAGCTGCTTTAATTGATTTGGTCGTTGGTGTTATTTACGGTGGTATTTCTGCTTATTACGGCGGAAAAGTCGATGAAATTATGCAACGCTCCATTGAGATTGTTTATGCGATTCCGTTCTTGTTGATTGCCATTCTATTGATCATGGTTATCGGTTCGGGGGTTTCGTCCATCATTATCGCCTACAGTATTACAGGGTGGGTACCGATGGCCCGACTTGTTCGTGGACAAATGTTGACGCTCAAAGAGCAAGAATTCGTACTTGCTTCACGCACATTGGGAGCTTCTCCCATGAGAATAATTATGCGTAGCTTGATCCCGAATGCACTTGGTATAATTATCGTACAGATCACATTCGTTGTGCCATCTGCGATCTTTACTGAAGCATTCTTGAGTTTCATTGGTCTAGGTGTAAAGCCGCCTCTGGCATCGCTAGGTAACTTACTGTCAGATGGTGCTAACTATATTCGGTTATATCCGCATCGCCTTATTTTCCCGACGATTATCTTCAGCTTGATTTTGTTAAGCTTCAATCTTCTCGGCGATGGGCTTCGTGATGCGCTAGATCCAAAAATGCGCAAGTAAGAAGGGGTGAATAATGATGAGCACCAAAGACAATTTACTAGAAGTGAAAGATTTACGAGTTTCATTCCAGACTTATGCGGGTGAAGTTCAAGCTGTTCGTGGCGTATCTTTTTCTTTGAAAAAAGGTGAAGTGTTGGCGATTGTAGGTGAATCCGGCTGCGGTAAATCCGTAACGGCACAAACGCTCATGCGTTTAATTCCTACTCCGCCTAGTTATATAAAAAGCGGTTCTATCATGTTTGACGGGAAAGTGGACATTACCAAACTATCCAACAGACAGATGGAGAAAATTCGTGGCTCAGAAATGGGTATGATTTTCCAGGATCCAATGACTTCATTGAATCCGACGATGAAAATCGGCGATCAAATCACGGAAGGTTTGATTAAGCACGAAGGTTTGAGTAAAAGCGCAGCTAGAGAAAAAGCAATTGAAATTCTCAAGCTTGTTGGTATCAATTCGCCTGAAGGGCGTATTCACCAATATCCACATGAACTTTCAGGTGGTATGCGTCAACGTATTATGATCGCGATTGCTCTAGCTTGTTCGCCTAAGCTTCTTATTGCTGATGAGCCTACAACAGCGCTAGACGTTACGATCCAAGCACAAATTATTGATCTAATGAAGACGATCTCGGAGAAAACGGACTCTTCTATTATATTAATTACGCATGACCTAGGGGTTGTTGCCGATATGGCAGACCGCGTTGTGGTTATGTATGCAGGGAAAATTATTGAACAAGGCACCGTAGATGAGATTTTCTACGAGCCACAGCATCCGTATACGTGGGGTTTACTTCGTTCAGTGCCGCGGTTGGATACGAACACGAATGAAGAGCTTGTGCCGATTCCTGGTACACCGCCAGATTTGTTCGCTCCGCCTAAAGGGTGTGCATTCGCAGCGAGATGTCCATATGCGATGAATCACTGTCTGGAAGAAGATCCAGCTCATTCTGTGTTGTCTGATACTCATTCAGCAGCTTGCTGGTTGCTTCACCCTGACGCACCGAAGGTTGAACGTCCTGTAGGAGTGGGAGGTAGCAGTCATGTCTAAGTCAGTGGCTAAGTCTGATCAACCGATTTTGCAAATTCGCAATATGAAGAAGCACTTTAATCTTGGAAACGGCAAGATTTTAAAAGCCGTAGACAATTTTTCAATAGAAATTAAACGCGGTGAAACATTTGGTTTAGTAGGGGAGTCCGGTTGTGGGAAATCCACAGCAGGAAGAACGATTATTAAACTTTATGACGCTACAGAAGGCGAAGTCATTTTCGATGGTGAAGATGTTCATAAGCTGACTGGGAAAAAGCTGAAGGAATTTAATCGGAATATGCAAATGGTATTCCAAGATCCTTACGCATCCTTGAACCCGCGTATGACTGTTGGGAATATCATTGCTGAAGGTATTGATATTCACGGGTTGTACAAAGGCGCGAAACGTAAAGAACGCGTTATGGAATTGCTTCGTGCTGTCGGCTTGAACGATGAGCATGCAAGTCGTTTCCCGCATGAGTTCTCCGGTGGTCAACGTCAACGTATTGGGATTGCCCGTGCGCTTGCGATTGAACCGAAGTTCATTATCGCCGATGAGCCAATCTCAGCATTGGACGTTTCCGTACAAGCTCAAGTCGTTAACCTTTTCAAAAGATTGCAAAAAGAAATGGGCTTAACATATCTATTTATCGCGCATGATTTGGCGATGGTTAAGCATATCTCTGATCGAATCGGAGTTATGTATTTGGGAAGCCTTGTAGAGGTGACAACGTCCGACGCACTTTATGCGAAGCCGTTACATCCGTATACACAATCACTGCTTTCGGCGATTCCGATCCCGGATCCAGAAATTGAACGTACGCGTGAGCGTATTATTCTTCAAGGCGATGTACCGAGTCCGCTCAACCCGCCAAGTGGTTGTCCGTTCCGTACACGTTGTCCGCAAGCGATGGCGAAGTGTGCAGATTCCATGCCGCCTAGTAAAGAAGTGGAACCAAACCACTTTGTTGCTTGTCACTTATACTAATTTGTTTAGCCGTCCCGATTGGGGCGGCTTTTCATCATTAAACTCTTCCTACATAATTGTAATTATAATAAATACAGTTTTGACGATTTCAGGGCTACCGTGTACAATCAAAAGATAGTTGTTTTATTTGTTATGAAGAGGAGACACTAGTCGCATATGCAAATGGAAACTTTTCATTGGAAGAAAAATCAAATATTGGCGGAAGATTATATAACGGGTAAAGGCAATGCGAAAGCGTTGTTTCCGTATCATTTTGGAAATGAACAAGATTGGCAAGCTCGCGTCACTTGGTTAGATGGAGCTCAAGATGCTCCGCATGTTCAGCGTGAGCGCCTTGTAGAGGTGTTAGAAGCCTACAATAGACGTGTAGGGAATGGCGAGACTGCATTCGAACATATTGCGGCTCTAAGCGACAAGCAAACGCTAGCCGTAGTGGGTGGTCAGCAAGCAGGGTTGTTTGGCGGCCAACTCATGATCTTGTATAAGGCAATCACCCTTATCCAATCCGCTCGTGAATGGAGTGCAAAGTTACAGCGCCCCGTTGTGCCTATTTTCTGGATAGCTGGGGAGGATCACGATTTTGACGAAGTCAATCATGTTCATGTTCTTTCTAGCGCGCAGCAAATTGAAAAGTTGAAGGTAGATCATCCTACAGGAGCAAGGACTTCTGTGAGCCGCCTGCCATTAACCTCTGACGCGTGGGAAGAGGCGCTGAATAAGTTAGATCAGTCATTGATGGATACGGAATTCAAAGCTTCTTTGTTAGATAAAATGCGTTCAGCTTCAGAAGGTGAAGCGACGCTTTCAGATGCTTTTGCTCGATGGATGGCGATGTTGTTCGGGGAGTATGGTCTCGTATTGATTGATTCTGATGAGCCTGCGCTCCGCGCGTTGGAATCATCGATGTTCGAGCGGATTATTGGGCAGAACGAGACCTTAGCTGCGGCATTGATGCAAAGTAAAGCGGAGGTTAGTCAAGCTGGCTACGGGATTCAAGCTGAGGTACATGAGCAAGCTGCGAACTTGTTCGTTTTTGCAGAGGGAGCAAGACTGCTGCTACAGCGTGAAGGTGATCAATTTTCGGATAAGAAACATATCGTAACTTACTCGAAAGATGAGCTTCTAGATAAAGCGATAACGACGCCTGAACAGTTTAGTAACAATGTGATGACGCGACCGCTTATGCAAGAATTTTTATTCCCAGTCTTAGCGACCGTACTAGGCCCTGGCGAAATTGCTTACTGGGCACTTACGAAGCAAGCGTTTGAACATTTTCACATGCGGATGCCGATTGTATTGCCGCGTATGGAGTTCACATTGATTGAAGGCACGATCAAGAAACAGATGGACAAATATGAGCTCGCATTGACAGATGTTATTGAACGTTTTGATGAGAAGAAGCAAGCTTGGTTGGATGCGCAAGACACACTTCAGCTTAATGAGCGATTTGAGGACGTAAAAGCATCCTTCTTGAGTGCGTATGCTCCCTTAGTAGAATCACTCAGTAGCATTAACCCTGGTGTGAAGAAACTTGGTGATACGAATCTGGCTAAAATCGTGGAACAAATCGAATATTTGCATCATAAAGCTAGCGAAGCATCCCACACGCAGTTCGATGCGGCGATCCGGCAATTGGATCGAGTTCGACTTACGATATTTCCGTTAGCCAAGCCCCAAGAAAGAGTGTATAATGGGTGTGCTTATCTGAATCGTTATGGGAATGTTTGGCTACATACATTAATACAAACGCCGATACCCGTAGATGGCTTGCACCGTATCTATTATTTGTAGGAGGAACGAACATGACAACTGCAACAAACAGTATTGTAACAGACATGGCGTTAGCGCCAGATGGTCATTTGAAAATTGATTGGGTTCAAGCGCATATGCCGGTTTTGAATCGGATTCGTGAGCAATTTGAGAAAGAGCAGCCTTTCAAAGGATTGAAAGTTACGATTTCCTTGCACTTGGAAGCCAAAACAGCTTACTTAGCAAAAGTCGTTCAAGCTGGTGGTGCGGAAGTGACGATCACGGGAAGCAACCCGCTTTCCACACAAGACGATGTTTGCGCGGCGCTTGTAGAAGATGGGATTACTGTATTTGCGAAATACAACCCAAGTCCTGAAGAATACAAAGAACTTCTTATTAAGTCATTGGAATCCAAACCGGATCTAATCATTGATGATGGTGGCGATCTCGTTTCACTCTTGCACTCCGAGCGCAAAGACTTGGCAGTTAATGTTCGCGGTGGAGCAGAAGAAACAACAACAGGTATTCTTCGTTTGAAAGCGATGGAAAAAGACGGGAAGCTTGGTTTCCCGATGGTTGCTGTTAATGATGCTTACTGTAAATATTTGTTCGACAACCGTTACGGTACTGGCCAATCCGTTTGGGATGGCATTAACCGTACAACGAACTTGGTTGTTGCAGGTAAAACGGTCGTAGTTGTAGGTTACGGCTGGTGTGGTAAAGGTGTGGCTATGCGTGCAAAAGGCTTAGGCGCTAACGTTATCGTTACTGAAATCGATGCGATCAAAGGCGTAGAGGCTTACATGGACGGTTTCGCAGTTATGCCGATGATTGAAGCAGCTAAATTAGGCGATTTCTTCGTAACGGTTACAGGTAACCGTGATGTCATTCGTGGTGAACACTACAAAGTGATGAAGGATGGCGCGATTCTTTCTAACGCAGGTCACTTTGATGTTGAAGTGAACAAACCAGAGTTAGAAGCATTGTCTTCTTCGAAGCGTACAGTTCGTCGTAACATTGAGGAATATCAATTGACAGATGGTCGTAAAATTTACGTACTCGCTGAAGGCCGCTTGGTTAACCTTGCAGCTGGTGATGGTCACCCAGCAGAAATCATGGACATGACATTTGCGCTTCAAGCGATGTCCTTGAAACATGTGAATGATGCCTACGAATCACTTGGTAATACAGTTGTGAATGTTCCTTATGTACTTGATGAGCAAGTAGCTCGCTACAAGCTGGAATCACTAGGTACTAGCGTTGATGCTCTATCTGATGAGCAAAAAGCTTACCTAGACAGCTGGGATGAGCACTAGAATTGATTGGAATACCCTTTGGTCCACTTGTGGATTGAAGGGTGTTTTTTTATTTATGGGGATGTGTTGCGAAACTTGTATTTGTTTAGAGGAGGAGGTTAGTTGGAGGCATTTGTGGTAGGACTTGTGGCTAGTTGCTTCTTTGAATAGATGTATTTTATACAGTTAAATAAATCAAAAGGGAGCTGTTTTGCGGAATAACTGGATTTCGTACAGCTAATTTTGCGATATTCCTCGGTATAGCCCTAATGAGGAGGAAATTGCTGTATATTTTCCATCTAATTCCTGTTTTCGAGGAGAATTCCCCGAAATAGATGTACTTTTTCCAGTTAGATTTTGGAAAGGGTTCGAATGGTATGGTGGTCGTCTGATTTGTTCAACCCAGAGCCATACCAGCAGGAACGGAATCAGAGCCAGAACCAGAGCCAGAACAGGGCAAGACCAGCAGAACCAGAACTAGAGCCAGAGCCAGAGTCAGAACCCCAACCCCAACCCCAACCCCAACCCCAACCCCAACCCCAACCCCAACCCCAACCCCAACCCCAACCCCAACCCCAACCCCAACCCCAACCCCAACCCCAACCCCAACCCCAAC